>NZ_JAJQJF010000005.1:0-381055 GCF_021213615.1 Cupriavidus sp. UGS-1 | reverse complement strand
CGGCACCAGCACCGGCACCGGCTCCCGCCGCCGCGCCGGCGCCTGCCCCGGCCGCTGCCGGCGGTGGCGGCACCGTCGAGGTCAAGGTGCCCGATATCGGCGACTACGAAGGCGTGCCGGTCATCGAGGTCCACGTGAAGCCCGGCGACAGCGTCAATGCCGAGGAATCGCTGATCACGCTCGAGTCGGACAAGGCCACGATGGACGTGCCGTCGCCATCGGCCGGCGTGGTCAAGGAAGTCAAGGTCAAGGTCGGCGACAACGTGTCCGAAGGCACGCTGATCGTGATCCTGGAAGGCGCCGGTGCTGCTCCGGCTGCCGCTCCCGCTCCCGCGCCTGCCGCGGCACCGTCTCCCGCGCCGGCCGCTGCAGCGGCCCCGGCTGCCGCTGCGGCCCCTGCGCCGGCTCCGGCGGCACAGGCCGCGCCGGCCGGCGTCAGCGGCAAGGCCGCGCATGCCAGCCCGTCGGTGCGCAAGTACGCGCGCGAACTCGGCGTCGACGTGTCGCGCGTGCCGGGCTCCGGTCCGAAGGGCCGGATCACCCATGAAGACGTGCAGCGCTACGTCAAGGGCGTGATGACGGGGCAGGCCGCTGCGCCGGCGCAAGCGGCCGCTGGTGCCGGTGGCGGCGAACTCGGTCTGCTGCCGTGGCCGAAGGTCGATTTCACCCGCTACGGCGAGATCGAAAGCAAGCCGCTGTCGCGCATCAAGAAGATTTCGGGCGCGAACCTGCATCGCAACTGGGTGATGATCCCCCACGTGACCAATCACGACGAGGCCGACATCACCGAGCTCGAAGCGTTCCGCGTGCAGCTGAACAAGGAATACGAGAAGCAGGGCGTCAAGGTCACGATGCTGGCCTTCATGATCAAGGCCACGGTCGCCGCGCTGAAGAAGTTCCCGAACTTCAATGCCTCGCTCGACGGCGACAACCTCGTCCTGAAGAAGTACTTCAACATCGGGTTCGCCGCCGATACGCCGAATGGCCTGGTCGTGCCGGTGATCAAGGACGCCGACAAGAAGGGCGTGATCGAGATCGCGCAGGAGATGGCGGAACTGGCCAAGCTGGCGCGCGAGGGCAAGCTCAAGCCCGACCAGATGCAGGGCGGCTGCTTCTCGATCTCGTCGCTCGGCGGCCTGGGCGGTACCTACTTCACGCCGATCATCAATGCGCCGGAAGTGGCCATCATGGGCGTCTGCAAGTCGTATCAGAAGCCGGTCTGGGACGGCAAGCAGTTCGTGCCGCGCCTGACGCTGCCGCTGTCGCTGTCGTGGGACCACCGCGTGATCGACGGCGCCGAGGCGGCCCGCTTCAATACCTACTTCGGTCAGCTGCTGGCCGATTTCCGCCGCATTCTGCTGTAAGCGGCTCGGCCACAGGAGCAAAGCATGAGTGTGATCGAAGTCAAGGTGCCGGACATCGGCGATTTCGACGCGGTAGAGGTGATCGAGGTGCTGGTCAAGGCCGGCGACACGATCGAGCAGGAACAGTCGCTGATCGTGCTGGAGTCGGACAAGGCCAGCATGGACGTGCCGTCGTCGGCGGCCGGCAAGGTCGTCGAGGTCAAGGTCAAGGTCGGCGACAAGGTCGCCAAGGACACGGTGATCTGCACGGTCGAGGCGCAGGCCGCGGCGGCAGCGCCCGCACCCGCACCCGCACCCGCGGCGGCTCCGGCTGCTTCGAGCCCGGCTGCGGCGCCCGCGCCGGCAGCATCGCCGGCACCGGCACCGGCACCGGCTGCGGCGACGCATGCCGGCGGCGCCGACATCCAGTGCGAGATGCTGGTGCTGGGCGCCGGCCCCGGCGGCTATTCGGCGGCGTTCCGCAGCGCCGACCTCGGCATGAATACCGTGCTGGTCGAGCGCTATGCGAGCCTGGGCGGGGTTTGCCTGAATGTCGGTTGCATCCCGTCGAAGGCGCTGCTGCATAACGCGGCGATCATCGACGAGGCCAAGGCGCTGGCCGCGCACGGCATCGTGTTCGGCGACGCGAAGATCGATCTGGACGGGCTGCGCAAGTACAAGGAATCCGTGGTCGGCAAGCTGACCGGCGGCCTCGCCGGCATGGCCAAGGCGCGCAAGGTGCAGGTCGTGCGCGGCATCGGTACCTTCCTCGATCCGCATCATCTCGAGGTCCAGGAAACCGGCGGCGACGGCAAGGATCCCACCGGCAAGAAGACGGTGATCCGTTTCGACAAGGCCATCATCGCGGCCGGCAGCCAGGCGGTGAAACTGCCGTTCATCCCGGAAGACCCGCGCATCGTCGATTCGACCGGCGCGCTGGAACTGCGCGAGATCCCCAAGCGCATGCTGGTGATCGGCGGCGGCATCATCGGGCTGGAAATGGCCACGGTCTACAGCACGCTGGGCGCCAGCATCGATGTCGTCGAAATGCTCGACGGCCTGATGCAGGGCGCGGACCGCGATCTGGTCAAGGTCTGGGAGAAGATGAACAAGCATCGCTTCGACAACGTGATGCTCAAGACCAAGACCGTCGGCGTCGAAGCCAGGGCCGATGGCATCTACGTCAAGTTCGAGGGCGAGCAGGCCCCGGCGGAGGCGCAGCGCTACGACCTGGTGCTGGTGTCGGTGGGCCGTTCGCCCAACGGCAAGCGGATCGGCGCGGAGAAGGCGGGCGTCGCGGTGACCGACCGCGGCTTCATCGACGTCGACAGCCAGATGCGCACCAACGTGCCGCATATCTTCGCGATCGGCGACATCGTCGGGCAGCCGATGCTGGCGCACAAGGCCGTGCATGAGGCCCACGTGGCCGCCGAAGCCGCGCACGGCGAGAAGGCGTACTTCGATGCCAGGCAGATTCCGTCGGTGGCCTATACCGATCCGGAAGTCGCGTGGGCTGGTCTGACCGAAGAACAGTGCAAGGCGCAGGGCATCAAGTACGGCAAGGGCGTTTTCCCGTGGGCCGCTTCGGGCCGCGCGATCGCCAACGGCCGCGACGAGGGCTTCACCAAGCTGCTGTTCGACGAGGAAACGCACCGCATCATCGGCGGCGGCATCGTCGGCACGCATGCGGGCGACCTGATCGGCGAAGTGTGCCTGGCGATCGAGATGGGCGCCGATGCGGTCGATATCGGCAAGACCATCCACCCGCACCCGACGCTAGGCGAGTCGATCGGCATGGCGGCCGAGATCTACGAGGGCGTCTGCACGGACGTGCCGCCGCCGCGCAAGCGCTGAGCGGCCGGTTGTAGCAGTACAGGAGCAGGGCCCGCCGGGATGGCGGGCCTTGTTTTACTTGAGAATGCAATTAACCGCCATTATTTTCGAAATACAGATATAGCTGCGCTGAAGCTGACAAGTGCGGGGCGCGGTCAGGCTGTAACGAAAATTCCTGCGGCTGCCGACTGGCGAGCCGGCCGAACCACGATTTCCACGTGCTGATCGAGCGAGACGAGCGCCTGCATCAGGCGCTCCAGAGAGATGTTGTCGAGTTTGTAGCGCCGGATCTGCGACACCTTTGGCTGGCTCATGCCGACGATATGGGCGGCTTCGACCTGGCTGAGCCCTCGCTTGTCGATCACTTCGTTGACTTTGACCGCCAGCAGCGCTTTTGCCGACAGTTCCTCGGCATCGGCAAATCCGAGGTCGGCCAACACATCGTCCGTGCCTGTTCTAGTGCGATTGCATGGCATCACGATCTCCCGCTTTTTCCGTATCTGGCGAGCACCGCCTTCAGCCGCTTCTCGATCAAGGCGATATCCGGTTGCGGCGTGGCGATGCCCGACTTGGACTTTTTCTGAAACGCGCGCAGCACGTGGACTGCGTTGCCGACGCAGACCGTGTATACGGCCCGGAAGGTATCGCCGCAGTGATCGTCGACCAGTTCGTACACGCCCGAACCCAGGCCCTTCCACGGCTTTGCTGAAGGAGGCGTGCGCCCCAACTGCACGACGAACAGGGCTACCCCCATGTCTTTTTGAACCGGAATGGGGAATGCTTTGAAGTCCTTTTTCGAGGAGCCTTCCCAATACAACAGCTTGCGTTCGTCGGGCACGATTTATACCTGTTCGGATATAAATCGCAAGCGACGGATGCACCAGCCGCCCTGGCATCACCATGACAAACTGACTGCGAAGCGCAACCGGATCGCCTGGCGAAAGGCGGCGATGATCGTTGCGATGCAGCGTCCGAACGTTGTACGACTGTGACGATCCCGGGCTGAAGTTCGAATGCGCTAATTGCGGTGCCAGAGGCAATAAAAAAGCCCGGCATCAATGCCGGGCTTCGGAGGTCAGCGTCGACCGGGTGCCCCGCGAGCGGGGCACCGTTCAGCGCGATCAGGCTGCGGTGGTCTTCTTGCCAGCGGTGCGGGCGGTGGCGCTCGCTTGCTGGGCGGCCTTGGTCGCGGCGGTGGCGGCCGCCTGGAAATTGCTTTCGGCGATTTCGACGGCTTGCTTGGTAGCCTTCTGGACCGACTCGTAGGCGTTGTTGGCGGCCGAGATGGCCGACTTCACGATGGCCACGGTCGATTCCGAACCGGCCGGGGCGTTCTTGGCGAAGTTGTCGACCAGGCTTTGCACGTTGCGTGAGCTTTCGGCCAGCTGGGCCTCGGCGACGCGGGTGAATTCCGACTGCGTGTCGGCCGCGATTTCGTACACGTGGCGGCTGTAGGCGACGGCCTTTTCGGCGACCGGCTGGATCAGCGAAACCTGCAGCGCCAGCAGTTCCTGGGCGTCGCGGGCGGTCAGCGTGCGCTTGGCGTGCTCGACGTTTTCAGCCAGCGTGGTCTTGACCACTTGCATGTTCAGCTCGACCAGCTTTTCCACGCCTTCGAAGGCCTTGGTGGTCAAACCGAACAGGGTTTCCAGATTGGCTTTGTGGGCGGCGGCAACTTGTTCGGGGGTAAAGGACATGCTGGTCTCCATCAAATGAAGTCGAGTTCAAGCGAACTCAAAAAATAGGTCGCCTAGATGTCAAGGCCGTGACGTTGCGGTGGCCAGCCCAGGCGCGTTAATGGTTTGTGCGTGCGCTCCAACGACTCGATTTGGCCGGCCGGAAACCGTCTTTTCGATTCATGGTGCGTCGCAACAATTCCGTATTGTATGGACCATGTTTGGTGTGTCAAGCGGTTTTTGTGCATCGCACAACCGGTCTGGGGTAAACCCTCGGGCGGCTTCGCCACATTGCGACTGCCCGATCACCTGCGGGGCCTCGGGCGACGTGACGAACTGGCCGGTGCTACCATCGCCCATTCCATTCAACGCATGGCCGGGCAGGGCGATATGCCTGATCGCCGCGCGGCCCGCCCGTTCCGCCCTTGTTGCCGATGTCCCGCCAAGCCTCCCGCAGCCGTTTTGTCCGCATCGCGATTCCATTGCGTCCCAATCCGTTCGACATCGGCGCACCCATGAAGGGGCGTGCGTGAGGCCGGCGTCAGAGGCCAGCGCGGGCCGAACCGCGTCAGACGGCACCAATGCGTGGCTGGTGTCGATGCCCTGGCTGTTCGTGCTGATCTGGAGCACCGGCTTTATCGTCGCCAAGTACGGCATGCCGCATGCCGAGCCGATGACCTTTCTGTTCCTGCGCTTTGCCGGCGTGGTGGTGCTGATGGTGCCGTTCGTCGTGCTGGCGCGCGTGCCGCTGCCTCGTCGCGATGGCCATGTGGATTGGGCCATGATCGGGCGCATTGCGCTGGCGGGGCTGCTGTTGCAGACCGGCTATCTGGGCGGGGTCTGGGCCGCGGTCAAGCTCGGCATGCCGGCCGGCATGGCCGCGTTGATCGTCGGCATGCAGCCGCTGCTGACGGCGCTGATTTCGCTGCGTCTCGGCGAACGCCTGCGCGGCTGGCAGTGGCTGGGCCTGCTGCTCGGCATCGTCGGCGTCGGCCTGGTGGTGGCCGGCAAGCTGTCGGCCGGCTCGGCGACGCCGTTCAGCGTGCTGCTCGCGGTCGGCGCCTTGCTGTCGATCACCGTCGGCACGCTGTATCAGAAGCATCGCTGCCCGGTGTTCGATCTGCGCATGGGCTCGCTGATCCAGTTCACCGCGGCGGCGCTGGCCTGCCTGCCCTGGATGTTCCTGTTCGAAACGCGCGAAGTCGACTGGAACCTCGAGATGGTCGGCGCGCTGGCCTGGTCGATCGTGGCCCTGTCGATCGGCGCGATCTCGCTGCTGTTCGTGCTGATCCGGCGCGGCGCCGCCACCAGCGTATCGAGCCTGATGTACCTGACGCCGCCGACCACCGCCGTGATGGCCTGGCTGTTGTTCGACGAACGCTTTCCGCCGATGGCCGCGGCCGGCATGGCGCTCGCGGCGGCCGGCGTCGCGCTGGTGATGCGCGGCGCGGCGGCGCCGTCGCGCCGCGCTTGACCGGCCCGCGCGCAACCCTCCTTCCGCCCACCGTTATTGCTCTTTCCCCGCCATGAAGCCGCAAGCCCAGACCCGCGACTGCTATCGCCACTTCCTGCCGATCACGACGCGCTGGATGGACAACGATGTTTATGGCCACGTCAACAACGTTGTCTACTACAGTTATTTCGACACCGTGGTGAATCGCTACCTGATCGAGCGCGGCGTGCTCGACATCGAGGCAGGGGACACCATCGGGCTGGTCATCGAGACGCAGTGCAACTACTTCGCCTCGCTGAGCTTTCCCGAAACGGTGATCGCGGGTCTGCGCGTCGCGCGGCTCGGCAACAGCAGTGTGCGCTACGAGGTGGGGCTGTTTCGCGAGGGCGATGACAGCGCCGCCGCGCAGGGGCACTTCGTGCATGTCTACGTCGACCGCCAGACGCGCCGCCCGGTCGCCTTGCCTGAGCCGTTGCGCAAGGCACTCGAGCCGCTGCTGGTGGCGGCTGTGGATCGGTAGGGAGCGTGAACGTGAGCGCGCGCAGGTGCCGTACCGGCCTGTCCCTGGCGCCCGGTATCGGGGGCAGGGCAGCCGGCGCGCCGCGCGGCGAATGTTGCGGTGCGGATGTGAACCGGAACGCGGTTCCGCGCGTTGCTGATCCAGATGACGCGGCCGACTTTGCGCCGGCCACTCAATTTCTCGCCAGAACTGACGTTAGTAAGGCATGCGCGTGCGCAGGGCGGAAGATTGCCGGGCCGGGAGGCCGCGTCATGCAGATTTTCATGTGCTGCAAGCGTCTTATTTTTCGCATTACGGAAATGTCTGTAATCGAAGCTTTAAGTCCGCTGTGTAAGTCATTAATCTTGCTAACAAATTCTTTTTTTTCTACACTGGCGCCATTCCCGATGCGCGCCCGAGAATCATGTCCCGGTTCGACCTCCCATTCCTGAGATTTCTCGGCACCCTGCCTCTGCCCTCGGTGGCAGCGACCATGCTGGTGTCGGCGGCGCTGATTGCCGCGCCCATGGCGGAGGCGGCGAGTAAGTCGTCTAAATCCGCTAAAAAGACCGAAAAGGTCGTCAAACTCCAAAAATCCTCGGCTAAATCGTCGAAATCCACCAAGTCCGCCAAGGCCAGCAGCGTGTCGAAGCGCTCGACGGTGGCCAAGACCGGCAGCCGCAAGGTCATCGTTTCGAAGAATGGCAAGCGCAAGGTCATTCTGGTCCAGCGCCAGGCCGCCCCGGTGCGCGCCGCCTATACGCCGCCGTCGCGCCCGTCGCTGGGCGAGGCGCTCGGACTGCGCGATACCGACGATGCGCTGTCGCTGCGCTCCAGCGTCGCCTTGGTGATGGACCAGAACACCAACGAAGTGCTGTTCCAGAAGAACGCGGCCGCGGTGCTGCCGATCGCGTCGATCACCAAGCTGATGACCGCGCTGGTGGTGATGGACGCACGCCTGCCGATGGACGAGGTGCTGACCATCACCGAAGAGGACCGCGACACCGAGAAGCACAGCAGCTCGCGTCTGCGCTTCGGCACGCAGCTGACCCGGCAGGAACTGATGCTGCTGGCCCTGATGTCGTCGGAAAACCGCGCCGCCTCGGCGCTCGGCCGCCACTATCCGGGCGGGCTGCCGGCCTTCGTGCAGGCGATGAACCGCAAGGCCCGCGAACTGGGCATGAACGACTCCCACTTCGTCGATTCGAGCGGGCTGTCGAGCAGCAATGTCTCGTCGGCGCTGGACCTGGCCCGGCTGGTCAAGGCGGCCTATCGCAATCCGACCATCCGCGCGTTCTCGACGCAGACCGAGCATGAGGTCAACGTGCTTGGCCGCACCCAGCACTACGTCAGCACCAATCGCCTGGTGCGCGGCGGCAACTGGGACATCGGCCTGCAGAAGACCGGCTTCATCTCGGAAGCGGGGCGCTGCCTGGTGATGCAGGCACGCGTCGGCGGCCGCGATGTGGTGATGGTGTTCCTGGACTCGTCCGGCAACCTGACGCGCTTTGCCGATGCCAACCGCGTGCGCGACTGGCTAGAGCATTCGCCGCCGTCGGCGCCGAACCGCTTCCCGAGCACGCCGAACCTGACGCAAGGTCCGGCCAACTCGCCGCATTACGTGCTGACGTCGCAGCAGGCTCGCGGCATCTGAGCTGGCCTGAGCTGAGCTGGACCGAACCGCAGGACGCAAGCCCGTCCCGCAACGAAAGACGCGCCCCTCGAGGGCGCGTCGTCGTTTCAGGGCCGGCCAGGCGGTCAAGCAACCGGCTTGGTTCAGCCGATCACAGCAGCTTGCCCGGATTCATGATCCCCGCCGGATCGAGCAGCCGCTTGATGCCGACCATCAGCCGCAGCTCGAGCGGATCCTTGTAGCGGTGGAAATACTCGCGCTTGAGCTGGCCGATGCCGTGCTCCGCGCTGATGCTGCCGCCATGGCGCATCACCTCGTCCAATACCTCGGCCGTGACGGCCTCGCCGTGGGTCGTCGCCCAGTCCTTCGGTGCGCCGGCCGGGCGCGACAGGTTGTAGTGCAGGTTGCCGTCGCCGAAGTGGCCGAACACGAAGGGGCGGATCGCGGCGTCGAGCCGCTGCAGCCGTGCCTCCATCCGCGCCATGAACACCGGGATCGATTCGATCGGCAGCGAGATGTCGTGCTTCAGATGCGGGCCGTCGGCGCGCTGGGCTTCGGAGATTTCCTCGCGCAGCTTCCACATCGCGTGGACCTGGCTCAGCGACGCCGATACCGCGGCGTCGAGGCACAGGCCCTGTTCCAGCGCGTCGCCGATGGTCGCTTCGAGCAGCGAATTCAGTCCCGCCTCGTCGGTGGTGTCGGCCAGTTCGACCAGCACATAGGCCGGATGGCGGTCGGCGAAGGGCTCCTGCACGCCTTCCGCATGCGTCAGCACCAGATCCAGGCAGGGGCCGGTGAAGAATTCGAAGGCCTGAAGCCGTGCGCCGCAACGCGAGTACAGCAGCGAGAACAGCTGCAGCGCCTGCTGCGGCGACTCCACCGCGGCCAGCACCACGGCGCGTTGATCGGTGCGCGGCAGGAGCCGCAGCGCGACCGCTGTGATGACGCCCAGCGTGCCTTCGGACCCGATCAGCAGTTGCTTCAGGTCGTAGCCGGTGTTGTCCTTGCGCAGCGTGCGTAGTCCGTGGAAGACCTCGCCGTCCGGCAGCACCGCTTCCAGTCCGAGCACCAGCTCGCGCGCCATGCCGTAGCGGACCACGTTGACGCCGCCGGCATTGGTGGCGAGGTTGCCGCCGATCTGGCACGAGTCCTCGGCGGCCAGCGACAGCGGCAACTGGCGGTCCGCGTCATGGGCGGCGCGGCGCAGATTGCCGAGAATGCAGCCGGCCTCGGCGACCATCGTGTTGGCGATGGTATCGACCGAGCGGATCGCGTTCATCCGGTCCAGGCTCAGCACCACGTTGGCGGGGCGATCGTCGGGCGTCGCGCCGCCGCACAGGCCGGTATTGCCGCCGCGCGGCACCACCGGCACGCGCCACTGCTGGCACAGCGCCAGGCAGCGCGCGACTTCGTCGGTATTGCGGGGCCGGACCACGGCCTGGGCATCGCCCCGGTAGATTCCGCGCCAGTCGCTGAGCCAGGGCGCGATCGCCTGCGCATCGGTGGTCACCACATCGGGTCCCAGCGCCTCGAGCAGGCGCGGCAGAAAACCGGAGTCTTGCATCTCGTCGTGTGCTGTCTGTCGAAATCGGGAAGGGCGCGGCGCGTGGCGTCGCGCTCCGGGGCGTGGCGTGCGGGGCGGCGGAAGACTGCGCGCCCCTACACGCGCCCCTGCACGCGCCCCTACACGTCGCTACACGTCGCTATCGGCGGTATAGCCCATGCCGCGCGAAATCTGCAACGCCGTTTCCTTCAGGTTCTGCAGCCAGCTGTCCTGCAGGCGATCCGCCGGGGCCGACAGCGACAGGCCGGCGACCAGCCGGCGCGAGTCGTCGTAGATGCCCGCCGCGATGCAGCGCACGCCGAGTTCGAGCTCCTCGTTGTCGCGCGCATAGCCGTTGGTGCGGACCCAGTTCAGCTCACGCTCCAGCTTCGACAGGTCGGTGATCGAAGTACGGGTATGTCCGGCCAGGCCGGTGCGGGTGGCGTAGTTGCGCACCCGTGCGACCTCGTCCGCGGCGAGGAACAGCTTGCCGACCGAGGTCAGGTGCAGCGGGGCGCGGCCGCCGATGGCGCGCACCACCTGCATGCCGGAGCGCTCGCTGTAGGCGCGTTCGATATAGACGATCTCGTCGCCCTGGCGCACCGACAGGTTGACGGTCTGGCCGGTGACGCGGTGCAGCGCGCGCATCGGTGCCAGCGCCGCCTCGCGTACCGACAGCCGGGCCTTGACCAGATTGCCCAGTTCCAGCAGCCGCATGCCGAGCCGGTAGCTGCCCGGATCGGAGCGGTCGACGAAGCGGCACGCGACCATGTCGTTGAGGATGCGGTGCGCCGTCGAGGGATGCAGACCGGTAGCCTGGGAGAGTTCCTTCAGACTGACCGGATCGGCATGCCGCGCGAGCGCATCGAGCAGCGTCATCATCCGCTCGATCACCTGGATCGACGTCTTGCCGGGTTCCTTTTCTGCTTCAGCCATGGGGAAATTGTTGCCATGCGGCAAATTAAGCGACTGCCTGATTCTATCTCGCATCGTGAAAATTTCAATACGTGAAATGTCATAGTCGGGCATTCTGCACATCAATGCGCCCCAGAATGGGGCGCCAAAAGGCCCCGGAAGGACGGTGGCGGCCGACAAAAGCGCCGGTGGCGGCGCGCCGCAGTGGCGGAACCGCTGCGCAGAAGCGCATAATTGCGAGGTTTTGGGTCTGGAAAAAGGTAGGAATCCCCATGCGAGTCGGTCTGTTCGTCACCTGTCTGGTGGACCTGATGCGGCCGGAGATCGGCTTTTCGGTACTCAAGCTGCTGGAGAAGGCCGGCTACGAGGTCATGGTCCCCGAGGCCCAGACCTGCTGCGGCCAGCCGGCCTATAACTCCGGCGAGCGCGCCGCCTCGCGCGACCTGGCCGAGAAATTCCTGCGCGAGTTCGAGATGTTCGACTACGTGGTGGTGCCGTCGGGCTCCTGCGGCGGCATGATCCTGCATCACTACGGCGACCTGCTGCGCAACGATCCCGAACTGAACGGCCGCTACGAGCGCCTGCGCACGCGGGTCTACGAGCTGACCGACTTCCTGGCCAATGTCGCCCGCATCGACTCGCTGGACAGCAATTTCGCCGGCCACGTGACCTACCACGACTCGTGCTCCGGGCTGCGCGAACTCGGCGTCAAGCAGCAGCCGCGCGCCTTGCTCGGCAAGCTGCCCGGCGTGCAGCTGACCGAGATGAAGGACTGCGAGGCCTGCTGCGGTTTCGGCGGTACGTTCGCGGTCAAGTACGGCAATATCTCGACCGCCATCGTCGACGAGAAGTGCGCCAATATCGCGGCCAGCGGCGCCGAGGCGGTGGTGCTCGGCGACCTGGGCTGCATCCTCAACATCGAAGGCCGGCTGCGCAGGACCGGCGATACGCGCACCCGCGTGCTGCATATCGCGCAGGTCCTGGCCGGCGACGCCTGATCGCCGCATCCCCGATCCCGGCATTCCCGCATCGATCGCGCACCACGCAAGAGGCCACCACGCATGCAAGTGCACAGCATGGAATTCAAGGCGCGCGCCGGCCAGAAGCTGGCCGACCAGCGCCTGCAGCAGAACCTGAAGAAGCTGTCGACCAAGTTCGTCACCGCGCGCGCGGCCGCGATCGAGGACATCGACTTCGCCGCCACGCGGGAGGCGCTGAAGGAGCGCCGCGACCGTGCGCTCGCCAATCTGGACGTCTGGCTGGCGACCTTCGAGGAGAACGCCACGCGCCGCGGCGCCACGGTGCTGTTTGCCGAGACGACCGCCGACGCGGCAAGGCTGGTCGGCGAGATCGCGCAGCGTCACGGCGTGCGCAAGGTCATCAAGAGCAAGTCGATGGTGACCGAGGAGATGCGGCTGAACGAGGTGCTCGGCGAGCTCGGCGTGCAGAGCATCGAGACCGATCTCGGCGAATACATCCTGCAGATCAACGACGCCGAGCCGCCGTCGCACATCATTGCGCCGGTGGTGCACAAGGACAAGGACGAGATCGCCGACCTGTTCGCCAAGGTCCACCAGAAGCCGCGGCTGACCGAGATTCCCGACATGACGCGGGAAGCGCGCGAGGTGCTGCGCCCGGAGTTCCTGTCGGCCGATATGGGCGTGACCGGCGGCAACTTCCTGATCGCGGAAACGGGCTCGGTCGCGGTGGTGACCAACGAGGGCAACGAGGGCATGTGTACGGTGATGCCGCGCGTGCATGTCGCCGTCACCGGCATCGAGAAGGTGCTGCCGACGCTGGAGGACCTGGCCACCGTGATGCGGCTGCTGCCGCGCTCGGCGACCGGCCAGGCGATTTCGAACTATTTCTCGCTGCTGACCGGCCCGCGCGCGCCCGGCGAGCAGGACGGCCCCGAGCACATGTACTTCGTGCTGGTCGATGGCGGCCGCACCGGCCTGATCGGCGGCGACTTCCAGGAGATGCTGCGCTGCATCCGTTGCGGCGCCTGCATGAACCACTGCCCGGTCTACCAGAAGATCGGCGGTCATGCCTATGGCTGGGTCTATCCTGGGCCGATGGGCAGCGTGCTGACGCCCAGCTATGTCGGCCTGGGCAACGCGATCGACCTGCCGCAGGCGGCCACGCTGTGCGGCGAGTGCAACCGCGTCTGCCCGGCCTCGATCCCGCTGTCGGACCTGCTGCGCAAGCTGCGCGAGAAGCAGATGGAGCGCGGCATGCGGCCGTGGCAGGAACGCTGGGCGCTGCGCGCCTGGGGCTATGTCGCCAAGCGGCCGGGGCTCTATGCGCTGGCCACGCGACTGGGAGCCAGCGTGCTGTCGCGCATGGGCCGCAACGACGGACGCATCGCCAAGCTGCCGCTGGGCGGCCGCG
The DNA here is from genome assembly GCF_021213615.1 of Cupriavidus sp. UGS-1. Classification (NCBI taxonomy): domain Bacteria; kingdom Pseudomonadati; phylum Pseudomonadota; class Betaproteobacteria; order Burkholderiales; family Burkholderiaceae; genus Cupriavidus; species Cupriavidus sp. UGS-1. The sequence goes on along the minus strand of NZ_JAJQJF010000005.1, from coordinate 367,769 downwards.
GCTGGACCGATACGCGCGACATGCCGGCGCCCACCGGCCGCACCTTCCGCGATCTCTACAAGGAAAGGAGGGCGAAGGCATGAGCGATCCCGCCAACCAGGCGCCCTTGCGCGCGATGCGAGAAGCGCTGGACCGCCATCGTGCCGGTACGTTGCCCGCCGACGCGCTCGTGCGCGTGTGGCGCGAACAGGCGCCGGCACTGACGCTGCCGCCGGTATTCGGCCAGGCGATGGAGGAACTGCTGCGCCGCCTCGAGATGTCGGCGGTGTTTGCCCAGGACAGCTGCTCGTTTTCCAGCTCCGCGGTGACGGACCAGCTGGAGCGCTGGCTCGCGAAGGCGGCGACGGCCTGAGTGCTGAGCCCCTGAGCCCCTGAGTTTCCATCCACGCGGCAACAAAAAAACCCCGGCCAAGGCCGGGGTTTCGTTTTGCCAACCCACAGTGTCGTCCCCGCGCATGCGGGGACCCAGTGACTTCTAAAGCCGCTGGATTCCCGCATGCGCGGGAATGACGTTGGTCGCGCCGCAGGGGCGAAATCAGCCCAGCAGCAGCGCGTCGTCGTCCAGCTGCTCGTGCCGGCTGCGCTCGAACATGCGCAGCAGGTCCGGCACGTCCAGGCCCTTGCGTTCGTCGCCCGACACGTCGAGCACCACCTGGCCCTGGTGCAGCATCACGGTGCGCTGGCCGTAGTCCAGCGCCTGCCGCATGCTGTGGGTCACCATCATCGTGGTCAGCTTGTTTTCCTCGACGATGCGGGCGGTCAGCTCGAGCACGAAGGCCGCGGTCTTCGGGTCCAGCGCGGCGGTATGCTCGTCGAGCAGCAGGATGCGCGAGGGCTGCAGCGATGCCATCAGCAGGCTGACCGCCTGGCGCTGGCCGCCGGACAGCAGGCCGATGCGGTCGGTCAGCCGGTTTTCCAGCCCCAGGTTCAGCAGCCGCAGCTTGTCGCGGAACAGCTCGCGCGACGAACGGTTCAGCGCCGGCCGAAAACCCCGGCGCGAGCCGCGCGCCATCGCCAGCGCCATGTTTTCCTCGATCGTCAGCGCCTCGCAGGTGCCGGCCATCGGGTCCTGGAACACGCGGGCGACCAGCGGCGCGCGGTCCCAGGCGGGCTTGCGCGTGACGTCGTTGCCGTCGATCGTGATGGTGCCGGCATCGACCATCTGGTCGCCGCTGATGGCGTTCAGGAAGGTCGACTTGCCGGCGCCGTTCGAGCCGATCACGGCGACGAACTGGCCCGACGGAATCTCCAGGCTCAGCCCGCGCAGCGCGCGCGTCTCGATCGGCGTGCCGGGATTGAAGGTCAGCTTCAGGTCTTGTGCGCGCAGCATGTCAGCCTCCATTCGCCTTGCGGCCGAACAGCTTCTTGCGCGTGGCCGGCAGCACCAGCGCGACCGTCACCAGCAGCGCGGTGACCAGGTTCAGGTCCTGTGCCTTCAGGCCGATGAAATCGCTGTTCAGCGCCAGCGCGATGAAGAAGCGGTAGAGGATCGCGCCGAGCACCACGGCCAGCGTCGTCAGAATCAGCCGGCGGGCCGGCAGGATCGTCTCGCCGATGATCACCGCGGCCAGGCCGATCACGATCGTGCCGATGCCCATCGAGATGTCGGAGCCGCCCTGAGTCTGCGCGAACAGCGCGCCGGCCAGTGCGACCAGCGCGTTCGACAGCGCCATGCCGGCCAGCGTGGCGCGGCCGGTGGCGATGCCCTGCGCGCGCGCCATGCGCGGATTGGCGCCGGTGGCCCGCATCGCCAGCCCGAGCTGCGACGAGAAGAACCAGTCCAGGCCGAGCTTGGCGACGATCACGATGACCACCAGCACCAGCGGGCGCAGCATGAAGTCGGGCAGCCATTCCGGCTGCAGCACCGTGAACATCGTCGGCTCGGTGATCAGCGGCACGTTGGGCCGGCCCATGATCCGCAGATTGATCGAGTACAGCGCGATCATCATCAGGATCGACGCCAGCAGGTCCATGATCTTGAGCCGGACATTGAGCCAGCCGGTGATCAGGCCGGCGATCGCGCCGGCGACGATGGCCAGCGCCGTGGCGAGGAACGGGTCCTGGCCCATGGCGATCAGCGTGGCCGCGACGGCTCCGCCCAGCGGAAAGCTGCCATCGACGGTCAGATCGGGGAAATTGAGGATGCGGAAGGAGATCAGCACCCCGAGGGCGACGAGGCTGAAGATCAGGCCGATCTCCAGCGCGCCCAGAAGGGAGAAGAGGGACATGGTGAATCCTGTTGCGGTATGCGCGCCCGCCGGTGGCCGGGCGTGCTGACTGGCGCGGCTGCCGCCGGCGGATCAAGCGCCTGGGCGGGCCGCAGGCTGCAACCAGCGGCGTCGGCGCGTGGCCGGGTAGGGCGTGGCGCCGGCCAGCCGCCCGCTGCGCGGCGTGCCGGCAGCCGGGCGGCGGGTCGTCATGGCGTCATTACTTGATGACCTGCTTGGCTTCCTTGATCAGGTCCTGCGACAGCGTCACGCCTTGCTTCTCGGCGGCCGTCGTGTTGACGAACAGCTCCAGCTTGTCGCTGGTCTCGGACGGGATCGCGCCCGGCTTCTCGCCCTTCAGGATGCGCACCACGATCTTGCCGGTCTGCACGCCCAGGTCGCCGTAGTTGATGCCCAGCGCCGCGATCGCACCGCGCTTGACGCTGTCGGTATCGGCGGCCACCAGCGGCACCTTCGATTCGTTGGCGACCTTGACCAGCGCCTCGTAGGCCGACACCACGTTGTTGTCGGTATTCGTGTAGATCACGTCGACCTTGCCGACCAGGCTCTTGGCCGCCGGACCGATATCGACGGTACGCGGCGCGGCGGCTTCCTTCAGCGTCAGGCCTTCCTTGGCCAGCAGCGTCTTCAGTTCCTTGACCACCACGACCGAGTTGGCCTCGCCCGGGTTGTAGACCATGCCGACGGTCTTGGCCTTGGGCACCACGCGCTTGATCAGCGCGACCTGCTTGTCCAGCGGCAGCTTGTCGGACACGCCGGTCACGTTGGTGCCGCTGGCCTGCCAGCCCTTGACCAGTTGTGCCGCGACCGGATCGGTGACGCCCGAGTAGACGACCGGCACGGTCTTGGTCGAGGCGACCACGGCCTGCGCGGCCGGCGTCGCGATCGCGACGATCGCGTTCGGCTGGTCGCCGACGAACTTGCGGGCGATCTGCGCGGCGGTGCCGGTATTGCCCTGCGCGCTCTGGTATTCCCACTTCAGGTTCTTGTCGGCGTCGTAGCCGGCCGTCTTCAGTTCTGCGCGCACGCCGTCGCGGATCGCGTCCAGCGCGGGGTGATCGACGATCGAGAGCACCTTGACGGTCTGCGCGTTCACCGCGCCGCCGTGCAGCAGGGCCAGCGCAACGGCGCCGGCCAGCAGGGTCTTGGTCGAAGTTTTCAGCATGGTCATGGTCGAATCTCCCCTCGAATATTTGGTTGTGGGTTTCGTTCGGGTCGGCCGCCCCTGTGCCTCGGTGGTTCCAGTGGATCGCCGGCCGGCGCGCGCGGTTCGCGCACCTGCCGCGGGGCGGCGTCAAGCCCGCGAGGATACCACTTCCCCGGCCCGCGGTGCCTTGTTGCGGCGCGGTGTGGAACCCCCACCGAGGTCGGGTTTCCGGGCCGATTCACTGGACGTGTTATTGCGCCGGATTGTGAATCTCGGCGTGGATCCGCTCGATGCCGGCCAGCACCTCATCCGGCAGCCGCACGCCCCAGGCATCGATGTTTTCCTGCAGCTGCGCCAGCGTGGTCGCACCGATGATCGTGCTGTGCGCGAACCAGCGCGAATAGCACCAGGCCAGCGCCAGCGTGGCCGGCGACAGGCCATGCGCGCGTGCCAGCTCGACGTAGCGCGCGCTGGCCGCCAGCGTCTCCGGGCGCAGATAGCGCGGGCTCCAGTCGGCCGGGAAGCGCGTCAGCCGGCCCTGCGCCGAGGCGTCGAAGGTGGGCTGCGCGGTGTTGGCCTTCAGGTATTTGCCGGTCAGCTGGCCGAACGCCAGCGGGCTGTAGACCAGCAGGCTGACGCCGGTGCGGTAGCAGGCTTCGTCCAGGCCCTGCTCGAAGCTGCGATTGACCAGGTTGTAGGGGTTCTGCACCGTGGCGATGCGCGGCAGCCCGTGCAGCTCCGCCTGCTTGACGAATTCGGCGATGCCCCACGGCGTTTCGTTCGACACGCCGACGTAGCGGATCTTGCCGGTGCGCACCAGCTGGGCCATCGCATCGAGCTGCGCGGCGATGCTGGTGCAGGCGCGCTCGCGCGACGGATCGAACTGCTTCTGGCCGAAGATCGGCGCGTTACGGGCGGGCCAGTGGATCTGGTACAGGTCGATGTAGTCGGTCTGCAGGCGCTTCAGCGACTCGTCGACGGCGGCGCGAATGCTGTGCGGCGTCAGGTCGCCGCCGTTGCGGATCCACGGCATGCGCGCCGGGCCGGCGACCTTGGTGGCCAGCACGATGCGGTCGCGCGGCTGGCGCTTGAGCCAGCTGCCGACGATCTGCTCGGTGCGGCCATAGGTCTCGGCGCGCGGCTTGACCGGGTACATCTCCGCGGTATCGATGAAGTTGATGCCGCGCGAGAACGCATAGTCGAGCTGCTGGTGGCCTTCGGCCTCGGTGTTCTGTTCGCCGAAGGTCATCGTGCCGAGGCAGATGCGCGAGACCTGCAAATCGCTCTGGCCTAGTCGGATCGTTTCCATGCGGTATTCCTTTGAATGGGGCGGGACGAAAGGGACGGGCGCATCAGCGGGCCGGCAAGCCCGCGTCAGGCGCGCATCGAGCGGACATCAAGCGCGCAGCGCGGCCGCGCATTCCTTGACCAGCGCCGGGCCGCGGTAGATCAGCCCGGTGTAGAGCTGCACCAGCTGCGCGCCCGCGTCGATCTTGGCGCGCGCTTGCGCGCCGTCGAAGATGCCGCCGACGCCGACGATCGGCAGCGCGTCGCCGACCACCGCGCGCAGCGCGCGCACCACCGCGGTCGACGCATCGAACACCGGGCGGCCCGACAGGCCGCCGGCTTCCTCGGCGTGCGGCAGGCCCTTGACGGCCTCGCGCGAGATCGTCGTGTTGGTGGCGATCACGCCGTCGATGCGATGGCGGACCAGCGCGTCGCCGATATTGCCGATCTGGTCGGCGTCGAGATCGGGCGCGATCTTCAGCGCCAGCGGCACGTAGCGCCGGTGCTGGTCGGCCAGCCGCTGCTGCGCGGTCTTCAGCGCGGACAGCAGGCCGTCGAGCTCGCTCGCGCCCTGCAGCTGGCGCAGGTTCTTGGTATTGGGCGACGAGATGTTGACGGTCACGTAGCTCGCATGCGGATAGACGCGCTCCAGGCAGTACAGATAGTCGTCGACCGCGCGCTCGATCGGCGTGTCGGCGTTCTTGCCGATGTTCAGTCCCAGCACGCCGCCTTCGGCCTTCCAGCGCGACGCGTTGACGTTCGCGACGAAGGCGTCGACGCCGCCGTTGTTGAAGCCCATCCGGTTGATCAGCGCCTCGGCCTTCGGCAGCCGGAACATGCGCGGGCGCGGATTGCCCGGTTGCGGGCGCGGCGTCACCGTGCCGACCTCGATGAAGCCGAAGCCGAACGCGGCCAGGCCGTCGATATAGGCGCCGTCCTTGTCGAGACCGGCAGCGAGTCCGACCGGATTCGGGAAGCGCACGCCCATCACGGTGCGCGGATCGTCGTCGATGCGGTTGCCGAGGCAGCCGGCCAGTCCAAGGCGCTGCGCGCGGCGCAGATTGTCGAGAGTCAGATGGTGAGCGTCCTCGGCGTCCATCGAGAACAGGGCGGGACGAAACAGGGGATAGAGCGCGTTGAGCACGGCGGAAATCGGGGCAGGGAAGGACAGAGAATCGGGGCAGGGAACCGGTACCGGGCGACCTGTCGGAGAGCGGCGGGCAGTACCGGAATGCACCGCGGGCGGATCGCGGCGCGGTCAGGGCGATATTGTAACGGCAGCGGCGCTTGGGACGCCGGCAGTCCGCCAGCGCCAGGCCGGCGCGGGGGCGTGCGCGTTCAGGCGGCGTCGGCCTCGAACGGCCGCCACTGGTTGCCGACCAGCACCTGCAGCGGCTGGAAGCGCGCCTTGTAGGCCATCTTGCGGCTGTTGGCGATCCAGTAGCCGAGATAAAGGTGAGGCAGGCCCAATTCGCGGGTCTGCTCGATCTGCCACAGGATGTTGTAGGTGCCGTAGCTGGTCTTGGGCTGCAGCGGATCGTAGAACGTGTAGACCGACGACAGGCCGTCGTCGAGCACGTCGATCATGCTGACCATCCGCAGCTTGCCCGGCTCGGCGGCGTCTGCCGGATCACGGAATTCGACCAGCCGCGAATTGACGCGGCTCTGCAGCAGGAACTGTTCGTACTGGTCGCGGCTGTCCTGGTCCATGCCACCGCCGGCATGGCGCATCGACTGGTAGCGCAGATACAGCGCGTAGTGTTCCTCGACGTAGGTCAGCGGCGCGACCAGCGCCTGCAGATGGCGGTGGCGCTGCCAGGCGCGGCGCTGGCTGCGGTCCGGCTCGAACTGGTCGACCGCCAGCCGGCACGGCGTGCAGGCATGGCAATCGTCGCAATAGGGGCGATAGGTGAAGACGCCGCTGCGCCGGAAGCCGGCGCGGACCAGGCGGGAATAGACGTCGGCATTGATCAGGTGCGCGGGGGTGGCCACCTGCGAGCGGGCCATGCGGCCTTCGAGATAGCTGCAAGCGTAGGGCGCCGTTGCATAGAACTGCAGCGCGGAAAGGGGCAATTCCTTGAGCTTGCTCATGATCGGGTGCTGCCGTCGGGTGCTGCCGCGGTCGGAGCGCGAGGCGCTAGCGTTCAGCGTCGCGCGCCCGTGTCCACCATTCGAGCACCGTCTTGTCGAACCGCCAGGGCACGATCTGCGGCTGCGCGGTCGCCGTGCGCAGATGCGCGACGAACTCGCTGCGCGGAATCGGCCGCGCGCCCAGCGAGGCGAGGTGCTCGGTTTCCTGCTGGCAGTCTATCATCGTCACCCCGTGGCCGGCGAGGAAGCCGCACAGCGCCGCCAGGGCGATCTTCGACGCGTCCGTGCGGCGCGCGAACATCGACTCGCCGTAGAACATGCGGCCGAGCGCCACGCCGTACAGGCCGCCGACGCGCTCGCCGCGGTACCAGGTCTCGACCGAATGGGCCATGCCGCGCGCGTGCAGCGCGCCATAGGCCTCGACGATCTCCGGCGTGATCCAGGTGCCGTGCTGGCCCGCGCGCGGGGTCTCGGCGCAGGCGCGCATCACCGATGCGAAATCGTCGTCCACGCGGATCTGCCAGTCGTTTTCGCGCAGCACGCGCTTGAGCGTCTTGCGCAGGCTCAACGAGACCCGCAGCGCAGCCGGGTCGAGCACCATGCGCGGATCGGTGCTCCACCACAGCACCGGCTGGCCCTGCGCATACCAGGGAAAGATGCCATGGCGGTAGGCCAGCAGCAGGCGCTGCGGGGTCAGGTCGCGGCTGGCGGCCAGCAGGCCGGGGGCTTCGGAGTCGGGGCCCAGCGCGGCATCGACCGGGGGAAACGGATCGTGCGGGTCGAGCCAGGCGATCATGCGCGGGCGGAGGCGGGGGCGAACCAGCGGTTGAACCGGGAGGGGGCGGCCTTGGTGGGCATGGCGGGCCGTGGCGGCGTGCCCTGCGTTCAGGGCTCCACCGTCGCGCGCGCCGACAGCGGGCGCATCGGCTTGTCGATATCGAGCGTATGCAGCCGGAAGCTGCCGTCGGCGATGCGGCCGGCGGCGCGGTCGGCGAAGAAGCAGCGCAGCGTGTGGATCACCGTGGGGAAGGCCAGCTCGTCCCAGGGCACGTCGGCCTCGTCGACCAGCTTGACCTCGAGGCTTTCCTCGCCCGGCGCGATATCGAGATCTTCCAGCCTGGCCAGATAGAACAGATGGACCTGATGCACGTGCGGCACGTTCAGCATCGAGAACAGCTCGCCGATCTGCACGCGGGCGCCGGCTTCCTCCAGCGTCTCGCGTGCGGCGGCCTGCGCGGTGGTCTCGCCGATCTCCATGAAGCCCGCCGGCAGCGTCCAGAATCCGTAGCGGGGCTCGATCGCGCGCTTGCACAGCAGGATCTTGTCTTCCCAGACCGGAACCGTGCCGACCACATTGCGCGGATTGACGTAATGGATGGCGCCGCATTGATCGCAGAGATGGCGCGGCCGGTTGTCGCCATCGGGAATGCGCAGCACGACCGCATGGCCGCAGTTCGAGCAGAATTTCATGGATTCGGTCCGGGAGGAATGGGCGCAGTTTATCACCGGGCCCGGGGGCGTCAGGGCGATCCCGAACGACGGCGCCGCACAGGCAGCCTAGCCGCGCACCGCGCTGCGGAACGCGGCACCGAGCGCGGCCAGCGCATCCCGCGGCCGGCCGTCCCTGACGCGCGAATGCAGCACGATCGGCAAACGCGGCAACTCGGGCAAACCCAGGCGGGCGCCTACCTCGAGCGCGCCGAACGGAAGCATGCGCGGCGCCAGCGCTGCCACGCCCAGCCCCGCCATCACCGCCGCGGCCACGGCCGCGACGCCGCCGCCGACAAAGATCTCCTGCCAGGGCACGGCTGCCGCATCGAGGCACTGCGCCGCCATCGCGCGCACGCCGCACGGCTCGGCCAGCGTGGCAAGCGGCAGCGGCTCGTCTGCCCGATGCTGCCAGCCCGGTGCGGCGAACCAGCCGAATTTCTCTTCGGCCAGCAATTGCCCGTCGCTGCGACCCGCATGCAGCCGGACGATCACCGTATCGAGTTCGCGGCGGTCGAAGCTCTGCAGCAGTTCGCCCGACGAACCGATGCGGATCTCGATCAGCAACTCCGGATCCTGGGCATTCATGCGGGCGATCAGCGTGGGCAGCTCGGGGCCGGCGACATGGTCGCTGATGCCGATGGTCAGCCGCTGGCGCCCGCCGGCCAGAACAGACAACGCGCGATCGTGCGCTTCCAGCAGTTCGCGGGCGTGTTCCAGAAACGCCGCTCCGCTCGCGGAAAGCTCGACGTAGCGGGGCGTGCGCTCGATCAGCCGGAAGCCCAGCCTGTCTTCCAGCCGTTTCAGTTTCAGGCTGACCGCGGCCTGCGTGGTTTGCATCGCTTCGGCGGCCAGCGTGAAGCTGCCAAGCTCGGCGATGCGGACAAAGGCCTGGACGGCATCGAGATCCAGAGGCCGGCTCTTCATTTCAATCTCTTATCGATGAAATAACTGTCCATAGCATAGCGAAATAAATAGGATGGCAGCACGAAACCACCAGGGAGCCGCCATGCCGCTCGTCCATATCGCGATGCGTGCCGGAAAGCCGGACGCGTATCGCCAGGCCATCTTCGATAGCGTCTATCGCGCACTGCGGGAAACGTTCAATGTGCCCGAAGACGATCAATTCATGACCATCACCGAGCATGAGCCGGCGAACTTTCGCTATGGCGCGTCCTGTCTCGGCGTCGCGCGCAGCGACGACCTGGTCTTCATCCAGATCACGGCCAACAACACGCGCACGTTGGAGCAGAAGAAGGCGCTGTTCCGGCGCACCGCCGACTTGCTCGGCGATCGCCCCGGTATCCGACCGGAGGATGTGTTCGTCAGCCTGGTCGAGGTGGCGAAGGAGAACTGGTCATTGGGCCACGGGCTCGCGCATTACGCCGGAGCCGCTTGCGGCAAGGGCGCCGGCGGTAACGTGCCCGAGGGGGCAGGACCTTGAGGGGGAGGGGCAAGCGAAGGGCGTAAAAAAACCGCCTCGGGGGCGGTGGATTCTTGCGACGCTGTCGCCGGCTTCGATCGGTTGGTTGCGGGGGCAGGATTTGAACCTGCGACCTTCGGGTTATGAGCCCGACGAGCTGCCAGACTGCTCCACCCCGCGTCCGTCGAAGAAGTGATTATATGGCAAACGCTTTCGCAATGCAACAGCAGCTTTGACCGAAGTATCGCGTGCCGCATTTCAAGCGGTCACGGGCGCCGCATTGCCGTTCGGGCGTTCCCACATCGCCGCCTCGAACTCGAAATTCTCGCGTTGCAGCAGATCGTCCCGTTGCCAGATCACGCGGTCGGGCCGCACCGTCAGCATCCAGGTGGTCGTGACCAGCGGCGCCGGCGCGGAGAAGGCCAGCGGCGTCAGCACTGCGGCGCAGTGGCCCTGACCGGGATCGCGCACCGAGCGGTAGCGGATCAGCCCGAGTCCGGCCTCGCGCGCGACACGGGCAAAGGCCTGGCAGCCGTCGTAGTGCACCGGGTCCTGCCATTGCGCGGCGTCGCGTGCGAACGGCGCCTCGTCCAGCGCAACGCCTTCGGTACGCACGCCGACCTGGAACAAGGTCTGCGCGCGCGCATCGATGCGCGGCAGCGCGGGGCTGTCGCGCAGGAAGCGCCAGCGCCAGTAGCCCAGTTCCGCGCAGGCGGTGCGGATCTCGTCCGCGCCATAGAACACGCCGGGATCGTGGGCCGCGCGAAAGCGCGAGCCCCACGGCGACGGCGGATAGCGGAACGGCGTGAACAGCAGATAGTGAAGATGGCGGGCGTAGGAGGGGACTGCCGGCTTGCCGGCATCGAGCACGGCTTCCAGCACAGCCTGCTCTTCGAGGCTGTCGACCAGCGGCATCGTGGAAACCACATGCTGGGCTTCCACCGCCCGCCACAACGTGAGCGCAAACGGCTTGCGCTCAGATGCGACCGCGGGTGGCGTCCAGGTAGTGAACGACACGAACGAGGCCTTCGGTAGTGCGGATCAGTTCGAGCGGCTTGCCGCCCAGCGCGAGGTTGTCATTGGCCAGCCACAGCCGGGCCTGGTCGCCATGTCCGAGGATGGCGTCGAGGGAGCGGAACAGCCGCACGAACAGCACGCCGAACTCCCATTCCTTGCGGTGGTTGTCCAGTACGTAATGGCCGGAAGCCATGCGCGAGACGGAGGCCGTGCTGATGCCGAGCACGCTGGCGACCACGGCCTGGCTGATTCCGAGGAAGCCGGCCGCGCGCATCACGGCCTTGGTCAGGGTCGCCCCGGCATCCGGGGCGCCGGCGGGAAGCTGCTGCCGAAGTTGCTTGGTCTGCATCGCCATGCTCCTGTTTCCTTGGAAACATTATAGGCCACTTGTTTCGCAAGGGAAGCAGGAAAACCACGTTTGCGGGGATTCCTTGCGCACGCCGGTTCGACCGCCGGCGTTCGCAAGCCGTTCCCGGGCTGCCCGGGACAGGCCGAAACGACTTGCCGGCAGGGTCGCCACCGGCGATGAAATAGAGCGCGACCCCGGCCGGGGAAGGCCTCGCACGGCCGGAGCGGCCAGGAATCAGGCGCCGGCGTCCTGCAGCACCGTCTGCAGCGCCTGCAGCGAGGCGTCGAGACTCTGGCCGCTGGTGTCGATGATGGCGTCGGCCCGCGAGTAGAGCGGGGTGCGCGCCTGCAGGATGCGGCGCAGATCGGCCATGGCCTCGCTGTTGCCCTGCATCGGCCGCATATCGCCCTGCGCGACCACGCGCGCCATGTGCTCCTCGGGCGAGGTCTTGACCCAGACCGTGTAGCAGTTGGCCAGCAGCAGATTGAAGGTGGCCGGCTCCGACACCAGGCTGCCCGGCGTCGCCAGCACCAGCCGCTCGTGTTCGCGCAGCACGCGCTCCAGTGCCCGCAGCTCGTAGCGGCGGTAGGCGGCCTGGCCGTACAGCGAATGGATTTCCGACAGCGTCGCGCCGGCCTCCTGTTCGATCGCGCCGTTCAGCTCGACGAATGGCAGCTCGCGCGCGGCGGCCAATGCCCGGCCCAGCGTCGATTTGCCGGCGCCGCGCAGGCCGATCAGCGCGATCCGCTGATGGCGGGCGTCGAACGGCGCCGACGGCGCCAGCGCATTGCGGCAGGCCTCGCGCACGCGCGCCAGATCGGCCGGCGGCAGTTGCGCCAGCCATTGCAGCAGCTGGCCGAACTCGGCGGCGCGCGCGCCGTTGCCGCCATCGGCCTCGGCCAGCACCACCGGCAGCGGCACGTTGAGCGCGGCCGCCACCTGGCGCAGCAGCAGCACGGAGGCATTGCCGGTACCCGTTTCCAGATTGGCGAGATAGCGCTCGGAGACGCCGGCGCCGCGCGCCAGATCCTTGCGCGACATGCCGCGGGCCGCGCGCAGCGAACGGATGCGCTCGCCCAGCTGGGTCAGATACGGATCGCGCTCGCCGGGCTGGCGTGGCTCGGCGTCGGACAAGGGCGCAGTAGCTTCGGTGGCGCGGCGCATCTCGGACATGGGTTCGATGGAAGGGCAGCGACGGGCGCTGGGTGCGGCATTATAGGGCACACGAACCGCAAACTCCGGGTAGACCCCGAGCCTGTTTCACTGCCATATAGTGCATTCCTGAGCTTGCATCTTAGTCGATGTGCAATAAAATGCATCAACAACGACAAGGTGGTGCAGCCAAGCCGCCACACAGCTGCCAGACCAGCGCCACATCAGCGACACATCAGCGCCACATCAGCGCTCCACAACCGCCGCCGGCGCACGCACCAACGGCCGACAAGAGGCCGCCCTCGGGCCGCCCAAGGAGTGAGACATGACGTCCCCGACCGCTTTGCCGGCGCGTTACAACGCCGCCGCCGATCTGCTGTCGCGCAATCTGGATGCCGGCCGGGGCGACAAGCTGGCCTATCGCGACGACACCGCCACGCTGACCTTTGCCGAGCTGGATGCGCGCAGCCGGGGCTTCGCCGGCGCGCTGCTGGCGGCCGGCGTGCGGCCCGAGGAGCGGCTGCTGCTGTGCGCGCTCGACACGATCGATTTTCCGGTAGCGTTTCTGGGCTCCCTGCTGGCCGGGGTGGTACCGGTGGCGGTCAATACGCTGCTGACGGTGGATGACTACGCCTACATGCTGGAGCACAGCGGCGCGCGCGCCGTGGTGGTCTCCGCGCCGCTGTTGCCGGCCTTGCGCGAGGCGGCGCAGCGCGCCGGGGTCGAACCGCTGTGGATCGTCGCGGCGCCGCTGCCCGCCGATGGGCAGCTACCGCTAGGCGAGGAGCCGGCGGCGGCGACCGTGGCGGGCCTGGCGGGTAGCGGTACGCCGCTCGCGCACGCTGCCGCAACGGGGCCCGACCACATGGCGTTCTGGCTCTATTCGTCCGGTTCGACCGGACGGCCGAAGGGAACCGTCCATACCCACGGCAACCTGTTCCATACCGCCGATCTGTATGCCCGCCAGGTGCTGGGCCTGGGCGAGGGCGACGTGGTGTTCTCCGCCGCCAAGCTGTTCTTCGCCTACGGGCTCGGCAACGCCTTGACCTTTCCGCTGTCGGTCGGCGCCACCACGGTGCTGATGGCGGAGCGCCCGACGCCGCAGGCGGTATTCCGCCGCCTGACCGAACAGCGGCCGACGGTGTTCTGCGGCGTGCCGACGCTGTTCGCCGGCATGCTGGCCGCGCCTGACCTGCCGTCGCGCGAGGCGGTCGCGCTGCGCGTCTGCACCTCCGCCGGCGAGGCCTTGCCGCGCGATATCGGCGAACGGTTCCGCGCCCATTTCGGCTGCGACATCCTCGACGGCATCGGCTCGACCGAGATGCTGCATATCTTCCTGTCGAATCGTCCCGGCGACGTGCGCTACGGCACCACAGGGAAGCCCGTGCCCGGCTACGAGCTGAAACTGCTGGACGACGCCGGCCGGCCCTGCGCCGCGGGCGAGATCGGCGATCTGTTTATCAAGGGCCCATCTGCCGCGCTGATGTACTGGGGCAATCGCGACAAGACCCGCGATACTTTCGTCGGCGAATGGACCCGCAGCGGCGACAAGTACCTGTGCGATGCCGACGGCTATTACGTCTATGCCGGGCGCAGCGACGACATGCTGAAGGTCGGCGGCATCTACGTGTCGCCGTTCGAAGTCGAGGCGGCGCTGGCGCGGCATCCGGCGGTACTGGAGGCCGCCGTGATCGGCGTCGAGGATGCCGATCGCCTGGTCAAGCCCAAGGCCTACGTGGTGCTGCGGCCGGGCCATGCCTGGCACGAAGGCATGGAGGCCGAGCTGCAGGCCTTCGTCAAGAGCAGCCTGGCGCCGTACAAGTACCCGCGCCGGATCGAATGCGTGGCCGAGTTGCCCAAGACCGCCACCGGCAAGATCCAGCGCTTCCGCCTGCGGCAGCGCGAGCAACAGGCGCGCGATGCCGCGTCGGACGCGGCGGGCGCGTCGGACACGGCGGGCGCCATCCCTTCGCCATCCACGTCATGAGACAGGGTAAGCCGCGATATCCCCGAGGCCCACGCGTCATTACACTCGGGCGCGAGCCGGTGGCCGGGGCAAGCCAGGCAGGGCCGGCGCCGGGTTCCACTGCATTGACGCCATCCATGGCGGGGTTTATAACGGCGAAAACTTCAAACCTAAAATAATTTGGCGCCGCACCGCCTCGGCAGCCGGCGCCGCCGCACCGTCGAGCGAGCGAACCGCTTGAACCACCAGGAGGAGACATCCATGCATCGCTTCATCTCGCGCCGCCTGGCGCCGACCTGTGTTGCCGCCGCCGCGCTGGCGCTGACGCTGGCGGGCACCGCCGCGGCGCAGCCCGCGCCATCGGCGGCCGCCGGCAAGATCAAGGTCGGCTTCATGCTGCCCTACACCGGCACCTATGCGGCGCTCGGCACGGCGATCGAGAACGGCTTCCGCATGTACGTGCAGGAGCAGGGCGGCCGGCTGGGCGGGCGCGAGGTCGAATTCTTCAAGGTCGACGACGAATCGGATCCGGCCAAGGCGCCGGAGAATGCCAACAAGCTGGTCAAGCGCGACCAGGTCGACGTGGTGATCGGCACCGTGCACTCGGGCGTGCAGATGGGCATCGTCAAGGTGGCCAAGGAAAGCAACACGCTGCTGATCATTCCGAACGCGGGCGCCGACGAGGCTACCGGTCCGCTGTGCGGGCCCAATATCTTCCGCTCGTCGTTCTCGAACTGGCAGCCAGGCTATGCGATGGGGCAGGTGGTGGCCGAACGCGGCATGAAGCGGGTCGTCACGCTGACGTGGAAGTACGCGGCGGGCGAGCAGTCGGTGCGCGGCTTCAAGGAGGCGTTCGAGGCCAAGGGCGGCAAGATCGTCAAGGAACTGAGCCTGCCCTTCCCGAACGTCGAATTCCAGGCGCAGATCACCGAGATCGCCTCGCTCAAGCCCGATGCGGTATTCGTCTTCTTCGCCGGCGGCGGCGCCGTCAAGTTCGTCAAGGACTGGGCCGCGGCGGGCCTGAAGGACAAGATTCCGCTCTATGCATCGGGCTTCCTGACCGACGGCACGCTCGAGGCGCAGGGTACCGCGGCGCAGGGCCTGGAGACCACGCTGCACTACGCCGACGGCCTGCAGAATCCGCGCGACAAGCAGTTCCGGCTCAATTACGCGAAGGCTTACAAGCTGCAGCCCGATGTCTACGCGGTGCAGGGCTACGACGCGGCGCAGATGCTGGCCGCCGGCGCCGCCGCCGTCAAGGGCGACATGAGCCGCAAGGCGGACGTCTACAAGGCCATCGCCGCCGCGCGCATCGACAGCCCGCGCGGCACCTTCACGCTGTCGCGTGCCCATAACCCGGTGCAGGACTTCTATCTGCGCAAGGTCGAGGGCCGCGAGAACAAGGTCGCCGGCATCGCGGTCAAGGCGCTTGCCGATCCCGCGCGCGGCTGCCGCCTGTAACGCGAGGCCGCCAACGCCCATCGCCTGCGCCTTGCGCGCGTCACCGGCCGCGGCATGCCGGCGCTTGCCGGCCGCGGCCTCGTCAACGACCGATCGCCTCGCATGGACTTCGTCTCCTTCCTGATCCAGTGCCTGAACAGCGTGCAGTACGGTCTGCTGCTGTTCCTGGTCGCCAGCGGCCTGACGCTGATCTTCGGCATCATGGGCGTGATCAATCTCGCCCACGGCAGCTTCTACATGCTGGGCGCCTACCTGGCCTTCACGCTGGCGAGCATGACCGGCAGCCTGTTCATCGCGCTGCCGCTGGGCATCGTGCTGGCGGTGGCGTTCGGCTATCTGCTCGAGTGGGTGTTCTTCAGCTATCTGTACGAACGCGATCACCTGCAGCAGGTGCTGATGACCTATGGGCTGATCCTGGTGTTCGAGGAGATGCGCAGCATCCTGGTCGGCGACGACGTGCATGGCGTGCCGGTGCCGCCGCTGCTCGACGGCGCGCTGCCGATCGGCAACGAGATGACCTATCCGGTCTACCGGCTGTTCATCTCGGCGGTGTGCCTGCTGGTGGCCGCGGCGATGTACTACGTGATCCGCCGCACGCGGCTGGGCATGACGATCCGCGCGGGCGCCAGCAATCGCGAGATGGTGCAGTCGCTGGGCGTCAATATCGGCCGGCTGTACCGGCTGGTGTTCGCGCTCGGCGTCGCGCTGGCGGTGCTCGCCGGCATGATCGCCGCGCCCGTGTCGTCGGTCTATCCCGGCATGGGCAGCCAGGTGCTGATCGTCTGTTTCGTCGTGGTGGTGATCGGCGGCATCGGCTCGGTCAAGGGCGCGATGGTCGCCGCGCTGCTGCTCGGCTTCGTCGATACCTTCGGCAAGGTGTTCTGGCAGGAGGCGGCGGGCGTGCTGGTCTACTTGCTGATGGCGATCATTCTGCTCTGGAAACCCCAGGGCCTGTTCAAGGCGGGCTAGCGCGATGGCATCGACACCTCCGACCAACCTCGGCGCCGACATCGGCGCGGCCTTCGACCTGCAGCGGCGCGCCAGCCTGCGCTGGACCACGCTGGCGTGGGCGATCGCCTTCGCGGCGCTGGCCGCGCTGCCGCTGGCGCTCGGCGGCGAGGGCAACAAGTTCTACATCGACCTGCTCAGCAAGGTGATGATCATGGCGATCTTCGCGCTGTCGCTGCAGCTGCTGATCGGCTATACGGGCCTGGTCAGCCTGGGCCATGCCGCGTACTTCGCCACCGCGGCCTATGCGACCGCGATGCTGGCGCCGCAGTCCGAGCCCGGCAATGGCTGGTGGCTGCTGGTGGCGGCGGTCGCCGCGGCTGCGGTGCTGGCGTTGCTGGTCGGCATGCTGGTGCTGCGCACGCGGGGGATCTACTTCATCATGGTCACGCTGGCGTTCGCGCAGATGGTCTATTTCATCTTCCACGACACCAAGATCGCCGGCGGCAGCGACGGCACCTACATCTATTTCCGGCCCGAGTTCGGCGTGTTCGGCGCGCGGCCGCTGGGCATCGACGATCCCGTGCATTTCTACTGGCTGGTGCTGGGCGCGCTGATCTTCACGGTGGCGGCGCTGGCGATGGTGCTGCGTTCGCGCTTCGGCCATGCGCTGATCGGCATCCGCCACAACGAGCAACGCATGCGCGCGGCGGGCTTCGCCACCTACCGCTACCAGCTCGGCGCCTTTGTCGCCGGCGGCGCCTTTGCGGGGCTGGCCGGCTATCTGTATGCGATCCAGTTCGGCTTCGTCAATCCGGAGATCGCGTCGTGGCACCAGTCGGGCAACGCGATGCTGATGGTGATCCTGGGCGGGGTCGGCAGCCTCGCCGGCGCGGTGATCGGTGCGTTCTCGTTCGTGCTGCTGGCCGAATGGTTCAGCACGCTGACCAAGCACTGGCAGCTGCTGATGGGCGGCTTCATCATTGGCGCGGTGGCGCTGCTGCCGGGCGGGCTGGTCGGATTGGCGGCATTGCTGCGCCGCCGGCTCGGTGGTGGCGCGGATCGCCGCGGGGTTGGCATGCGAGGAGAGCGGCGATGAACGCGCGCCATGGCAACGAACCGGTGCTGCGCGCGGCCGGACTGACGCGCCGCTTCGGCGGCCTGACCGCGGTGTCCGGCGTCGATCTGGCGCTGGACCTGCATCAGATCCACGCCGTGATCGGCACCAACGGCGCCGGCAAATCGACGCTGATCAATCTGCTGTCGGGCGAACTTGCGCCGACCGCGGGCCAGCTGTTCCTGCACGGCGCCGACGTCACCGGCTGGCCGCAGCCGCGGCTGGCCTGCGCCGGCGTCGGACGCAGCTATCAGCGCAACAACGTGTTCGCACCGCTGAGCGTGCGCGAGAACTGCCGGCTGGCGGCGCAGTCGCGCGCGCAGCGTGCCTGGCGCCTGTGGGAAAGCGCGCAATCGTGCCGCACCGCGCGCGCGCTTGGCGACGAGGCGATGGAAAGGGCCGGTCTGGCGGACTGCGCGGCGCTGCCGGCGATGGCGCTGTCGCACGGGCAGAAGCGCCAACTGGAGGTGGCGATGTGCCTGGCCACACAGCCGGTCGCGCTGCTGCTCGACGAGCCGCTGGCCGGCATGGGCGCCGAGGAATCGGCGCGGATGCTGTCGCTGCTGCGCGATCTGCGCGAGGGCCATGCGATCCTGCTGGTCGAGCACGACATGGATGCGGTGTTCGCGGTGGCAGACCGCATCACCGTGATGGTCAACGGCGTGGTGATCGCCTCGGGCGAGCCGGCCGCGATTCGCGCGAACCGAGAGGTGCAACAAGCCTACCTGGGCGACGACGAAGGCGCGGGCGAGCTTGCCGATGTCGCGGCCGACGCCGATTCCCATCCCCATGGCGCAGGCGCGGGCGCCGGCGCGGCCGCCGGCACGCGCAAGGAGTGCGCAGCGTGAAGCCGATGATCGAAGCCACCGGCGTGCAGGCCTGGTATGGCACCAGCCATGTGCTGCGCGGTGTCGACTTCCGCGTCGACGCCGGCGAAACCGTCGGCCTGCTGGGGCGCAACGGCATGGGCAAGAGCACGCTGCTGCGGACCTTGCTGGGCCACGTCACGCAGCGCGCCGGCACCATCGTCGTCGCCGGCCGCGACGTCTCGCGCGCGCGGCCCTACGATGTCGCGCGCCTCGGCGTCGCTTACGTGCCGGAGGGCCGCGGCATCTTTCCGAACCTGTCGGTGCGCGAGAATCTGCTGATGGCCGCGCGCAAGGGCTGCAACGGGCGTAACGACTGGGACGAGGCGAGGGTGCTCGACTTGTTCCCGCGTCTGAAGGAGCGGCTCGACCATGGCGGCCAGCAGCTTTCGGGCGGCGAGCAGCAGATGCTGTCGATCGGCCGCGCGCTGATGACCAATCCCGACTGCCTGATCCTCGACGAGGCGACCGAAGGACTGGCACCGAAGATCGTCCGCGAGATCTGGGACGTGATCGCCGCGGTGCGGGCCACCGGCATTTCGACCGTGGTGGTCGACCGCAACTATCGCGCGGTGCTGGCGCAGGCCGACCGCGTGGTGGTGCTCGAGAAGGGACTGGTCGCGGCAAGTGGCGCGGCGGCCGAACTGGCGGCCACGCCGGGCCTGCTCGAGCGGTATCTCGGCGTCTGAGCGCCTCGAAGTTCGGCCGCATTCGGTGCCTCGATCCAGCGCGGTGATATCGGCGAACTCGTAGAAGACATAGCAGACATGGAACGGCGCGAATACCGCTTGTCGCGCCGTTTTTCTATGGCGGGCGCGCCACACCCAAGGGTTGACCGAGCGCTGCTTCGCTCGCATCCTTGCGTTCCTGGGGAGGGCGATCGCCGGCCAGCGACGTTGTCGCGCTCGAACCGCAGCGCGTGCCGAAACGGCTCCGGAAGGGCCTCGGAACGGTCCCAAAAAGATTCCTGATGACGCTGCCGGCCCGTTTCCACTAGAATGGCGCCCGATTGTGCATTGCAAAAAAATTCTCGAACGATGCGGCCGGCCGCGGCATGACGGGCCTCCCGCTGCGAATCCATGACACAACCCACCACGAGCCATTACTTCGTCGAGACGCCCAGCATGCGCATGCTGGTACTCGCGGCGATCGGTGTCGTCTTCGGCGATATCGGCACCAGTCCCCTGTATGCCCTGAAGGAGTGCTTCAGCGCCGAGCATGGCATTCCGTTCAGTCCCGAAGCCGTGATGGGCGTGATCTCGCTGCTGTTCTGGGCAATGATCCTGGTGGTGTCGATCAAGTACGTGGTGTTCGTGATGCGCGCGGACAACGACGGCGAGGGCGGCGTGCTGGCGCTGATGGCGCTGGCGCTGCGCAGCGCCGCACCGCGCTCGCGGCGGGCCAAGCTGCTGATGATGCTGGGCATCTTCGGCGCCTGCATGTTCTACGGCGATGCGGTGATCACGCCGGCCATCTCGGTGCTGTCGGCGGTCGAGGGCATCGAGATCGCGACGCCGGCACTGTCGCACTACGTGATCCCGATCACCCTGGCGATCCTGCTGGTGCTGTTCCTGCTGCAGCGGCGCGGTACCTCCTCGGTGGGCAAGCTGTTCGGGCCGATCATGGTGGCGTGGTTCCTGTCGCTCGGCGCGCTGGGCATCTATCACCTGATCGAGTCGCCGGCCATTCTCGCCGCGATCAATCCGCTGTACGGGGTGCGCTTCCTGCTCGAGCATTCGCTGCAGGCCTTCATCGTGCTCGGCGCGGTGTTCCTGGTGCTGACCGGCGCCGAGGCGCTGTATATCGACATGGGCCATTTCGGTCCCGCGCCGATCCGCCGTGGTTGGTTCGCGATCGTGATGCCCTGCCTGATGCTGAACTACTTCGGCCAGGGCGCGATGCTGCTGGGTGACCCCAGCGCGGTGCGCAATCCGTTCTACCTGATGGTGCCCGAGCTGCTGCTGATCCCGATGGTGCTGCTGGCCACCTGCGCCGCGGTGATCGCGTCGCAGGCGGTGATTTCGGGCGCGTTCTCGCTGACCAGCCAGGCGATCCAGCTCGGCTTCATCCCGCGCATGCGGATCCGCTACACCTCGGAAGCCGAGATCGGCCAGATCTATCTGCCGGTGATCAACTGGGTGTTGCTGGTGGCCGTGGTGCTGGTGGTGCTGGCCTTCAAGAAGTCGGAGAACCTGGCCGCTGCCTACGGCATCGCGGTAACCACCACGATGGTGATCACCACGCTGCTGTCGATCGTCGTGATGCGCCACGTGTGGAAATGGCCGCCGGCGGTGGTCGCCGCCGCGGGCGCGGCCTTCCTGGTGATCGACCTGTCGTTTTTCTCGGCCAACCTGCTCAAGATTGCCGAGGGCGGCTGGTTCCCGCTGCTGCTGGGCAGCGCCGCCTTCTTCCTGCTGATGACCTGGTACGGCGGCCGCAAGCTGCTGCGCGCGCGCAGCCTGGAGGAGGGCATTCCGCTGGAGCCCTTCATGGCCGGGCTGCTGGCCCATCCGCCGCACCGCGTCGAGGGCACCGCGGTCTTCCTGACCGGCAACACCGAATTCGTGCCGGTGTCGCTGCTGCACAACCTGAAGCACAACCGCGTGCTGCATGAGCGCGTGGTGTTCCTGAGCTTCGTCACGCGCGACATTCCGTATGTCGACGACGATCACCGGCTCAGCTGCAAGGACCTGGGCGGCGGCGTCTTTATCCTGAAGTCCGAATACGGCTTCAAGGAAACCCCCGACGTGCACAAGGTGCTCGATCTGTCCAAGCGCAAGCTGAACATGGAGTTCGAACTGATGGAGACCTCGTTCTTCATCGCCCGGGAATCCGTGATCCCGTCGCGCCTGCCCGGCATGCCGATGTGGCGCGAGACGCTGTTCGCGTGGATGCATCAGAACGGCGCCAAGCCGTCGGATTTCTTCCGCATCCCGGCCAATCGGGTGGTGGAGCTGGGGACCAAGGTCGAGATCTGAGCGCGGCGGCGGCGCGCCTGCGGGCGCGCCCGTCGCATCACCAGGAAGCCTGCATGCGGCACCGCCGTTTGCAGGCTTTTTTGTTGCCCCTTGCCCTACTGACGAGGGGAGTGACGTGCCGTAGTGTCAACTTTCGTAGGGCGGCACCGTAAACTCCTCGGGGACGTCCGCCCGAGCCGCACGCAGGCCCCAGAACACGCTGTACCAGTGGGAGGGGTATCAGCCCCAGGTCTACAACTACTTCAAGGGCGAGCCGAAGCAGGAGCAGGTGATCGTGCTCGAGCGCGATCTCGAGAAGATCAAGTCCGCCGGCAAGCTGCCGCCGCCCGGCTACCACGCCCATCTGGGGCTGCTGTACGCCGATCTTGGCAAGGACGACGAAATGGTGCGCGAGTTCCAGACCGAGAAGGCGCTGTTCCCGGAGTCGGGCACCTATGTCGACTTCCTGCTGCGCAATATCAAGCGTCCGGAGAAGAAGGCCGACGCCGGCGGCAACAAGGTGGAGGTCAAGTAAATGAAGACGCTGTTTTCCCGCACGCCGTTTTCTCGCACGCTGCTCTCGCGGCTGCTTCCGCTGGTGGCCGTCGCCGCGCTCGCCACCGGCTGTGCCGCGCCGAAGCAGATCGACTACGCCGCGTTCAAGCAGGCGCGTCCGCGCACCATCCTCGTGCTGCCGCCGCAGAACGAATCGCCCGAAGTGCAGGCGACCTATAGCGTGCTGTCGCAGGCCACGTATCCGCTGGCCGAGGCCGGCTACTACGTGCTGCCGGTGACCCTGGTCGACGAAACGTTCAAGCAGAACGGCATCACTCAGCCAGGCGAAATGCACGCGGTGGCGCCGGCCAGGCTCAAGGAGATCTTCGGTGCGGACGCCGCGCTGTACATCGACATCACCAGCTACGGCACCAAGTACTACGTGATCGACAGCGCCACCGTGGTGACGGCGAAGGCCAAGCTGGTCGACCTGAAGACCGGCACGCAGCTGTGGACGGGCTCCGCTTCGGCGTCGAGCAACGAGGGCGGCAACAGCTCGGGCGGCGGCCTGGTCGGCATGCTGATCGCGGCGGCGGTCAAGCAGATCATCAACAGCGCCACCGATGCTGGCCACACCGTGGCGGGCGTCACGACCAGCCGCCTGCTGACGGCCGGCCAGCCCGGCGGCATCCTGTACGGCCCGCGCTCGCCGAAGTACAACGCGGACTGATCCGGCGGGGGCATCCATGCGGGCCGCCCATGCGTGCGGTTTTGCCGCGGACGGTGCCGCCGGCTAGGGGCGGGCACGAAAGGCGGACCCGTCCAGCCAGATCGCGTCCGTCCGCGGCAACGCCGCCGTTTGGCGTTTCCATTGCCAATCCGCCAGCCAGCCGCCCCGCGCCGGCAGCCTGTTCCGGGTCGAACCGAGCGCCATCAACGGCAGCAGTCGATCGTTGGGATGCAACGCCAGCGTGGCCTCCCATATCCGTTGCCAGGCCGCCGTCATCTCCGTTGCCGTGTGCAGCCGTTCGATATTGTCGGCCAGACTGGACAGCGGCAACGGTCGATCCAGGCGCGGCAGCGCCTGGATCGCGCGAAATACCTGCTGCCACAGCCCGCTGTCGACCACCAGCCGCGATAGCAGCGCCAGCAGGTCGATGCGGTCCTGGCGAGGCAAGCGGCCGGCGGCTTCCAGCAGGCGATCCAGCGCCGAATCCACCTGCTCACGGGGCAGGTGAGCCATGGCATTCGCCAGGGCCGACAGGGCCGCGCCTTGTTCGTGGACAGGCAGTTCAAGCGTCATGGCGAGAATCGCGTCCCATGCGGCGCCGCTGTCGGGCGCCCTGTCCAGTGTCAACGCGAGTGCCGGCAGCACCTGATTGCGCTGTTCAGGTTCAAGCACCTCGGCATGGCCCAGGACCGTATTCCACGCCTGCACCCTCGGCTCGCCGGACACCAGCGCCAGGGGCAGCAGAATGAGACGGAACGGCAGCGCTTGCACGGCGCTAGCGTCGATCAGCGTGGTCACGAGATCGATGTTGTGCTCGCCGACGATCCCGTTCTGGACCCGACAAAGCTGCCGCAGGACGATGTAGCGCTCGCCGGATGACCGCAGGTGGACCATGGCCAGGGTATACAGGGTCAGCCAGTAATCCGCCTGCAATTCTGGCGGGAGTCCGGGAAGTGCGTCAGCCAGCGCCTCCAGCAGCCAGCAATGCAAATCGGGCGGCAGTTCGCCAAGCTTGTAGATCGCGCCATGCCAGCCCACCAGGCAGTCCTCCGGCGGTAGCAACGGCAGCAGCTGTGCAGCGGCGATATGACCGAGCGCGGCTGACGATCCCTCGTGGGAGGCGGCGAATTCGATGAAGCGTTCGTAGTGCTGCGTGGCGGTCTGCGTCTGCATCGCTGGCGTCGGCATGGCGAACGCCATCAGCAATGCCTCAGGCGTATCGGCCGGCAACGCCGCGATGGCGCGGCGCAGGGCATTGTCGGCGTGCCGAAAGGCCGGCGGCGCTTCGAATGTCCGCCGTGCCGCGCTGCGCAGCGTCCAGATTTGTTCCACCTCCAAAGTGGACGCCACCATCGCGGCCAGACAGTGGTTGACCGGGGGCTTGGCCATTCGCTGCGACGGGAGGTCGCGCAGCACGACTGACAGGGCATCCACCCGCAATGACACGGGCAGGTCCATCAGCGCGTCCTGCACACGTCGATACAGCTGCCTGCGCGACTCCAGGGCGCATGACGGGGGCAAGTCGTCGCACGCCAGCATCACGAGCGCCACCATGCCGAGCGGTGCGGGCCGCGCCGCCTCCGGCAGACGCTCCACCGCGCCGAGCAGCGAACCGGCGGCGGACAGCCACAGCGCTGGCGGCATCCGGCAAATCGATCGGCCCAGCCGCGCCAGAACCTCGGCGCGGGGCCCGGGCAGCAGGCGAGCGCTGTCGCGCAATACCGCATCGAGGTTCGATGGTGTCACCGCACGATCGCTGCGCACGTCGATACCGTGCCGGAACGCCATCGGTCCCAGCAGGCGACGGCAATGCGGCTCCACGCGAGACAGCGCGCTGATGTCCCGCGGGCCGAGATAACCAGCCAATTGCATCACGATGGGTTCAGGCAATGCCGCGAAACCGAGCCCGCGGGGCCAGGCGCGCGCCGCGGGGCTGGGGCCGCGAACCGACCAGGCGGCGGCATCCATGGCCCGCCACGTCGCCGCCTGGCCGAGGTGCCGACGGCTCCATGACAGCCACCGAGCCAGCAGTGTCTGGCCGGGCTGTCCGGGCTGTGCATCGGCTTGCGGGCGCAAGGGCGAGATGGCGGGCATCCCGGCGCCTGCATCCGAGCCGTGCGGCGACTCCCGCATGCCGCTGGCAGCGGCCGGTTCGGGATGGTTCGAAGTAGGCCGCGCGGGCGCGGACGAGGCAAGACTGCGGGCTGCCTGCATGCGTCGATTCCTCCTGGCAATGGTGCGCGACGTCGGCCGGCTTGCCGCCGTAACGCGTGCCGGAAGTCTCGACCGTACCAGCCAGGGGGATATCGAAAAACCAACGCGGGCTTTGAGATCCCGCTCGATGGCGGGCGGCACCGGGGCGGCACTGCGGCCGCCCCGGGTCGCGCCCGTATCTGCTTACCGCTTCAGCTTGGCAAACGCCGCCGCCATCGCGCCGGCCGGTTCGGCTTCGCGCCGGCCGCCGCCCTGGAAGCCGCGGCTCGGGCGATTGCCGCCGCGCTCCTGGCGCTCGCCGCCGGCCGCGCGATTGCCGCTCTGGCCGGGCTCGTCGTCCAGGCGCATCGACAGGCCGATGCGGTTGCGCTTGACGTCGACCTCCATCACCTTGACCTTGACGATCTGGCCGGCCTTGACGACCTCGTGCGCGTCCTTGACGAACTTGTTCGACAGCGCCGAGATATGGACCAGGCCGTCCTGGTGCACGCCGATATCGACGAAGGCGCCGAAGGCGGCGACGTTGGTCACCACGCCCTCGAGCACCATGCCGGGCTGCAGGTCCTTGATGTCCTCGACGCCATCCTGGAAGGTCGCCGTCTTGAATTCCGGACGCGGGTCGCGGCCCGGCTTTTCCAGTTCGCTGAGGATGTCGCGCACGGTCGGCAGGCCGAAGGTGTCGTCGGTGAACTGCGTCGGCGACAGGCCGCGCAGCGCGTCGCGATTGCCCATCACCTCGCGCAGGTCCTTCTTGATATGGTCGAGGATGCGCTTGACGACCGGATAGGCCTCCGGGTGAACCGACGAGCGGTCCAGCGGATTGTCGCCGTCATTGATGCGCAGGAAGCCCGCCGCCTGCTCGAAGGTCTTGTCGCCGAGCCGCGGCACCTTCTTCAGCGCGTCGCGATTGGGGAACGCGCCATTGGCATCGCGGAACTCGACGATATTGCGCGCCAGCACGCTGTTCAGGCCCGACACGCGCGCCAGCAGCGGCACGGACGCGGTATTGACGTCGACGCCCACGGCGTTCACGCAGTCCTCGACCACCGCATCGAGCGTGCGCGCCAGCTCGCGCTGGTTGACGTCGTGCTGGTACTGGCCGACGCCGATCGATTTCGGATCGATCTTGACCAGTTCGGCGAGCGGATCCTGCAGCCGGCGCGCGATCGAGACCGCGCCGCGCAGCGACACGTCCAGCTCGGGGAATTCCTTGGCCGCCAGCTCCGAGGCGGAATAGACCGAGGCGCCGGCTTCGCTGACGACGATCTTCGTCAGCTTCAGTTCGGGCGCCTGGCGCATCAGGTCCTGCACCAGCTTGTCGGTTTCGCGGCTGGCGGTGCCGTTGCCGATCGACACCAGCGAGACGCCGTGCTGCCTGGCCAGGCGCGCCAGCGTGGCCAGCGAGCCGTTCCAGTCGCGGCGCGGCTCATGCGGGTAGATCGTCGCGGTCTCCAGCAGCTTGCCGGTGGCGTCGACCACCGCGATCTTGCAGCCGGTGCGGATGCCCGGGTCGATGCCCATCACCGCCTTCGGGCCGGCCGGCGCGGCCAGCAGCAGTTCGTGCAGATTGCGGCCGAAGATCTTGATCGCCTCGCCTTCCGCGCTCTCGCGCAACTGCGTCAGCAGCTCGGTCTCCAGATGCGGCTGCACCTTGACGCGCCAGCACCAGCGGCAGACGTCGCCCAGCCATTTGTCGGCCGGGCGGTTCAGGTTCTGGATGCCGACATGGCGCGCGATCATCGCCTCGCACGGGTGCGGCACCAGCGCGTCCTGTTCCTCGCCCAGGCCGAGCTTGATCATCAGCACGCCGGCATTGCGGCCGCGGAACAGCGCCAGCGCGCGGTGCGACGGGATCGTGCGGATGGTCTCGCTGTAGTTGTAGTAGTCGCGGAACTTCTCTTCCTCGGCGGTTTCCTTGCCTTCGACCACCGACGAGGTGACCACGCCGTTGGACCACAGATGCTCGCGCAGCTTGCCCAGCAGCTCGGCGGTCTCGCCGAACTGCTCCGACAGGATGTCGCGCGCGCCATCCAGCGCGGCCTTGACGTCGGGCACGCCGCCGTCGGCGGTGGGCTTGCCGTTGACGTACCTGGCCGCCTCGGCCTGGGGATCCAGCGTCGGGTCGGCCAGCAGCGCGTGCGCCAGCGGCTCCAGCCCGCATTCGCGCGCGATCTGGGCGCGGGTGCGGCGCTTGGGCTTGTAGGGCAGGTACAGGTCTTCCAGCGCCTGCTTGGTGACCGCCGCTTCGATCGCGGTGCGCAGCTCGGGGGTCAGCTTGCCTTGTTCCTCGATCGAGGCCAGGATCGCGGCGCGGCGTTCCTCCATGTCGCGCAGGTACAGTAGCCGTTCCTCGAGCGTGCGGAGCTGCGTGTCGTCGAGGTTGCCGGTGACTTCCTTGCGGTAGCGCGCGATGAACGGCACGGTGGCGCCTTCGTCGAGCAGTTCGACGGCCGCCGCCACTTGGCGGGGTTGGACGGACAGCTCGGCCGCGATGAGCGACACGATCTTTTGCGTGACGGAAGCTGGCAGGTTGGACATCGAAGAAACACTCAGTCGAAAGCGGGGCATTTTGCCACAAGCAACGGGCGTTTCCCCCGGCATGCGGTACGTACGGGTTCGATTCTGAATCGCCTTGACGGACAGGCCGCGCGCGGGCGCGGGGGCATGCCCCGATGGTAGAATCCGCCCATGAACCTCAAGCCACAACGGGCCGCTTTGCCGGCAAGTTTTCCGGCCGCCGATCGCGCGGCAACGACGGTCGCCGCCGGGCCGGCCAGGGGCCCGATGCTGGCGCTGACGCTGGCTCTGGCGTGCCTGACCGTGCCGCTGCCCGCGGCGCTGGCGCAGGGCGCGGCTTCCGCCCCGGCAGCGGCCACCTCGGGCTCCGCCGAATTGCAGCCGCCGCGCGACTTCGACGCCGAGCGCAAGGCCGTGGCGGATTCCCGCGCCTGGACCCACTACCGCTTCGCCACCGCCGAGCGCGCCTGCTACGACAAGTTCTTCGTCACCAACTGCATCGAGCGCGCCAAGGAAACCCAGCGCACCGAGCTGGCCGTGCTGAGGGAGCGCGAACTGGAGATCGGCGAGGCCGAGCGTGCCTTCAAGGCCGCGAAGCGCGATCGCGAGCAGGCGCTGCGCCAGGCCGAGTACGAGGCCAGCCAGCCGCAGCGCGCGGCCGAGGAACAGGCCAACCGCGCCGAGTTCGAGCGCAAGCAGCAGGAGCAGAAGCTGCGCGACGCGCAGCGCCAGGCCGAGGCGCCCCAACGTGCCGCCAATGCCGCCGAATACCAGCAGAAGCAGGCCGACTACGACGCGCGGATGCGCGAGGCGCGCGAACGCGGCGCCGAGCAGGCCCGCCAGCGCGCCGAGAACGTCAAGGCGTACGAGGCCAAGCAGCAGCAAGCGATCCAGCGCCAGCGCGAGGTCGAGGAGCGCCGCGCCAAGGCCAAGGAAAAGCAGGGCAGCGGCGAGTCGCCGCGGCCGTTCGGCTTCTGATGATGGACGTCGCCGGTGGGGGAGGCCAATGGACGATGGACCGCGATCTGAACACCGTCGCACGCCAGATCATCGAGCTGCAGATCGAGCACCGCGATCTGGACTATCTGATCGACCGGCTGTCCGCCGAGGCCAGCCACGATGAACTGCAATTGCGCCGGCTCAAGAAGCGCCGGCTGAAGCTGAAGGACGCCATCACGCTGCTGCAGCTGCAGCTCGAACCCGACGTTCCCGCCTGATCTCCCGGTCCGCGATGCCGCGGGCCGCCACGCCAGCGCCGCCGGCCACCGCCGGTGGCGCACCGAATTCCTGCCAGCCTTGTCCGATTCCGATCTTTCCCATCCCGGCGACGATGCCGCCGGTCCCGCCATCCAGCCGGACGCCGCCGACGCGCGCGCCGCGGCGCTGGCGCGCATCTTCGCGCCGAGCGGCACGCTGGCGCAGGCCATCGACGGCTACCGGCCGCGCGATGCGCAGGCGAAGATGGCCGCCGCGGTGGCCGATGCGATCGAGGCGAACGACACGGTGATCGTCGAGGCGGGCACCGGTACCGGCAAGACCTTTGCCTATCTGGTACCGGCGATGCTGTGGGGCGGCAAGGTGATCCTGTCGACCGGCACCAAGAACCTGCAGGACCAGCTGTTCCTGCGCGACATCCCGACCGTGCGCCGCGCGCTCAATGTGCCGGTCTCGGTCGCGCTGCTGAAGGGCCGCGCCAACTACGTCTGCCACTACCACATGGAGCGCGCGCAGATGAACGGGCGGCTGGCGTCCAAGCAGGACGCGGCGTGGCTGCGCGAGATCGCGAACTTCGCCAAGACCACGTCGTCGGGCGACAAGGCCGAGCTCGCCAGCGTGCCCGAGAACGCGCCGGTATGGCAGCTGGTGACCTCGACCCGCGACAACTGCCTGGGAACCGAATGCCCGCACCACAAGGAATGCTTCGTGATGCGGGCGCGCAAGGAAGCGCAGCAGGCCGACCTGGTGGTGGTCAACCATCATCTGTTCTTCGCCGACGTGGTGCTGCGCGATACCGGCATGGCCGAGCTGCTGCCAGCGGCGAATACGGTGATCTTCGACGAGGCGCACCAGCTGCCGGAGACCGCGACGCTGTTCTTCGGCGACAGCCTGTCGACCAGCCAGTTGCTGGAGCTGGCGCGCGATACGGTGGCCGAGGGCCTGTCGCACGCGCGCGATGCGGCCGACTGGGTCGGCATCGTCGCGCCGTTCGAGCGCGCCACGCGCGACCTGCGGCTGGCCTTCGGCAAGGACAACGTCCGCCTGGCGCTGGGACAGATCGAGGCCGATGCGCGCATTGGCGAGCCGTTCTTCGACACGCTCGATGCGCTGGAGAAGGCGTTGAGCGACGTGGTCGCGCTGCTGCAGGGGCAGGCCGAGCGCGCCGAATCGCTGGAGCAGTGCCATCGGCGCGCGCAGGAACTGGCGCAGCGGCTGGCGGCCTGGCGCGACGACAGTGCGGCGCCGCAGCCGGCGGTCGATGCCGGTGGCGCCGAGGCAGCGCAGCCGGCGCTGGCGGCGTTGTCGGAGTCCGGTGAGGCGAGCGCTGAATCGGCGGGCGCCGTGTCCGCCGACTCCGCGCCCTCATTCCATCCGCCCGAAACGGTGCGCTGGGTCGAAGTGTTCTCGCATACCGTGCAGCTGCACCGCACGCCGCTGTCGATCGCGCCGATCTTCTCGCGCCAGCGTGCGGGACATCCGCGCGCGTGGATCTTCACGTCGGCGACGCTGTCGGTCAAAGGCAATTTCGGCCACTATGCCGCGCAGCTGGGGCTCGACAAGGACCGCTCGCTGTCGCTGCCCAGCCCCTTCGATTACGGCGAGCAGGGCCTGCTGTACGTGCCGCGCGACCTGCCGGCGCCCCAGTCGCCACAGTTCACCGACACGGTGGTGGCGGCCGCCTTGCCGCTGATCGAGGCGGCCGGCGGGCGTACCTTCGTGCTTTGCACCACGCTGCGCGCGGTGCAGCGCGCCTCCGACCTGCTGTACGAGGCGTTCGCCGAGCGCGGGCTGCAGCTGCCGATCCTGGTGCAGGGCCAGGCCAGCCGTACCGAACTGCTCGATCGCTTCCGTGAGCTGGGCAACGCGGTGCTGGTCGGCAGCCAGAGCTTCTGGGAGGGCGTCGATGTGCGCGGCGAAGCGTTGTCGCTGGTGGTGATCGACAAGCTGCCGTTCGCGCCGCCCGACGATCCGGTGCTGGCCGCGCGGATGGAGGCGCTGCAGAAGAAGGGCCTGAGCCCGTTCGCCGTGCACCAGCTGCCGCATGCGGTGATCACGCTGAAGCAGGGCGCCGGCCGGCTGATCCGCTCCGAGACCGACCGCGGCGTGCTGGTGATCTGCGACACGCGGCTGGTCGAGAAGCCCTATGGACGGCAGATCTGGCAAAGCTTGCCGCCGTTCAAGCGCACGCGCGAGCGGGACACGGTGGTGGCGTTTCTGGAAGGGTTGAAGAAGGCGTAGCGCGACAGCGGCGACCGCGGTCCGGTGGGCCCGCGATTGCCGCCAAAACAAGCCGCCAAAACAAGCCGCCAAAACAAGCCGCCAAAACAAAAAGCCCGGTTCGGTAGATCGAACCGGGCTTTTCTTATGCTTCCTATGCCTGTCGCAGTGGCATCAGAACAGCTTCCACCACGGCTTGTCCTTCTCGCGGCGCTCGCCGTACTTCATGAAGTCGCTGTTGGGGAAGTTCATCTCCATCACGCGCGCCGTGTCGTCGCGCAGGTCCTTCATGCCGAGCGCCTCGTACGAACGGATCATGATGTACAGCGCCTCTTCGTTGGCCGGCGCGCCATCGTATTCCTTCAGGGCCTGCTGCGCGCGGTTGACCGCCGCCAGATAGGCGCCGCGGCGATAGTAGTAGCGCGCCGCGTGGACCTCGTGCTGGGCCAGCGAGTTGACGATGTACTGCATCCGCGCCGCGGCGTCCGGCGTGTAGCGGCTCTCGGGGAAGCGCGTGACCAGCGTATGGAACGCGTCGTAGGCCGCGCGCGCCGCCTTCGGATCGCGCTCGCTCAGGTCCTGGCCCGAGAAGCGGCCGAGCCAGCCGAGGTTGTCGTTGAAGTTGATCAGGCCCTTCAGGTAGTAGGCGTAATCGACCGACGGATGGTTCGGGTGCAGCTGGATGAAGCGGTCGACCGAGGCCAGCGCCGCGGCGGTCTCGCCGTCCTTGTAGTTGGCGTAGGCCGTATCGATCTGCGCCTGCTGCGCGAAGCGGCCGAACGGGTAGCGGCCCTCGAGCTTTTCGTACAGCTTGACCGCGCGCGGATAGTCGCCGCTGTCGAGGGCGTCCTTGGCTTCCGAATATAATTTGTTGGCTGACCAACCCGCGGTTTCGTCGGGTTGTTCCGAGAGCAGGCCGCATGCCGACAGCATGACGCAGCCGCCCGCGAGCAGAATCGCTCCAAATCTTGCGCGCCAACTGGCGCGTCTCATGCTCATCGATTGCATGGGCAACCTATTCCGGATGAAAAAAAGCGTCAAGCATTATAGCCCAAGCCCCTCGGTCGCCAGCCCGCAAATGGCCTTCGACGGCGAGCCCGCACGCGATGCGGCGGTGGAAACGGAGCTGGAGGATTTCGACGAGCTGCCCGCGGCCGCACTTGTCGAGGCGGAAAGCGGCGCCGACATGGTCCCGCTGGTGCTGGAAGTCGACAGCGCCGCACACGGAGAACGCCTCGATAAATTACTGGCGCGGCAGTTCAGCGAATTCTCGCGCAGCCGCATCCAGCAGTGGATCGACAGCGGCGCCGTGACCGTCGACGGTGCCGTACGCCGGCCGCGCGACAGCGTGCAGATGGGGCAGCGCATCGAGGTCAGGCCGCAGGCCGCGCCCGAAACGCTGGCCTTCACGCCCGAGCCGGTGCCGCTGCAGGTCGTCTACGAAGACACCGCGCTGCTGGTCATCGACAAGCCGGCCGGCCTGGTCGTGCATCCCGCCGCCGGCAACTGGAGCGGCACCGTGCTCAACGGACTGCTGCATCGCGACCCGGCCGCGGCCACACTGCCACGGGCCGGCATCGTCCACCGGCTCGACAAGGAGACCTCGGGCCTGATGGTGGTGGCGCGCACGCTGACGGCGCAGACCGATCTGGTGCGGCAGCTGCAGGCGCGCACCGTCAAGCGGACCTACCTGGCGCTGGTGTGGGGCGAGGCCCCCGACGAGGGCACCATCGATGCGCCGATCGGCCGCGATCCGCGCGAGCGTACCCGGATGGCCGTGGTCCATACCGCCAGCGGCAAGCCTTCGCGCACGCATTTCCGCACGCTGGGCGTGGCGCCGCTCGGACGCGGCTGCGTGTCGATGGTGATGTGCCAGCTCGAGACCGGCCGCACGCATCAGATCCGCGTGCATTTCGAATCGATCGGCCATCCGCTGCTGGGCGACCCGGTCTATCACCGCGCTACCCAGCGCGGCCAGCGTCCGGCCATCAAGGCGCCGTTGCCGGTGCCGTTCGAACGCCAGGCGCTGCATGCCTATCGGCTCGGTCTGGTGCATCCGGTCACCGGCAAGGCGATGTCGTGGCGCGCGCCGGCCCCGGACGACCTGCAGGCGTTGATCGACGCGCTGGAGTTCACCACGCTGGAAGAGCGCGATCGCTACGACGATGAGGACGATGGCGACGGTGAGGCATGGGATGGCGCCATCCTTTACGAGGGCGATGACGACGATGACGATGACCAACGTTGATGCCGGCAGGCTCTCGCAGCTGGTACCCGACTGGCCCGCGCCGGCGTGGGTGCGGGCGCTGTCGACGATGCGCATCGGCGGCGTCAGCCGCGGTCCGTATGGTCTCGCCGACGGCAGCCCCGGCGGGCTCAATCTCGGTACTCATGTTGGCGACGATGCCGATGCGGTCGCGCAGAACCGGCGGCGCCTGCAGTCCTGGCTGCCGTCGGCACCCAGATGGCTGGAGCAGGTGCACGGCTGCGCGGTGGCGACTGACGAGGGGACCGACGGTGCCGATGACGTCGAGGATGTCGAGCGCTTGGCGAACGGCGCGCCGCCGCGCGCCGATGCGAGCATCAGCACCACGCCGGGACAGGTCTGCGCGGTAATGACGGCGGACTGCCTGCCGGTGCTGCTGTGCGATCGTGCCGGCACGGTGGTCGGTGCCGCGCATGCGGGCTGGCGCGGCCTGTGCGCCGGCGTGATCGAGGCCACGCTGGCCCGCATGGACGCGCAACGCAAGGACGCGGGATCGCGGCCGCAGTGGCTCGCATGGCTGGGCCCGGCGATCGGCCCGGATGCGTTCGAGGTCGGCGCCGAAGTCCGTGCGGCGTTTCTCGAGCAGGCCCTGCCGCACGAGCACGATGCCGTCGTGCGAGCGTTCCGGCCCGCTGCGGCCGGCAAGTACCTCGCCGACCTGTACGCGCTGGCCCGCACCCGGCTCGCGCGCGCAGGTTGTGTCGACGTCCATGGCGGCGATGCCTGCACGGTCAGCGATCCGCAGCGCTTCTATTCGTACCGGCGCGATGGCGTGACCGGGCGGATGGCGAGCCTGGTCTGGCTGGAGCCGGCCGCGAAGGAACGATAGGCGGTGAGCCAAGTGGCAGGGCAGCGAGGCGGTTCCGCTGCTCTATTGTCCGAACGACATGACATTTGGCCTCATGCAGCGCCGCCGTCCGGCGGCGTTGCTGCCTTCGCCTGCCGTGCCGCTTGTTCTTCTGCCTGTTCGGCGGCCCGCCGCCGCTTGCGGCGTCCCGGCGTGCCGAGAATGTAGAGCAGCAACGCGACCGGCCCGACGCCATACAGCAGGAAGGTGGCGATCGCCGCCACCACCGTGTGTTCGGTAATGGCCATCATCAGCGCGACGTAGAGCCAGCCGATCGCGACGATATACATCGGAATTTCATCCTCTTCGTGGACACTGCCGCGGCCGAACTCGGCGGTCGCGCAGCGCCTTTGCGTCAAGACGTTTCCCGCATTGACAGCGTCATCGTTGCAAGGCAACAATGCCCCGGACGGCGAGTCACTGTGCGGCCCGCAGCGCCCCGCACCACGGTATGCCGTGGAAAGCGCGCTGGCCGTCATTCGGCAAGCATACCGCACGCGCTCCGTGGCCGGAGGAGCGCGACGCGTGCCGGTTCTCCCGGAGCGAATCGCTGAACGCGTTCCGGGCCGGCTTACCATTAGACGGCAGAGAGACACGACATCATGGCGACCGGCAAAGGCGCGGCAGCTTCCGGACAGGAAGAAAAGACCACACCGTTTTCATCGACGCCGGGGCCATTCGATCCAGCGACATGGCTGGAGTGGTCCAGGCAGGCTCAGGCCAATGGCCGCGCGGCCGGCGGCATGCCGGGCGCGGAAGCGTTCGCGGCGTTGGGCGGCTTCCCCGGCGGCGCCTTCCCTGGTGCCGGATTCCCCGGCGCTGCATTTCCCGGCATCAAGATTGCCCCGGCGCAGCTCGCCGAGATCCAGCAGCGCTTCATGCAGGGTTTCACCGACCTGTGGCGCGCGATGGCGGCCGGCGACCAGCAGCAGGTGCAGCTGACCGACCGGCGCTTCGCCGGCGATGCCTGGCGCAGCAACGCGCCGTATCGCTACGCCGCGGCCTTCTATCTGCTGACCGCGCGCGCGATGAGCGAGATGGCCGATGCCGTCGAGGCCGACGCGAAGACGCGGCAGCGCATCCGCTTCGCGGTGACGCAGTGGGTCGATGCGATGTCGCCGGCCAATTTCCTCGCGACCAACCCGGAGGCGCAGCGGCGCCTGATCGAATCGAACGGCGAATCGTTGCGCGCGGGGCTGCGCAACATGCTCGAGGACCTGACGCGCGGCAAGATCTCGCAGACCGACGAGTCGGCCTTCGAAGTGGGCCGCAATGTCGCGGTCACCGAGGGCGCGGTGGTCTACGAGAACGAATACTTCCAGTTGTTGCAGTACAAGCCGCTGACCGCCAAGGTCCATGCACGGCCGCTGTTGATGGTGCCGCCGTGCATCAACAAGTACTACATCCTCGACCTGCAGCCGGAGAGCTCGCTGGTCCGCCACATCGTCGAGCAGGGCCATACCGTGTTCCTGGTGTCGTGGCGCAATCCGGATGCGAGCATGGCGGCGCGTACCTGGGACGACTATATCGAGCACGGCGCGATCCGCGCGATCGAGGTCGCGCGTGCCATCAGCGGGCAGCCGCGCATCAATGTGCTCGGCTTCTGCGTGGGCGGCACCATCGTGTCGACCGCGCTGGCGGTGATGGCAGGGCGCGGCGAACGTCCGGCGCAGAGCCTGACGCTGCTGACCACGCTGCTCGATTTCTCCGACACCGGCGTGCTCGACGTCTTCGTCGACGAAGCCCACGTGCAGTTGCGCGAAGCCACGCTCGGCGGCGCGGCTGGTGCGCCCTGCGCGTTGCTGCGCGGCATCGAGCTGGCCAACACGTTCTCGTTCCTGCGGCCGAACGACCTGGTCTGGAACTACGTGGTCGACAACTATCTGAAGGGCAACACGCCGGTGCCGTTCGACCTGCTGTTCTGGAACGGCGACGCGACCAATCTGCCGGGACCCTGGTATTGCTGGTATCTGCGCCACACCTATCTGCAGGACGAATTGAAGGTGCCCGGCAAGCTGACCGTCTGCGGCGTGCCGGTCGACCTCGGCAAGATCGACGTGCCGACCTATCTGTACGGCTCGCGCGAGGACCATATCGTGCCGTGGACCGCGGCGTATGCGTCGACGCGGCTGTTGTCCAATGACCTGCGCTTCGTGCTGGGCGCGTCCGGGCATATCGCCGGCGTCATCAATCCGCCGGCGAAGAACAAGCGCAGCCACTGGCTCAACGAAGACCTGCCCGACAGCCCGAACGACTGGCTGGCCGGCGCCACGGAGGCGCCCGGCAGCTGGTGGCCGGACTGGTTTGCCTGGCTCGGCAAGCACGCTGGCGCGAAAAAGGCGGCACCGACGCAGTACGGCAGCCGCGACTATCCGGCCATCGAGCCGGCGCCTGGCCGCTACGTCAAGGCCAAGGCTTAGAGAACCGGGGCAACGCGAGAGGGGGAGAGCGCCGGGCTGCCAACGAGCTCAACCGTCACCGAAGGCGAACCCTTCATGGGAGACCGACTCGGCCGCTGCCTTTTCCGCCCCCTCGCATCGACATCCGCATCGACAACCTGAATCCGCAGTATCCGCATTCCATTGAGAGGACTGAACATGACTGACGTTGTGATCGTATCGGCCGCGCGCACCGCGGTAGGCAAATTCGGCGGCTCGCTGGCCAAGGTGCCGGCCCCCGAGCTGGGCGCCATCGTCATCCAGGCCGCGCTCGAGCGCGCCGGCGTCAAGCCGGAGCAGGTCAGCGAAGTGATCATGGGCCAGGTGCTGACCGCCGGCTCGGGCCAGAACCCCGCGCGCCAGGCCGCGATCAAGGCCGGACTGCCGCATATGGTTCCGGCGATGACGATCAACAAGGTGTGCGGTTCGGGCCTGAAGGCGGTGATGCTGGCCGCCAATGCGATCGCCTCCGGCGATGCCGAGATCGTCGTGGCCGGCGGCCAGGAGAACATGAGCGCGGCGCCGCACGTACTGCCCGGCTCGCGCGACGGCTTCCGCATGGGCGATGCCAAGCTGATCGACACGATGATCGTCGACGGCCTGTGGGACGTCTATAACCAGTACCACATGGGCATCACCGCCGAGAACGTCGCCAAGGAATACGGTATCTCGCGCGAGGCGCAGGACGAGTTCGCGGTCAGCTCGCAGAACAAGGCCGAGGCCGCGCAGAAGGCCGGGCGCTTCGACGAGGAAATCGTTCCGGTGATGATCCCGCAGCGCAAGGGCGAACCGGTGGCGTTCGCCACCGACGAGTTCGTTCGCCACGGCGCCACGCTCGAGAGCATCGCCGGCCTGAAGCCGGCCTTCGACAAGGCAGGCACCGTGACCGCGGCCAATGCCTCGGGCATCAACGATGGCGCCGCCGCCGTGGTTGTGATGTCGGCCGCCAAGGCGCGCGAGCTGGGCCTGACTCCGCTCGCCACGATCCGCGCGTTCGCCAACGCCGGCGTCGATCCGAAGGTCATGGGCATGGGCCCGGTGCCGGCCTCGCAGCGCTGCCTGTCGCGCGCCGGCTGGAGCGTGCAGGACCTGGACCTGATGGAGATCAACGAGGCGTTCGCCGCGCAAGCGCTGGCAGTGCACAAGCAGATGGGCTGGGACACCGACAAGGTCAACGTCAATGGCGGCGCGATCGCGATCGGCCATCCGATCGGCGCGTCAGGCTGCCGCATTCTGGTGACGCTGCTGCACGAAATGAAGCGGCGCGATGCGAAGAAGGGCCTGGCGTCGCTGTGCATCGGCGGCGGCATGGGGGTGGCGCTCGCCGTGGAACGGTGAGGAGGGGTGGGCCGGCACGCGCGGTTTCAATGCGGACGGCATGGCGCCGTCCGACCGGCGCGCCGGCGTCGATAACAAGAATCTGATCAGGAGTGGATATGACTCAGCGCATTGCATACGTAACGGGCGGCATGGGCGGCATCGGCACCGCGATCTGCCAGCGCCTGGCCAAGGACGGCTTTCGCGTGATCGCGGGCTGCGGCCCCAACTCGCCGCGCCGTGAGCGCTGGCTGGAACAGCAGAAGGCGCTCGGCTTCGACTTCATTGCCTCCGAGGGCAACGTGGCCGACTGGGATTCGACCAAGGCGGCGTTCGACAAGGTCAAGGCGGAGGTCGGCGAGGTCGACGTGCTGATCAACAATGCGGGCATCACGCGCGATGTGGTGTTCCGCAAGATGACGCGCGCCGACTGGGACGCGGTGATCGACACCAACCTGACCTCGCTGTTCAACGTCACCAAGCAGGTGATCGACGGCATGGCGGATCGCGGCTGGGGCCGGATCATCAATATCTCGTCGGTCAACGGGCAGAAGGGGCAGTTCGGCCAGACCAACTACTCGACCGCCAAGGCCGGCCTGCACGGCTTCACGATGGCGCTGGCGCAGGAAGTCGCGACCAAGGGCGTGACGGTCAACACGGTGTCGCCGGGCTATATCGCCACCGACATGGTCAAGGCGATCCGTCAGGACGTGCTCGACAAGATCGTCGGCACGATCCCTGTCAAGCGCCTGGGCCAGCCGGAGGAGATCGCCTCGATCTGCGCCTGGCTCGCGTCGGAGGAATCCGGCTTTGCCACCGGTGCCGACTTCTCGCTGAACGGCGGCCTGCACATGGGCTGACCGAGCGGGCCGGCACCGCTCCGGCCCGCTGCCCGCCCGACGCCGACATGGCGCCGGGCGGTGCTGCGCTGCGTTGGACGCGCCGCAGCACGGTGCCGGCGCCCGCTCGCGTCGCGCGCCGATACTTCGTTTTTCCCGCTTTTACCCGGCGATTTCGCGCGTTTACTTGCGGGTTTTCCTTAGCGCCCGCGCCTTTTCACAGTGCCTTGTTAAGCATAGAATCAGGGCATCAACGCCGCCGGCACCAATTTGGGACATCGAGAAATACGACGCGGATCGCGCCTTGGCCGGCGGATCGGCCCCGCGCCGCAAGCGTTGCCGGATTGCGCACCGCACGGCATGCGGTGCAACAGCGAACCGATCGACCGTGCCGCACGAGCACGGGCCGCGGCGTCAGCGCACCGGCAGCGGACTACAAAAGGATAGAGCACCGATGGCCACCACCAAGAAAGGCGCAGAGCGACTGATCAAGAAATATCCCAATCGCCGGCTCTACGACACGCAGACCAGCACCTATATCACCCTGGCCGATGTCAAGCAGCTCGTGATGGACAACGAGGAGTTCAAGGTCGTCGACGCCAAGTCGGGCGACGAACTGACCCGCAGCATCCTGCTGCAAATCATCCTCGAGGAAGAAACCGGTGGCGTGCCGATGTTCTCCAGCGCGATGCTGTCGCAGATCATCCGTTTCTACGGCCATGCGATGCAGGGCATGATGGGCACCTACCTGGAGAAGAACATCCAGGCCTTCATCGACATCCAGAACAAGCTGGCCGAGAACTCGAAGGGCCTGTATTCGGGCGAAGCCTTCAGCCCGGACATGTGGTCGCAATTCATGAACATGCAGGCGCCGATGATGCAGGGCATGATGAGCAACTACATCGAGCAGAGCAAGAACCTGTTCGTGCAGATGCAGGAGCAGATGCAGAACCAGGCCAAGAACATGTTCGGCAATTTCCCGTTCAACCAGCCGGACAACAACAAGAAGACCGGCCAGGGCTGAACGCCGCCTGTCGTTGAACTGCAGTCGCGGCGGGCCAGAGCGCCCGCCTGCCGACGCGGTGGTCTCGGGGTAGAATCGCGGTCGTTCCGCCGCCACGGCCGTCTTCGGGATGGCAGGTCGCGGCCCAAGACCGCGCGCGCCACCCGAAGGCGCGGCCCCCCACACCGCGAAATCCATGTCGTCTCAGTCGTCCTCTCCGTCCTCGTCTCCCGCCGGCGCCGTCACTGGCGCGGCCTCCACCACGCCGAAGGTGGGCTTCGTATCACTCGGTTGCCCCAAGGCCCTCGTCGATTCCGAACAGATCATCACCCAGCTGCGTGCCGAGGGTTATGCCATTAGCGGCACCTATGACGGTGCCGATCTGGTGGTCGTCAATACCTGCGGCTTTATCGACGAGGCGGTGCAGGAGAGCCTGGACGCGATCGGCGAGGCGCTGACCGAGAACGGCAAGGTCATCGTCACCGGTTGCCTTGGCGCCAAGAAGGACGCCGGCGGCAACGATATCGTCACCAGCGTGCATCCGAAGGTACTGGCCGTCACCGGCCCCCATGCGCTCGGCGAGGTCATGCAGGCGGTGCACACGCACCTTCCCAAGCCGCACGACCCCTTCGTCGATCTGGTGCCGCCCGCCGGCATCAAGCTGACGCCCAAGCACTACGCCTACCTGAAGATTTCCGAGGGCTGCAATCACCGCTGCTCGTTCTGCATCATCCCCTCGATGCGCGGCGACCTGGTGTCGCGTCCGGTCGCCGAGGTGATGCTCGAGGCCGAGAACCTGTTCAAGTCCGGCGTCAAGGAACTGCTGGTCATTTCGCAGGACACGAGTGCCTACGGCGTCGACGTCAAGTACCGTACCGGCTTCTGGAACGGCCGTCCGCTGAAGACGCGGATGACCGAACTGGTCGGCGCGCTGGGCGAACTGGCGCGTGAGTACGGTGCCTGGGTGCGGCTGCACTACGTCTATCCGTATCCGCATGTCGACGAAATCATCCCGCTGATGAACGACGGCCATGTGCTGCCGTATCTGGACGTGCCGCTGCAGCACGCGCATCCGGATGTGCTCAAGCGGATGAAGCGCCCGGCGAACGCCGAGAAGACCATGGAGCGGATCCGCGCCTGGCGCGAGATCTGCCCGGACCTGACCATCCGCAGCACCTTCATCGCCGGCTTCCCGGGCGAGACCGAGGCCGAGTTCCAGACGCTGCTCGACTTCATCGCCGAGGCCGAGCTGGACCGCGTCGGCTGCTTTGCCTATTCGCCGGTCGAGGGCGCCACCGCCAACGACCTGCCCGGCGCGCTGCCGGACGAGGTCCGCGAGGAGCGCCGCGCGCGCTTCATGGAAGTCGCCGAGGAGGTCTCGGCCCGCCGCCTGCAGCGCAAGGTCGGCCAGACGCTGCGCGTGCTGGTCGACGAAGTCAACCAGGACGGCGGCATCGGCCGCTCGGCCGCCGATGCGCCCGAGATCGACGGTCTGGTCTATATCGATCCGCCCGCGAAGCCGTACCAGCGCTACAAGACCGGCGAGTTCGTCTCGGTCCGCATTACCGGCGCCGACGGCCACGATCTGTGGGGCGAGGCGGTGGTGTAACGCCGCCGGCGCGCCGACCCGTACCGGCCGCCGCACGGATCGCCACCGACATTAGGTAAAAGTACGATCGTTCGGAAAATGGACCGCAGGGCTATACTTTGCGGTGCAACATTACCCAATGGAGACAGACATGACCCGTGAAGTGGTGGTGGTCAGCGGCGTACGGACCCCGATCGGAACCTTCGGCGGCAGCCTCAAGGACCTGTCGCCGACCGAGCTTGGCGCGATGGTGGTGCGCGAGGCGCTGGCCCGCGCCAGCGTGCAGGGCGACGAGGTCGGCCACGTGGTGTTTGGCAACGTGATTCAGACCGAGCCGCGCGACATGTATCTGGCGCGTGTCGCGGCGGTCGAGGGCGGCGTGTCGATCGACGCCCCGGCGCTGACGGTCAACCGGCTGTGCGGCTCCGGCCTGCAGGCCATCGTCAGCGCGGCGCAGACCGTGATGCTGGGCGATGCCGACGTCGCCATCGGCGGCGGCGCCGAGAGCATGAGCCGCGCGCCGTATCTGGCGCCCGCTGCCCGCTGGGGAGCGCGCATGGGTGACGCCAAGCTGCTCGACATGATGCTGGGCGCGCTGCACGACCCCTTCCATTCGATCCACATGGGCGTGACGGCCGAGAACGTCGCGCGCGAATACGACATCAGCCGCGCCCAGCAGGACGAGGCCGCGCTGGAATCGCATCGCCGCGCGTCGGCCGCGATCCGCGAAGGGCGCTTCAAGGACCAGATCCTTCCCGTCACGCTGAAGTCGCGCAAGGGCGACGTCGTGTTCGATACCGACGAGCATGTGCGCCACGACGCCAAGGCCGAGGACATGTCCAAGCTCAAGCCGGTCTTCGTCAAGGAGAACGGCACCGTGACGGCCGGCAATGCGTCGGGCCTGAACGATGGTGCGGCCGCGGTCGTGCTGATGGAGCGCGGCGTCGCCGAGCGGCGCGGCCTGAAGCCGCTGGCGCGGCTGGTGTCGTACGGCCATGCGGGCGTCGACCCGAAGACCATGGGCATCGGCCCGGTGCCGGCCACACGCAAGGCGCTCGAGCGCGCCGGCTTGTCGGTCGCCGATCTGGACGTGATCGAGGCCAACGAGGCGTTCGCCGCGCAGGCCTGCGCGGTCAACAAGGCCCTCGGCCTGGACCCGCTGAAGGTCAATCCGAACGGTTCGGGCATCTCGCTGGGGCATCCGATCGGCGCGACCGGCGCGCTGATCACGGTCAAGGCGCTGTACGAACTGCAGCGGGTGCAGGGCCGCTATGCACTGGTGACGATGTGCATCGGCGGCGGCCAGGGCATCGCCGCGATCTTCGAGCGGATCTGACCATGGAACGGCGGCGCGGGGCAGGCTTCGTTGCAGCGATCGGCGCGGTCGTGGCGGGGGCCACGCTGGTCTCGCCGGTGCCGGCCGCCGCGGCAGGCGACACGGTCCTGTCGACCGCGTCGCCAGCTCGCGCCGGCAGTGGCGATCGCAGCGGCACCGGCCATGCGCCGGCGCAACGCCACCGCGACGCCGCACGCGGCATGCCCGCCGTTCCCGCCACGCCGCCGCCCCAGCCATATCCCTCCGGCGCGCAAATGCCTGTCTATGTCGGCCCCGACGGCGTGGTCGCGGTGCCGTCGATCGACATGACGCCCAATAGCGGCGTGGTCTACGGACCGCCGCCCCCACGCTCGGGAATCGTCGAAGACCGGAAGCGCTGAGCGCGCAAGCGCTTAAGCGGGGAGGGCCGCGCAGCGGTCATCCGTTCCATGGCGGCGCGGGCGCCATTGCTGGTAAGCTCGGAGACTCTATCCGCACTCGCCAGACAAGGAATCCGCCGTGTCCGACCGTCCCCTGACCGATACGAACGCCGCTTCCCCGAACGACCACGATCCCTCCGCAACGCCCGACTGCTACGTGCAGACGCTGGCGGTGCAGCCGCCGCTGCAGGTTCCTCCCGGTTTCGCCTCCTTCTCCCAGCCGACCCAGCGCGGCTCCACCGTGGTGTTCCGCAATCTCGCCGAGCTGCGCGCGCATGGCGACGGCGCCACCACCTACTGGCGCTACGGCATCCACGCGACCCCCACCAGCGAGGCGCTGTGCCAGCATCTGGCGATGCTGGAGGGAGCCAACCACGCGCTGTTGCTGCCATCCGGTCTCGGCGCCATCTCGCTGGTCTATTTCGCATTGTTGAAGGCCGGTGACGACGTGCTGGTGCCGTACAACGTCTACGGTCCCAATCGCGAGCACGGCGAATGGCTGGCGCGCGATTTCGGCATCACGGTACGACCCTACGACCCGATGATCGGCGCCGGCATCGCCGAGCTGATCCAGCCCAATACGCGGCTGATCTGGATGGAGGCCCCGGGCTCCGTGACGATGGAGGTGCCCGACAGCGAGGCGATCGTCGCCGCCGCCAAGGCGCGCGGCGTGCTGACCGCGATCGATAACACCTGGTCGGCCGGCATCTATTTCCGACCCTTCGACAAGGGCATCGACCTGTCCGTGCAGGCGCTGACCAAGTACCAGTCCGGCGGCAGCGACGTGCTGATGGGCGCGGTGCTGTGCCGCGACGAGAAGCTCTACCAGCGCATCAAGCGCGTGCGCATGCTGATGGGCTGGGGCGTGTCGGCCGACGACTGCTACCTGGTGCTGCGCTCGCTGCCGAGCATGCCGGTGCGGCTCGCCGCCCATGACCGCGCCGCGCGCGAGGTCGCCGAGTGGCTGGCGCAGCGGCCCGAGGTGGCGAGAGTCCTGCATCCGGCCTTGCCCGACTGCCCCGGCCATGTGTTCTGGCGCCGCGATTTCTCGGGGGCCAGCGGCCTGTTCGCGGTGGTGCTGCGCGCGCGCTATCCGCGCGCCCAGGTCGATGCCTTCGTTGAAGCGCTGCGGCTGTTCTCGATCGGCTGGTCGTGGGGCGGGGCGCACAGCCTGGCCGTGCCATACCACGTGCCCACCATGCGTCCGGCGGGCAGCTGGCCGCCCGCCGGCTGGCAGGATGCCGGAGAGCTGGTGCGGCTCTATATCGGGCTCGAAGATACGCGCGATCTGATCGCGGATCTGAAGGCGGCGATGGAGGCGAAGCTGGTCGGTTGAGCGGGCCTCGTTCCGTTGCAGGGTCCGGAAGCCGGATCACGCCGTGGCGAAGCTGGCTCGCCCCATCCCGTCTGCAACCTAAAG
The DNA here is from genome assembly GCF_021213615.1 of Cupriavidus sp. UGS-1. Taxonomy (NCBI): domain Bacteria; kingdom Pseudomonadati; phylum Pseudomonadota; class Betaproteobacteria; order Burkholderiales; family Burkholderiaceae; genus Cupriavidus; species Cupriavidus sp. UGS-1. Next base: position 323,408 of record NZ_JAJQJF010000005.1, on the reverse strand, counting down.
TACGGCACATCTTTTCGTCAGCACGAGGTCCCGTGCAAAGGCATTCTTTGCGGCATCTCAACAACGCTGAACGAAGCAATGGCCAGGGACTACGACGCCGGCTACAAGCTGTTGTTCGCCATGCCGGAAATGATGCGCGACCTCTTGCGCGAATTCATTCGCAGCGACTGGCTTCGCGCGCTGGACTACTCGACGCTGGAACGGGTTTCCGGCAACTACGTCGCCGACAACATGCGGCAGCGTGCCAGCGACATGGTGTGGCGTGTCGATGCCGGCGATCCATGGGGCCACCTGTACGTGCTGCTCGAATTCCAGAGCACCATCGATCGCTACATGGCGCCGCGCATGGCGACCTATACGGCTTTGCTGCACCAGGAGCTTGTTCGCGCGGGCCAGGTGTTGCCGGATCGCAGGGTGCCTGCGGCGCTGTCGATCGTCCTGTATAACGGCGATACGCCATGGAGCGCATGTACGAACATCCGCGATGTCGTTGTGTCGCTGCCCAATGGCTTGGCAGCGTGTCAATTGCACCAGCAACATACGTTGCTGGACATCAACCGATTGAGCGAAGCGCAGTTGCCCGATGACAATCTAGCGTCGCTGCTGTTTCGCATTGAGCGGGCAGCCGATTACGATACTGTCGTGTCGCTGATGATCGAATGCAGGACGCGCTTGCGGCATGAGCCGAAACTCAAGCTGGCGTTCGCCAATACCTTCGCGGCACTGCTGTGCGGCCAACGGGGCAGCGTCCTGACACCCGATCAGGTGTTTCAATTGATGGAGGTCGACATGCAAGTGGTAGGTGCCAATCTACAACGTTTCACCCACAAGCTCCGCGAGGAGGCTCGGCAGGAAGGGGAGGCCCGCATGCTGCAAAAGCAGTTGGCCGAGCGCTTCGGCTCGCTGCACACGTCCGTTGTGCAGCGGATCGAGATCGCGACCCCTGAGGAACTCGAGCGCTGGGGCATTCAGCTTCTGCGCGCGGAAGTGATCGAGGACGTTTTCCGGGCCTGACGCGACGCTGGCCAAGGACCAGCTCGACAACAAGGCGGACCCACCGGTCCGCCTTTCTCGTTTCAGCTTGCGTCTTGCTGCCGCGACGGCACCACGTCAGAAGCTGAACGTCGCGCTGGCCCGCACCGTACGCGGCGCGCCCTGGGTCAGGATGAAGCCGTAGCTGGGCAGCCAGTACTTCTCGTTGGTCAGGTTGTCGACCACCAGCCGGAACACCGCGGGCGTCTTGCCCAGCTTCGTCGAATAGCGGATGCCCGCATCGAAGGTGTGGTACGCGGGCACCCAGTTGCTGTTGTTGGCCTCGAGCGCCATCTTCGACACGTACTGGCCGCCGGCGGTCAGCACCAGGCCCGGCACGGGCGGTACCGCGTACTCGATGTAGGCGGTGGCCTTGAAGGTTGGCGCGCTGTAGGCGCGCTTGCCCAGCACGTCTGGCGAGGCCTCGACATTCTCGGAATCGAGCAGCGTGACGCCGCCCATCAGCGTCCAGTCGCGCGCGAGCTTGCCGCGCGCCGACAGTTCGATGCCGCGATAGCGGGTCTCGCCATCCTGCGTGTAGACGTTGTCGTTGCGAAGGTAGTTCAGGCCGCGCTGGATCTGGAACAGCGCCGCATGGATGGTCCAGTCCTCCAGTTCGGCCTTGGCGCCGATCTCGTACTGGCGGCTCTTGAGCGGGCCGAACACCTCACCCGCGTTGCGCGCGGTCAGCGGCGCGGAGCCACCGGCTTCCAGCGATTCGACATAGCTGCCGTACAGCGTCAGCGGCTGCACCGGCTTGTACATCAGCGCGACGGTCGGCGTCAGCGGCGACTTCTTGTAGGTGCTTGAGATCGTGCCCTCCGGCGTGTAGCCGGTCTGGTCGTAGCGGGTGTAGCGCAGGCCGGCCAGCACCGACCACTGCTCGTTGAACTTGATCGTGTCGCTGAAGAAGACCGACTTCTGCTCGATCTTCGACGCGCGGTACAGCACGTCCGATGACGGTACGCGCGACAGCGGCAGGCCGGTCGGCACGAATTGGCCCGGATCGTACAGGTTGCCGTAGCCGATGATGCCGCCGCCGGCAAAACTGCCCCAGTTCTGCACCAGGCTCTGCCACGACAGGCCGGCGGCGATATCGTGCTCGATGCTGCCGGTGCGGACCTTGCCGGTCGCCATCGTCTGCGCGTGCTGATAGTGGTAGCGCGAATACGAGCTGTACTGGTTCTCGGCGTAGTTGCCGGCGTTGTCCAGCAGCAGGATCGCGCTGTCGGCGTTGCCGCGGTTCTGCTGCGTGAAGCGGTACGAGGTGCGCAGGTTCCAGTCGTCGGCGAAGCCCCAGTTGAGCTCGGTGCCGATGCTCTTGATTTCGGTCTCGTAGTACGTGCCCTTGCTGGCCACGCGTTGGCTGCCGTCGAGCGTGCGAGGCGTGTTGACGAACTCGGTCACCGGCGCGCCGAAGTCCTGGCCGGGGATGATGCCGTAGTAGGCGCCCTTGACGTTGCGCTGCTGGTACAGGCCATCGAGCGACCAGCGCAGGTTGCGGGTCAGCCTGGCGTCCAGCGCCACCGACGCCGAGTCGCGCTTGATATGGCCGCCGTCGACGAAGGTGTCGCCTTCCTCGTGCACGAAGCCGACGCGCGCGCCGAACATGTCGTTGGCGCCGAAGCGGCCGCCGACGTCGATCGACTCGCGCAGCACGCCGTCCGAGACATAGCCGAGCGTCGCGTTGCCGGCGAACTTCGAGGTGGGACGCTTGGTGACGAAGTTGGCGATGCCGCCCGGCGCGCCGAAGCCGTACATGAAGCCGCCCAGGCCCTTGAGCAGCTCGACGCGTTCGAAGTGTTCGAGCGGCACGTCGCTGCCCCAGTTCGGGATCGCGAGGCCGTCGATCTTGTAGCCCTCGAGCAGATCGAGATGCAGCCCGCGGATCGTCAAACCCGCCGACTCGCCGATATAGCCGTCGCCAATCGGCGCAACCGACGGATCGCCGCGGAACACGTCGCCCAGCGTGATCGCCTGGCGGTTCTCGATCAGCTCCTGCGGCACCACTGAGACCGAGAACGGCGTGTCCTGCAGCGGTTTGTCGCCGAGGGCGCCGGTGCTGGCGTCGCGGGCGCGATAGGCGGGCTCGCTGCCGGCGGTGACGTGGACGGTCGGCAGTTCGGCCTGCGCGGTGGCGGTGGGTGCGGCGGCGGGTGTGGCGGCGGGTGCGGCCGGAGCGGAGGCGGTGGGCGTGGCGTTCTGCGCGAGCGCCGGCGTGACGCCGCCGACGGCGACGATCAGGGCCAGCTGGCACGCCAGCGGTGTCAGCGCGGGGCGGCCGCGGCGAGGGTTGGGCATGGCTCGATTTCCTCTTCGGTGTTATGCGAACGTGTTGTGCGAACTTGTTGTGCGAACTTGTTGTGCGAACTTGTTGTGCGAACTTGTTGTGCGAACTTGTTATGCGAACTTGTTATGCGAACTTGTTATGCGAACTTGTTATGCGAACTTGTTATGCGAACGCGCACGGCTCCGCGGACGCCGCGGAGAACCGCATGCGCCTCGGAGCAGTGCAAATCGGGTGGGGGTGTGTCTTGTGGGGCCGGGACGCCGCGGAATGGCGACGATCAGCCCTGGCGCGCCCGGTTGGGCGCGAAGGGAATTACGGCGTGTCGACCACGGGCGGCGCCGACGGCCCGGGATCGCCGCGGCTCGGGCGCGGCGCCCATACCGAGTCCGCCGGGCCGGTGCGGGCGCGGCGCTGCGTGGCGCGCGCCAGCGCGACGAAGCCCACCGCGAACACCAGCGCGCCGATGTCGAAGCCGGCCACGGCCCATTCGCCGTGCTGCACGCTGCGCAGCAGATGGTCGCCGGTCAGGATCGCGTTGGCTACCGGCACCACCAGATAGGCAAGCGCCGCCGCGTACAGCAGCTCGATCGCCGCGCGCACCGGCGGGCGCAGCAGCGCCCAGGCCAGCGCGGCGAAGAACACCGGGAAGTAGACGAACGACGACGGACGCTCGGGCCACAGCAGCGCGCCGGTGAAGGCCACCGCCACGCCGACGCAGCAGCCGATGCAGACGCCGACGGTCGCCTGCGCCAGCAGCCGGTGCGCGCGCGGCTGCTCGGCCTGGCGCGCCTTGCGCCGCGACTCGATCCACAGCAGATTGCCCGAGTAGAACAGGAAGGCCCCGGCCAGCCCGGCGATCAGATAGACCAGCCGCAGGGCCAGGTCGCCGTAGGTGCCGAAATGCAGCGCGAACAGCGCGCTGTACAGGCCGTGGTTCGCGTCGCGGCCGCTGGCGGTCTGGTTGGCGATCACGCGGCCGCTGTCGGGCTGGCCCGCGGCGGCGTGAATGCCGACCGAGCCGAAGTTGCCGAGCGCGCGCTCGCTGTCGCCGCGCACCTCGATCAGCGCATTGGCGTCGCCGACGCGCTGGTAACGCACCGAATTGGGCTTGAAGCCCTCGCCGGCGGTGCGCTGCGCAATGTCGATCAGTTCGCGTGCCGGCATCAGCGGGGCCGGCTTGCCGGCCGCCTGCACCTCGGGCACCGACGACATCGCGGTCGGCAGCGCCGACATCAGCTTGCCGTCGAAGGTCAGCACGTTGAAGGCCATCGCCAGCGTCATCGACACGCAAAACAGCGCGCCGGTAATCGCGATGACCAAGTGGAAGGGCAGGCTGAACAGGCCGATCACGTTGTGCGCGTCCATCCAGAAGCGCTTCAGGTTGCGGCCCGGGCGCACGGCGAACAGGTCCTTCTTCAGCCGCGGCAGGTGCAGCAGCACGCCGGAAACGAGCGCCAGCCCGTACAGCACCGACACCACGCCCATGAAATGCATGCCTACCTGCATCGGCAGGCCCAGCGTGTAGTGCAGCGCGTTCAGGAAGTTCGACAATTCACCGCGCACGCCGTCCAGCGAGGTGTCCTGCGGCGAGGTGCGTCCGGCGCCGAGCTTTTCCTCGTTGGTGGTCTGCCACTCGCCCTTGGCATCCATCCAGTAGGCGGTGGTGTGCGGCTCGCCTTCAGTCGGCAGGCCGATATAGACGCTGGCCGCCGCCTCGGGATGGGCCTTGACCAGCGTGGCGACGAAGCGGTCCAGGTCCTCGGGCGAGGGCTTGGCGGCGGCGTGGGTCTCGCCGCGGATGCGCGCCGGCGACTGCCACTCGTGCAGCTCGTGGTGGAACACCGTGATCGCGCCGGCGAAGAACGCGATGAACAGGGCCCAGCCGGCCATCAGGCCGACCCAGGTATGCAGCGTCTGATAAACGCGCAGCGTTGCAGCCTTCATGGGGGACTCCTTACGCGGCCGCGCCGGGCACGGCCATCAGCCGCCATCCCCACAACGCACCGAAACAGATCAGGTTGGCCGCGCCCAGCCAGAGCCAGGCGGCGCGGCTGCTGGAAAACAGCAGGCTGGTGCTGATGATCGCTACCCATAGCGGCAGGCTGGCGGTCACCGCGCCGATGATGCCGCTCTGCCAGCCGCCCGGCAGCCACAGGATGGCCAGCGTGCAGACCGCCAGCGACAGCGGAAAGCCGAGCAGCGTGCCGGCCAGCCATTTGGTGCCGATGCCGCCGTTCATGCCGTCTCCTCGCCGCCGCGGCGCTTGTGCAGATAACAGCCGAGAAAGGGCCACAGCGACAGGCCGGTGCCGAGCGTGGCCAGCGTCGCGGCGATGGAGGAGGGCCAGCTGTGCTCGGCCGACCAGCCGACCGCACCGGCCGAGGTCAGCACGATGCCGAGCCAAACCATCATCCGGCGTTGGGGAGGCTGGCGCAGCAGCACCTGGTTGGGACCGGCCAGATACAGGCAGGCAGCGCCCGCCAGGCCGAGTAGAGCGGCAAAGAGTTGCATCGCCAATATTTTGTTACCGAATTCAAAACACAAATGGTAATGATTCGTATTTGACGATGCAAGTTATTGATATTGTTTGCAATGTATTGATAGTCGGGTGAGAGGGGCGGCTTGTCCTCTCCCCCAGCCCCTCTCCCGCAAGCGGGAGAGGGGAGCCGGTTGGCGCAGGCGGGGAGTGTTACGGACACGAGATCGGTTCGCCGACACCAACGGCGTTCTCCCTCTCCCGCTTGCGGGAGAGGGTTGGGGAGAGGGCAATGCGGCCTGGGAGAACTACAGACGCCAGGCTGGCCGGCAGCGAAGCCCGCCGAGAAGCGTCAACCCGCGAACAGATTCAACAACCCATCGAGTCCGACATGGTTGAACGCCACGCTGGCCTGCGCGCGTACCACCGGCTTGGCGCGGAAGGCGACCGACAGGCCGGCGATCGCCATCATCTTCAGGTCGTTGGAGCCGTCGCCCATCACGATGGCCTGGCGCGGGTCGGCGCCGATCGCTTCGCAGGTCTCGCGCACGGTGCGGGCCTTGACCTCGGCATTGACGATCTCGCCTTCGACGCGGCCGGTCAGCTTGCCGTCGACGATCTCGAGCGTATTGGCGCGGGTGAAGTCCAGGCCCAGCCGGGCCTTGAGCTTCTCGGTGAAGTGCACGAAGCCGCCCGATACCAGCAGCGTCCGCAGGCCCGCGGCGCGCGCCGCCTGCAGCATCCGCTCCGCGCCCGGCGACAGCCGCAGCCGTTCCTCGTAGACGCGGTCCAGCACGCTGGCGTCGAGACCCTTCAGCAGCGCGACGCGGCGCCGCAGGCTTTCGTTGAAGTCGGTGATCTCGCCGCGCATCGCGGCCTCGGTGATCGCCGAGACCTCGGCCTTCAGCCCGCAGAAATCGGCGATCTCGTCGATACACTCGATCGTGATCAGCGTCGAATCCATGTCCATCGCGACCAGCCGGAAGTCGGACAGCTTCCGGTGCGTCGGCAGCACCGCCCAGTCGAGCCGGCGCGGCTCGCAAAACGCCTCCAGCGCATCGCGCAGCCGGTCGTCGAGCGGCGCGCAGGCCTCGGCGGTGGCGACGGTGTCGCCGCGCAGGCTCAGGCCGGGCGCGTCGGCAAGCGCGCGCAGCGCGTCGATATCCTGGGAGGCGATGGGTTGGAGGCTTTGGACGATCAGGGGCATGGGAAATCAAGTCTTGCGTCGTCCCCGCGAAGGCGGGGACCCAGCGGCTTGTTGAACCGGCAGCGGCCAGGAGGCCGCTGGGCCCCCGCGTGCGCGGGGGGCGACAGGAAAGCGCGGGGCCGACGGTGCCGGGGCAGGGGCGGCGGTGAAAGGACGCTATTGTAATCGTCCCGCGCCTGCCCCTGCGCCATGCCGATCAGCGCTGCGCCATCGTCATGTAGTCGACCGTCAGGTTCGACAGCGCCCGCACGCCATGGATCAGCGCCGGCTCGTCGACGTAGAACTCCGGCGAGTGGTTCGACGGCGCCTTGGTGACATCGGTGCCCTTCGGCGTCACGCCGAGATTGAAGAACAGGCCCGGCACCTTTTCCTGGTAGAACGAGAAGTCCTCTGACGCGGTGGCCTTGGGCGCCAGCATCCAGTTGCCGTCGCCGGCCACGCGCTTGAGCGTTGGCGCCATCTTCTCGGTCAGCGCGGGCTGGTTGACGGTCGCGTTGTACAGCTCGACCACGCGGAAGGTCGCCTCCGCCCCGGTGCTGGCCGCGATCGACTCGGTGGTGCGCTTCATCCGCGCATGGATATCCTTCTTCATGCCTTCGTCGTAGGTCCGGATCGTGCCCATCATCTCGACCTTCTCGGGCACGATGTTCATCCGGTTGCCGCCGTGGATCGTGCCGACCGTAATCACCGACGGCTCCAGCATCGCATTGACCTGCCGGCTCTGGATCGTCTGCAGACCCATCACGATCTGCGACGACACCACGATCGGGTCGATGCCGCCCCACGGGCGCGCGCCATGCGTCTGGCGGCCCTTGACGTCGATCCAGAACTGGTCGGCGGCGGCCATCGCCGGACCGCTGCGCCAGGCCAGCTTGCCCGACTCGATGCCGCTGCTGACATGCAGGCCGAAGATCGCATCGACCTTCGGGTTCTCCAGCACGCCCTCGGCCACCATCTGCTTGGCGCCCCAGATATTGGTGCCGTCCGGCTCGATGTCCGCCGGGCTTTCCTCGGCCGGCTGGAAGATGAACTTGACGGTGCCGGGCAGCTGGTCCTTCATGCCGGCCAGCACCTCGGCGGTCGCCATGAGGATCGCGACGTGGGTGTCGTGGCCGCAGGCGTGCATCACGTCGACCTCCTTGCCGAGGTACTTGCCCTTGGCCTTCGAGGCGAACGGCACGTCGACGCGCTCCTTGACCGGCAGCGCATCCATGTCGGCGCGCAGCGCCACCACCGGTCCCGGCTTGCCGCCCTTGAGCAGGCCCACCACGCCTGTCTTGGCGACGCCGGTCTGGACGTCCATGCCGAGCTTGCGCAGGTGGTCGGCCACCAGCTTCGCGGTGCGCGTCTCGTAGTTGCCGAGCTCCGGATGCTGGTGGATGTCGCGCCGCCAGGCGATCAGCCGGGCCTCGGCCGCCTTGGCGCGCGTCTCGATCTGCGCGTGCAGCGCAGGGTCTCCGGTGCTCGCCTGGCTCTGCGCGGCGGCCGGCGATGCGGTCTGCGCCATTGCCGGCGAAAGCAGGGCCGAGCCGCACAGCAGGCCGGTGGCCGCTGCCAGCGCCGAGAGGGCGGCTGGCAGCGTCAGCAAGCGTTGGGTGCGGGCGGGAGCGGGGGAGCGGCGTGCTGCCATGTCGAGTTCTCCTTTGGTGTCGTTGTGGTTGGTGTTGCGGTGCATGCTGCAACGGGGCCTCTGCGTGCCCTCGTCGATCCGGCCGGACCATGCGCGGCCCGGCCGTTCAGGCCATCGGTGAGGAAGCGCGATGCGCTTCCGGGGACTGGTGTCTTCGGTGTCCTGGCGTTGGACGGGAGCCGTCAGGCCGCGAGGCGAAGGCTGTCGACGACCTTGTGCAGGAAGGCCTCGCATTGCGCGAGCTGCTCCAGCGCGACGAACTCGTCGGCCTTGTGGGCCTGCTGGATGTCGCCGGGGCCGCAGACCACGGCCGGGATGCCGGCGCGCTGGAACAGGCCGCCCTCGGTGGCGTAGGCCACCTTGCTGATCGCGTTGTCGCCGGTCAGCGCGCGCACCAGCTGCGTGATCGCATCGCGCTCGGCGGCGTCGAGCGCCGGTGCCGCGGCGATCCGCGTGATGCTCAGGTCCGCGTCGGCATGCTCGGCGCGCATGCGCGGCAGCAGCACATCGTTGACATAGGCCTCGATGCGCGTGCGGATCGCTTCCGGATCGACGCCCGGCAGGTTGCGGTACTCGAACACGAACTCGCACAGCGCGGGAATCGTGTTCAGCGCGATGCCGCCCTGGATCGTGCCGGTCGACGCGGTGGTGAAGGGCACGTCGAACGCATCGTCGTAGGGCCCCTTGGCGCGGAACTCGTCGGCGAGGTCGCGGATGAAGCAGATCAGCCGCGCCGCGTATTCGATCGCATTGACGCCGCGCGGGGTCAGCGAGGAATGCGCGGCCTGGCCCTTGACGCAGCAGCGATAGGCGTTGATGCCCTTGTGCGCGACGATCACGCGCATGCTGGTCGGCTCGCCGACGATGCAGCCCGCGGGCTGGATGCCGCGCTCGCGCAGGTCGTCGATCAGATAGGGGGCGCCCATGCAGCCGACTTCCTCGTCGAACGACAGCGCGTAGTGCACCGGTTCGCGCAGCCGCGCCTGCAGCAGCGTGGGCAACAGCGCCAGGCTGGTGCCGATGAAGCCCTTCATGTCGCAGGCGCCGCGGCCGTACAGCCGGCCGTCGCGCAGCGCGGGCCGGAACGGATCGGTGCTCCAGTCCTGGCCGTCCACCGGTACCACGTCGGTATGCCCGGACAGCACGATGCCGCGCTGCTCGCTGCCGTCGGCGGCGGGCACGATGACATGCAGATTGGCCTTGTTGCGCTGCGGGTTGTAGCTCAGGTGGGGCTTCAGGCCTTGCGCGACGAAGTGGTCGCGCACCGTTTCGATCAGGCCGAGATTGGACTCGCGGCTGGTGGTGTCGAACTCGATCAGCCGGCGGGTCCAGTCGAGGGCGGAGTGTTCGGGGGCATCGGCGAGGGCGTCGGCGGGGGCAGGGGTATGGGCAGGCATGCGGCAGGATCACGCTGTTGGATGTCCGATCCTACACCCGGATATGTGGTGGGGTCCACTTTGCCCAGTGGGCGGCCCTCTCCCCAACCCTCTCCCGCAAGCGGGAGAGGGGGCCGAACGCGAGCGCTTCAGCTGCGGCCTTCGCTGCAGAACTCCTGCGCCCGATTGCAGGCAGGATGCTTCCCTCTCCCGCCTTGCGGGAGAGGGTGGGGGACAGGGCAACCGCCGCCCGTCATCCCACAGCCCATCATCCGCTCAAGCCAGCTGCCGCAGCGTCTGCTTGATCGTCTGCGCGCGCACCGCCACGTCCGGCATCTTCGCCTCGATGCGCAGCTTGTCCTGGCCGGCCAGCTTGATATGCCGGTTCTTCTGCACCAGGTCGATGATGCGGATCGCGTCGATCGGCGGGTTGGGCACGAACTGCACGCTGATCGAGGCCTCGCCGGCGTCGATCTTGCGCACGCCCAGCGGCACCGCGGCGATGCGCAGCCGGTGCGTCTCGATCAGCGCCTGCGCCTGCGCCGGTGGGCGGCCGAAGCGGTCGACCAGTTCCTCGTGGATGTCGTCGACCTGCTCGGGCCGCTCGCAGTTGGCCAGCCGTTTGTACAGCGACAGCCGCTCGTGCACGTCGGTGCAGTAGTCGTTCGGCAGCAGCGCCGGCGTGCCCAGGTTGATCTCGGTGGTGGCCGCCAGCGGCGCCATCAGGTCCGGCTCCTTGCCGGCCTTCAGCGCCTTGACCGCGGCGTTCAGCATGTCGGTGTACAGCTGGAAGCCGATCTCGTGGATCTCGCCCGACTGCTTGTCGCCCAGCACCTCGCCGGCGCCGCGGATCTCGAGGTCGTGCATCGCCAGGTAGAAGCCCGAGCCCAGTTCCTCCATCTGCTGGATCGCCTCGAGCCGCCGCTGTGCCTGCTTGGTCAAGCCTTCCGGATCGTGCACCAGCAGATAGGCATAGGCCTGGTGATGCGAGCGGCCGACGCGGCCGCGCAGCTGGTGCAGCTGCGCCAGGCCGAACTTGTCGGCGCGGTGGATCAGGATCGTGTTGGCGGACGGCACGTCGATGCCGGTCTCGATGATCGTCGTGCACAGCAGGATATTGGCGCGCCTCGCGACGAAATCGCGCATCACGCGCTCCAGCTCGCGCTCGTGCATCTGTCCGTGCGCGACCGCGATGCGGGCCTCTGGCACCAGCTCGGCCAGCCGCGCGCGCTTGTTCTCGATGGTCTCGACCTCGTTGTGCAGGAAGTAGACCTGGCCGCCACGCTTGAGCTCGCGCAGGATCGCCTCGCGCAGCACGCCGTCTTCCTCGCGCCGCACGAACGTCTTGATCGCCAGCCGCTTCTGCGGCGCGGTGGCGATCACCGAGAAGTCGCGCAGTCCCTCGAGCGCCATGCCGAGCGTGCGCGGGATCGGCGTCGCGGTCAGCGTCAGCACGTCGACCTCGGCGCGCAGCGTCTTCAGCGCCTCCTTCTGGCGCACGCCGAAGCGATGCTCCTCGTCGATGATGACCAGGCCCAGCCGCTGGAAGCGCACGTCGTCGGACAGCAGCTTGTGCGTGCCGATCACGATGTCGACGGTGCCGTCGTTGATCTGCTTGATCGCGGCCTCGACCTCCTTCTTCGTCTTGAAGCGCGACAGCTCGACGATGCGCACCGGCCAGTCGGCGAAGCGGTCCGACAGCGTCTGGAAATGCTGCTCGGCCAGCAGCGTGGTCGGCGCCAGCATCGCGACCTGCTTGCCGCCCATCACCGCGACGAAGGCCGCGCGCAGCGCCACCTCGGTCTTGCCGAAGCCGACGTCGCCGCAGACCAGCCGGTCCATCGGCTTGCCCGAGGTCATGTCGGCGATCACCGCCGCGATCGCCGCGGCCTGGTCCGGCGTCTCCTCGAAGCCGAAGCTCTCGGCGAAGGTCTCGTAGTCCTTCGGCGACAGCGCGAACGCATGGCCCTCGCGCAGCGCGCGGCGCGCGTACAGGTTCAGCAGCTCGGCGGCGGTATCGCGGATCTGCTGCGCGGCGCGGCGCTTGGCGCGTTCCCACTGGCCCGAGCCCAGCGAATGCAGCGGCGCGGTCTCCGGATCGGCGCCCGAATAGCGCGAGATCACATGCAGCTGGTGGACCGGCACATACAGCTTGCTGCCCTTGTCGTAGTCCAGATGCAGGAATTCCTCGTCGCCCTGGCCCATGTCCAGCGTGACCAGGCCCTGGTAGCGGCCGATGCCGTGCTCGCTGTGCACGACCGGATCGCCGATCTTCAGCTCGGCCAGGTCGCGCACCATCGCGTCGACGCTGCTGGCCTGCTCCTGCTTGCGGCGGCCGGCGCGGCGCGCGGTATTCGCATAGAGCTCGGCCTCGGTGACGAAGGCGAGATCGGGATGGCCGTCGGCACCGGGCAGCACGAAGCCGCTCTGCAGCGGTGCCACCGCGATCGCGAACGTCGCGTCGCTGGCGAGGAAGGCCGCGCAGTCCTCGACCGGGTGCGGACGCAGGCCGCTGTCGGCGAACAGCTGCAGCAGCGTCTCGCGGCGGCCCGCCGAGTCGGCGCACATCAGCACGCGTGCCTGCTTGCGCAGCAGCAGCGCCTCCAGATTGACCAGCGGGTCCTCGGCGCGACGATTGACCGAGACGTCGGGCAGCGCGGCCGACAGCGGCGCAGCATCGGCGCCGGCCGGGCCCTGCTGCAGCACCAGCCGCGCCAGCGGCTTGGCGGCGGTAAAGAACTGCTCCTCGTTCAGGAACAGCTGCGCGGGCGGCAGCAGCGGACGTTCGCGGTCGTGCCGCATGAAGTCGTAGCGCTGCTGCGTATCGGTCCAGAAGCGGCGGATCGCGTCGTCAATCGCGCCGACATAGGCCAGCTGCGTGCCGGCCGGCAGGTAGTCGAACAGCGTCGCGGCCGACTCGAAGAACAGCGGCAGGTAGTACTCGATGCCGGCCGACGGCACGCCGTTGCCGATGTCCTTGTAGATCGGCGACTTGCTCGGGTCGCCCTCGAACACCTCGCGCCAGCGGCCGCGGAACGCGGTGCGCGCGGCCTCGTCCAGCGGAAACTCGCGGCCGGGCAGCAGGCGCACCTCCTTGACCGGATACAGGCTGCGCTGCGTGTCCGGATCGAACGCGCGGATCGTCTCGATCTCGTCGCCGAACAGGTCGATCCGGTAGGGCAGCGCCGAGCCCATCGGGAACAGGTCGATCAGGCCGCCGCGCACGCTGTATTCGCCGGGCCGCATCACCGCGCTGACGTGTTCGTAGCCGGCCAGCGTGAACTGCGCCTTCAGCGCGGCCTCGTCGAGCCGTTCGCCCTGCTTGAAGAAGAACGTGTAGGCGGCCAGGAAGGCGGGCGGCGCGAGCCGGTACAGCGCGGTCTGCGCGGGCACCAGCATCACGTCGCACTGGCCCGTCTGGATATCGTGCAGCGTCGCCAGGCGTTCGGACACCAGGTCCTGGTGCGGCGAGAAACTGTCGTAAGGCAGCGTCTCCCAGTCGGGCAGCACGCGCACGCGCAGCTCCGGCGCGAACCACGGGATCTCGTCGGCCAGCCGCTGCGCGTCGACCGCGTTGGCGCAGATCACCGCCAGCATCGGCATCTGCCCCTTGTCGTGATGCGCGCGGGCATAGGCGGCCAGCGCCAGCGCATCGGCCGAGCCGTGCAGGCCGGCGATCTGGTGGCGCTGGCCCGCCTTGATCAGCGGTAGCTGAGTGGAAACGGGAAGCGCGGAAAGCGAGTTGGCGTCGGACATAAAAGCGGTTCGGATCAAACGACGACGCCCCGCCGGCAGCGCGGGCGGGGGTGTCGAGAAGAGGGTCGTATTATAGAATGCGCAGCGCCCGGCCATCGGGTGCCGCTTTGATGCGGCCTTCGGTGGCGCAGTCGGTGCCGCAGTCGGTGGCCCAATTGGTGCCGCCCCATTCCGTTATCCGCGTTATCCGCCTTGTTCCGCCAGTCCGCCGCATGTCCGAACGACGATTTGCCCTGATTCCCTGTGCCGGCAGCGGCAGCCGTGCGGGCGCGGGCCTGCCCAAGCAATATCGCGAGCTGGCCGGCCATCCGATGATCTGGTACGCGCTGGCCGCGTTCTCGGCGTGCGAGTCGATCAGCGCCACCGCGCTGGTGCTGGCGCCCGACGACCTGCCGCTGGAGGCGCGCTTCGGCTCGGCGGCCTTTGCCGGATTGCGCTTCGATACGGCCTTCGTCGGCGGCCAGTCGCGCCATGAATCGGTGCTGAACGGGCTGCGGCATCTGGTCCAGCTGGGCGCGGAGGATCAGGACTGGGTGCTGGTCCACGACGCCGCCCGCCCCGGGCTGACGCCGCTGATGATCGATACGCTGATCCGCGCGGTCGAAGGGGACGATGGCGATGGGCCCGACGCGGCGATCGGCGGCATCCTGGCGGTGCCGGTACCCGACACGCTCAAGCGTGCCGAGGCGGAACCGCTGCATCCCTCGCAGCCGTCCCGCATCGGCGGCACGGTGCCGCGCGAAGGGTTGTGGCAGGCGCAGACCCCGCAGATGTTCCGCGTCGGCGTTCTGCGCCAGGCGCTGGAAGACGCGCTTGCCAACGGCGCGGTCGTGACCGACGAGGCCAGCGCGATCGAGCGGCTCGGCCTGAAGCCACGGCTGGTCAACGGCTCGCTGCGCAATTTCAAGGTGACCTATCCCGAGGACTTCGCGCTGGCTGAAGTCCTGCTCGGCGGCTCGTCCGCCGCCGCTTCTTCTGGTTATTCTGGAGACCGATCGCGATGATGCCCTTCGATATCCGCGTGGGACAAGGCTACGACGTGCACGCGCTGGTGCCGGGCCGCAAGCTGGTGCTCGGCGGCGTGGAGATTCCTCACGACCGCGGCCTGCTCGGCCATTCCGATGCCGATGCCTTGCTGCACGCGATCACCGACGCCTTGTTCGGTGCCGCGGGCCTGGGCGATATCGGCAGGCATTTCCCCGATACCGATCCCGCCTTTGCCGGCGCCGACAGCCGCGCGCTGCTGCGCGAGGCGGTGCGACGGGTGCGCGAGGCCGGCTATGAGGTCGGCAATGTCGATGCGACGGTGATCGCGCAGGCGCCGAAGCTGGCGCCGCATATTGGCGCGATGGTGGCCAATCTGGCCGAGGATCTGGGCATCGCGGCCGGCCGCTGCAACGTCAAGGCCAAGACCAACGAGAAGCTGGGCTTCGAAGGGCGCCAGGAGGGAATCGTCGCGCAGGCGGTGGTGCTGCTGTGGCGCGGCGCGATCGTCGCGCCGCAGGACTGAGCGCCGGCGCGTCGAGAGCGCGTCGAGAGCGCGGCGTCGTGGTTTCGGCGCGATGCGTGCCGCTACAGGCCCGGCTGCGGCGCGTCGGCTTCCTTCGGCTCGATCGCGTAGACGTAGTCGACCAACCGTTCCAGCGGCCCCGAACGCGCCCCGGCCTCGGTCCGCTTGACGAAGCCCATCTGCTGGCACAGGCGGTTGGCGGCACCCATTTCCGGCATCGTGCGCACCACCAGCGCCTGCGCGCCGATATCGCGCGCACGCTCGATGCAGATCTGCATCAGCGTCCGCCCGAGCCCCAGCCCGCGTGCCTGCGGGCTGACTGACAGCAGCCGCGCCTCGGGCAGGGCCAGTGTCACCGTGCTGCCGTCCAGCGCCTGCAGCGTCGCGCCCGGATGGCAGAACAGCACCGCGCCGCTGATGCCGTGATCGGCCTCGGCGACCCACCATTCCATGTCGGACGTTTTGGTCGCGAGCACCGAACGCATGCCCTGCTGGAACGACGCGCGGCAGTCTTCCATGATCTCGAGCTCGTACTGCGCATACGCTTCCTGCGTGACCGCGGCGATCTGGCCCCAGTCCGAAGCGGTGGCGAGGCGATAGTGGAAATGCGGCGAGGAGGGCGAGGGCAGTTGGCTCATGGACGGTCCGCGAAGCAGAATCTGCCTCGATTGTAGGCCGGACCGTGCACAAATGCAGTCGGAGAAATGCGGACGCGCGGTGGCGTCGGCGCGCCGGAAATGACGATGGCCGCGCGGGGCGGCCATCGATCATCCGGGATGCCCGCGTGCGCGGTACCCGGTCAGGACTCGCGGTCCGACCTTACTCGGCTGCGATCACGTTCGCCGCGGCGGTGATCACGGCCGCGATCCGGCCGACATCGCGCAACTGCTGCGAGGTCATGCCTTGCTCGTTCTTCAGCAGCTCGTAGTGCGAGCGGATGCAGAAATGGCACTTGCCGACGATCGACGCGGCCAGCGCGTACATCTCGAAGCGGCGCTTGTCGACGCCGCCGTGGGTCGCATACGCGTTCATGCGCAGTCCCGCGGGCTGGCTGGCCAGATCGGGATCGGCCGCCATCTCGACATACGGATACCAGACATTGTTCATGCCCATCAGCGCGGCCGCGGTCAGCGCGCCGTTCAGCTCTTCGGGCGACAGCACGCCGGCGTTGCGGATCGCGTCGACGATGATCTTGCTCTTGGCGGCGAAGGCGGCGGCCAGCGCCACGCCCACGGCATCGTTACCCTCCAGCGAGGAGCGTGCGATGGTGCCGTCCAGGTTCAGGCGAATGTCCTTCGCATAGTCGGGAATGAGATTCTTGATCGTGGTAAGGAATTCCATCAAATTCTCCTATCGCTTTGGGCGGAAAAAACCCGCGTCAGCGGGTTTCGGTGCGCACTGGGGCGCGGTTGCCGGCGGCGGGGCCGCCGGCAACATCGACGTCGCGCGAATTACAGCGTCGCGCCGCCGACCGCGCGGTTGCACGGGCACAGCTCGTCGGTCTGCAGGCCGTCCAGAATGCGCAGCACTTCTTCCGGGTTACGGCCGACGTTCAGGTTGTTGACCGACACGTGCTGGATCGTGTTGTCCGGGTCGACGATGAAGGTGGCGCGCAGCGCAACGCCGGCTTCCTTCTCGCGCACGCCCAGCTGGTCGACCAGCGAGCCGGTGGTATCGGCGAACTGCCACGAGTTCAGCTTGTTCAGGTCCTTGTGTTCACGGCGCCATGCCAGCTTGACGAACTCGTTGTCGGTCGAGCCGCCCAGCACGACAGCGTCGCGATCGGCGAAGTCCTGGTTCAGCTTGGCGAAGGCCACGATCTCGGTCGGGCACACGAAGGTGAAGTCCTTCGGGTAGAAGTAGATGATTTTCCACTTGCCTTCGAACGACTTTTCGGTGATGTCTTCAAAGGCCGACTGGCCGTTTTCTTCGTGGGCGTTGAAACCCGGCTTGACACCGACGACGTGGAACGGTTCGAGCTTGTCACCAACGGTCTTCATGGACTTCTCCTGGATACGGTTGAACAGACGCCAGCGCGGCATGACAAACGACCATCGTCGAAGACGACTTTCTCGGGTCCTTGCGCACGCCGCGCAACGAATGGGAAGTATGCAGCATCCTGCTCGGCACGGCTAATTGAAAATCTCAAAGAGCCCGATAGGCGAGGGACCCGCAAGGGACGGCGCGAAGCGGCGCGGTGCGCCGGCTCGCGGCCATCCGGCAACGATACACGATTGCGATGACGGAACGGCGACGCGGGGCGCTTCGGGCGCGTTTCAGGTGCGCTTCCCGCGCGTTTCGGGCGCCTTCCGGACCCGCCTCACGCGCGACGGAAACACGCGCTGACGACGAGCCCGCTGTCCGGTGCCGGACGATTGGTCAGCACCAGGCGGCCGCCATTGCGCTGCATGATGCGGTTGACGATCGACATGCCGAGCCCGGCGCCCTTGGCCTCGCTGCGCGCCGCGTCGAGCCGGTAGAAGGGCCGCGTCAGCAGCGGCAGCTGGGCGTCGGGCACGCCGTCGCCGCAATCGGCCACCACCAGCATCGCCTCCTTGTCGTGATTGCGCGTGGTGATGTCGACCTCGGCGATGCCGCTGTCCGGATCCTTGGCATAGCGGCGCGCGTTCTCGACCAGGTTGTCGAGGATGCGCTGCACCTCCATCCGGTTGGCCATCGCCATCACCGGCTCGGGCGCATGCACGCGGATGCGGATGTCATCGTGCGCGGCATAGACGTTGACCGCATCGCGCACCAGCGAGGACAGGTCGACCGGCTCGCTGCTCTCCTGCGCGGGCCGCGCATAGTTCAGGAACTGGCCGATGATCGCGTCCATCTGCTCGATGTCGGCGATCATCGCCTCGCGCGTGCTGTCGTCGACCGGGGACATCTCGGTCTCGAGCCGCAGCCGCGTCAGCGGCGTACGCAGGTCGTGCGAGATGCCGGCCAGCATTACCACGCGATCATCGTCGAGCTGGCGCAGGTCGCGCACCATCTGGTTGAAGCTGTGGTTGGCCTGGGCGACCTCGCTGGCGCCGCGCTCGGGCAGGGGCGGCGGATCGCCGCCCGAACCGATCGCACGCGCGGCATCGGCCAGCCGCTTGAGCGGCCGGTTGACCCGCGCGGTGATGAAGGCCGCGCCGAAGATCGACAGCAGCAGGGCGGCCACGGTCCACCACAGCCATTGCAGCCCCGGCACGCGCTCGAAGCGCTCCGGGCTGATGGCGACCCAGTAGTCGTCGCCCTCGATCTCGAAGCTGACCCAGACGCCGGGAATGTCGTTGACCGTGGTCGCGATCACGGTATCGCCGCCGAGCCGGCCGCGGATTTCCTGCTGCACCAGCTGGGTCAGGAAGGGATTCGCGGTGGGCGTGGTGAAGTCGTCGTCGCGCTCGCGCGGATAGACCTTGATGCCTTCGTTCTGCACCAGGTCCAGCAGCAGGAAGCGGCGCCGCGCGGGGTCGGAATAGAGCAGGGCCGCGCGCGTCAGCTTGACCACGCTGACCACCTGCATCGCGATCTGCTGCGCGCGCGGGGCGCGTTCGAACAGCCGGTAGCTCTGGAACCAGATGCCCAGCGAAATGGCCAGCAACAGCGCGATCAGCATGAAGGTCCGCCAGAACAGCGAACCGAAGAAACGCGTGGCCGTGCGGCGGATCACAGTCGCCACGATAACGGCCGGGACTTATTTCACGCCATCGGGAATGAAGACGTAGCCCAGCCCCCAGACGGTCTGGATGAAACGCGGATTGCCGGGATCGGGTTCGATCAGCTTGCGCAGGCGCGAGATCTGCACGTCAAGGCTGCGGTCGAACACTTCGTATTCGCGGCCGCGCGCCATTTCCATCAGCTTCTCGCGCGACAGCGGCTGGCGCGGATGGCGGGCGAACACCTTGAGCACCGAGAACTCGCCGGTGGTCAGCGTGATTTCCTCGTCGTTCTTGGTCAGCGTGCGGGTGGCCAGGTTCAGCACGAAGTCGCCGAAGGCGAAGGTCTCCGGCGTTTCCGACGGGGCGCCGGGCACTTCGGCCGGGCCCTTGCGGCGCAGCACCGCGTGGATGCGCGCGATCAGTTCGCGCGGATTGAACGGCTTGGGCAGATAGTCGTCGGCGCCCATTTCCAGGCCGACGATGCGGTCCACGTCCTCGCCCTTGGCCGTCAGCATGATGATCGGCGTCTGGTCGTTGGCGCCGCGCAGACGGCGGCAGATCGACAGGCCGTCTTCGCCCGGCATCATCAGATCGAGCACGAGCAGGTCGAAACGCTCGCGCAGCCAGAGCTTGTTCATGGCGGTGGCGTTTTCCGCGACCAGCACGGTAAAGCCTTGCTCGCCGAGATAGCGGCGCAGCAGATCGCGGAGACGGGGGTCGTCGTCCACGACGAGAATCTTGTGGCTGGTATTTTCCATGGCGCTAATCTTAGCGAGTCTCGCTAGGGGTCAAAATGGCTTAACAAAAGGTTACATACTTTACCTTGCGGCTCGCCAAGTGCACAGCGGGCAGCGTTTACACTGCGCGCTGCCCGCAAAGGGCAAATCGGTCAGCCTCGATCCGGGAGCCTTGGCGTCGTCCAGCGGTAGCCCGAGCGGGCAAGCCCCAGACCGCCATTATCAATGAAAGCGAAATCCACCCGGTCCGAACCGCGCCGCGCCTCCGGCGCCCGACGCCGTGTCGCCGGAGCCCTGCTTGCGCTGCTGCTGCCGTCGATGCTGCTGCATGCCGCGAGCGCGTCCGCGCAGTCGCCGGGACTCGGCGCGCTGCTGCAGGGACACGGGCGCCATCCGGGCCGGGGCGGGGAGGGCTATGCGGGCAATCCGGGTCATGCGCGCCACGAGCGCGAGCGCCCGTCGCCGCGCGAAAGCCGGGGCCGCACCAACCGCCAGCGCGCCGAGCGCGACGCCGCCGAGCGGCAGGGGCGGGGCGGCAAGCTGTCCGCCGACGAGCGGCGCAAGCTGCGGCAGAGCCTGTACGACATCGGCAGGGAGATGTACCACGGCAATTGAGCGGCAAGGCAAAGGAAAGCTAGCGGTTGCAGCAGTGCCCGATGGTTTTCTCCCCTCTCCCGCGTGCGGGAGAGGGGAGCGACAGCTCTTTCTCCGCGGCTTCCTACAAGAGGTAGGGCGCAGCGACGGCCCGCTCTCCGCGGCTGCGCTCATCGCCCCTTGAAATGCCGCAGGAAATCGACGAACACCTCCGCCGCCAGCTGCGCGTCCTCCGCGGTGATGGTCTCCAACGGGTTGTGGCTGATGCCGCCGTTGCCGCAGCGGACGAACAGCATCGCCACGTCGGTGATCCGCTGCATCATCATCGCGTCGTGCCCGGCACCGGACGGCAGCTCGAAGGCCTGCAGGCCGCGCTTGTTCAGCACCGCCGCGAATTGCTCGCGCAGCCACGGCGCGCACGGCGCGTTGTTGACCGGCGGCACCCGTTCCACCTCGGCACGCACGCCGCGGCGCGCGGCGATCGCCTCGATGCCGGCGACGATATCGGCGATCGCGGCCTCGCGCACGGCGTCCTCGCCGGCGCGGATATCCATCGAGAAGTGACACGCGGCGGGAATCACGTTGCTCGAGCCGTTCGGCACCTGCAGCTGGCCGACCGTGCCGACCAGCGTCGGCGCCTGCGCGCAGCGCGACTCGACCAGCAGCACCATCTCGGCGGCCGCGGCGGCCGCATCCTTGCGCATCGTCATCGGCGTGGTGCCGGCATGGCTGGCCAGGCCCTCGACCCGCACCTGAAAGCGGCTGCTGCCGGCGATCTGCGTGACGATGCCCAGCGGCAGGTCATGGTGCAGCAGCACCGGTCCCTGTTCGATATGGACCTCGACGAAGGCCAGCAGCGTCGCCGGGTCGACCGCGGCCGCGCGCAGCGCCTCGGGATCGCCGCCGCCCGGCAGGTCGGATTGCGCCAGCACCTGCGCCAGCGTGATGCCGTCTGCGTCGGCGCGCGCCAGCAGCGCCGGGTCGAAGCGGCCGGCCAGCACGCTGCTGGCCAGGAAGCTGGTCTTGAAGCGCAGCCCCTCCTCCTCGGCGAAGCCGACCACCTCGAAATGGTAGGGCAGCCGGATGCCGGCCTCGTTCAGCGCGCCGACCACCGCGATCGGCAGCAGGATGCCGAGCCGGCCGTCATAGCGCCCGCCGTTGCGCACCGTGTCGAAGTGCGAACCGGTCATCAGTACCTTTGCATCCGGGCCGGCGGACGGATCGGCCTCGTAGCGGCCGATCACGTTGCCGATCGCATCGACGCGCACCTGCATGCCTGCCGCGCGCATGCGCTCGGCCAGCATCGCGGCGGCGGCGCGATGGGCCGGCGTCAGATAGGCGCAGGTGAGGCCGCCCTCCATATCGGAGAAGCGCGCGAGCGCATCGGCGGCATCGAGAATGGACTGGCCAAGGGAAGGAGAGGGGGAATGCATGTGCTGGCTCTTCGGTACGTCGATGGGAAGGAGGGTCATGCGGCGAACGTCATGCCGTCTCGGCGGACGGCACGCGCTCGCGCTGCAGCAGCGCCGCGGCGGCCGAGCCGCTGCGCGTCGCCGCTTCGATGGTGGCCGGATACGGTCCGTATGCCCGGTCGGGCCCGTCGGTATAGTCGCCGGCCAGCGCCAGGCGCGGCACGCCGATATCGTTGCCGGGACGCGCCAGGCCCGGCACGCAGCGGAACGTGGCCAGGCGTTCGGCGATCACGAATTCGCCGCGCGCATCGGCAAGGCGCGCGGCATCGGGGATGCAGGGCGCCAGTTGCGCGGCAAGCTGCGCGCGCACGCGCCGCGCCAGTTCCGCCTGCGGCATCGCTGCGGCATCGTCGGCCGCGCTGATCACGACCGACCAGACGTTGTCGCGGTCCGGCGCGGCCGATGCGTGGGGTTCGGTCGACAGCGCGGCGCGATCGAAGACGAACTGACCCGGCGCGGCGGCGCTGGCGTCGAGCGCAAGAAACGGACGCGGCAGGCGCAGCGCGCCGACGTTCAGATACAGCGTGACGATCGGCACATGGTCGAACGCCTGCAGCTTCGCCGCGGCCGCCTGCAGCGCGGGCTGGTGCGAGCGATGCGTGATCTGCGCCAGCAGCCGCGCCGCCTGCCGCGGCGCGGTGGCGATGACCAACTGCGCGACTTCCTGCCGGCCGGCACCGGTCTGCAGCAGCCAGCCGTGCTGGGCTTGCGAGATCTGCTGTACCGCGGCGCCGGTCCGTACCGTGCCGCCCGCGGCAACGATTGCCTGCGCGGCGGCCTCGGGAAACAGCCGGCTCAGGTCCCGGCGCGGAACCAGCATGTCGCTGTCGCCGCGCGCCGCCAGCAGGCTGTCGCGCAGCACGCGGCGGAATACGCGGGCATCGGCCTGTTCGGCCGGCGTGTTCAGCGCCGCCACGCACAGCGGGAACCACAGGCGTTCCCGCAGCGACGACGGTGCCTGCGCCAGCCACGCGGCGACGGTCTCGCCGGCGGTGCCGGCATCGGTGCCATCGACTGCATCTTCGGCATCCTCCGCATCGCTGTCGGCGCGCAGCCGCGACAGCGCCCGCGCCAATGCAGCGCGCTCGCGCCAGCCCAGTCCACGGGCGGTCAGGCCCATGCCGAGCAGATGCCAGGGCGCCGGCAGGCGCGGCGCCTGCAGCTGCCAGCCGTCGGCATAGGCCATCTGCAGCGGCAGCCGCAGCAGCGCGGCATCGGGATCGACGCCGGCGCGGCGCATCAGCGCGAGGGTATGGCGATAGGCGCCGAGCAGAAGATGCTGGCCGTTGTCGAGTTCGCCTGCCACCTGCGGATGACGCCGGGCGACGCGGCGCGCGCGGCCGCCGAGCACCGGCGCGGCCTCGAACACGTGGACCACGCGGCCGGCCTGCGCCAGTTCCAGCGCGGCCGCCATGCCGGCCCAGCCGCCGCCAATGACGCCGACCGCGCCGACCGCGCCGACCGCGCCGACCGCGCCGCCGGTCCGCGGCGACGTTGCGTCGGGCGTGGCGGTGCGTTCCGCCATCGCGAGGTTCAGCGGTTGCGTATCCACGTCTTCCATGCGATCCACAGCTTGCGCATGGGTGTCAGCGAAATGCGCTGGTTCAATACCTGGAAGCCGCTGGCCTCGATCTCGTCGAGCAGGGCGTGATAGATCGCGCCCATCAGCAGGCCGGCGCGCTGGGCGCGGCGGTCGCTATCGGGCAGCAGCGCCAGCGCCTCGCGGTAGAAGGTGCGCGCGCGTTCGGCGTGATACTCCATCAGCGCGACGAAGCGCGGCGAATGGCGGCCCTGCATGATGTCGGCGGCCGGCACTTCGAAGCGCTGCAGCACATTGACCGGCAGATAGAGCCGGCCGCGCCGCGCGTCCTCGCCGACGTCGCGGATGATATTGACCAGCTGCAGCGAGCGCCCCAGTTTCTCGGCGAATTCGAGCGTGCGCGGATCGCGGTAGCCGAAGATGCGCGCGCTCATCGTGCCGACCACGCCGGCCACGCAATGGCAATAACGGTCCAGGCCCGCCTCGTCCAGATAGCGCGTCTGCATCAGGTCCATCTCCATGCCCTCCAGCACCTCGGCGAGCATCGGCTGCGTCAGGCCGCAGGAGGCCAGATGCGGCTGCAGCGCGAGCGTGGTCGGATGGGTCGGTTCGCCGGCGAACAGGCGCTTGAGCTCGCCGTGCCACCAGGCCAGCTGCTGTTGGGCGACGGTCAGGTCCTGGGTCTCGTCGACGACGTCGTCGACCTCGCGGCACCAGGCATAGAGCGCGGTAATGGCGCGCCGCCGTTCCGGCGGCAGGAACAGGAAGCTGTAGTAGAAGCTGGAGCCGCTCTGGGCGGCCTTGTCTTGACAGTACTGGTCGGGCGTCAAAGCGGTCTCGCGCTCGCTAGGGGACACACTCGGTGGACTCGATCGGCGGCTCGGTCCGGGGGCGATCCCGGAATCCATCCGGGCTCGATCCCGAGTTCAATGAACGGGCTTGCTCGGCGCGGTGCCACTCCGGTAGCGCGCTGCCGCCCGCCATGCCAACAGCAGCCAGTCGGCGGGCCCGAGCGTCGGACGGCGCCGGAAGACATCGTAGCCGACGGCCTCGATGCGTTCCAGCACGCGCAGGCCGCCTTGCACCACCAGCCGCAGCTCCCAGCCGATACGCCAGTCCACCGTGCGAGGCAGGTCCAGCGCGAGCGAAGCGCCGGATTGTAGCATCGCCTCCGTGCGGATCTTCAGCTCCTCCATCAGCGCTAGCCAGCACACATCGCAGCGGCCCTCGGCCAGCGCGTTTTCGTCGACGCCGTGGCGCGCCATCGCGTCGGCGGGCAGGTAGATGCGGCCGCGCGCGAAGTCGATCGCGACGTCCTGCCAGAAGTTGACCAGCTGCAGGCCGGTGCAGATCGCATCGGCACGCGCGAAGCGGTCCGGCGTGGCCGCGCCGTACAGATGCAGCATCAGCCGGCCCACCGGATTGGCGGAGCGGCGCGAATAGTCGAGCAGGCTGTCCCAGTCGGCATGGCGGTGCACGGTCACGTCCTGCCGGAACGCGTCGAGCAGATCGTGGAACAGCGGCAGCGGCAGCCGGTATTCGGCGATGACCTCGGCCAGCGCGCGCATCATCGGCGTACCGGGATCGGTGCCGGCGGCGATGCGTTCGAGCGCATCGGACAGGGCGCCGAGCGCGGCCAGCCGCTCGGCGGGCGCCGCATCGCCCTCGTCCGCCAGATCGTCGGCGGTGCGGGCGAAGCGGTAGATCACCGCCACTGGCCGGCGCAGCGGCCGGGGCAGCAGCACGCTGGCCACCGGAAAGTTCTCGTAGTGGTCGACGGCATAGCCTTCCGCGGCCGCGGGGGCGTCCGGCATTGACGCCGGCATCGGGGACGGCGTTTGCGGGGTATCGGCGGAAGGCGCGTCGGGCTTGGACATGGCGGCAGCATTGTAACCACGCGGCCTGCTTGAGAGGGCATCCGGGGGCGCCCTGCACCCTACCGAGTGGGGGCGTCTCGAGACGCAACACGCGCCAATTGGGGCCTAAATCGATCGTTTCACCCCCCAAATGGGGTGGTTCGTCGCGTCGCGTTTGACGCACCCCGAAGGGGTCGATATATTGCTGACCGGCCGGTTATTTACTGCCGGACCCGCCGTCCCTCGGGCGGCGCCATTGTCGTGTCGCGCGGCAGCGTTGCAGCTCGCCGCCAGTCCGGCCGTGCCGGCGCGCGTCGCCCCTCGTCATGCCGTTGCACCCGTCTTATCGCCATCCATGCCAGTGCCTTGTCCCGGGCCGGAAGTCGCGGCCGTCAACGCTTTGAAGCCCCTGCCGTCGACCGTCGGCATGGTGTTGCCGTTGTTGCTTGCCCTGCTGGTGCTCGGCGGCTGCTCGCGCGAGGCCGAGCGGGCGCCCGACGTCCGGCCCGTGCGCCTGCTGCAGCTGCAGTCGGCCACCGGCCAGTCCGCGTATGAGTTTTCCGGCGACGTGCGGCCGCGCGTCGAGTCCCGGCTCGGCTTCCGCGTCGGCGGCAAGATCGCCGCGCGGCTGGTCGACGTGGGCGCGACGGTGCGGCGCGGGCAGCCGCTGGCCCGGCTCGATCCGACCGACCTGAACCTGGCCGAGCAGGGCTCCCGCGCGCAGTACGAGGCGGCGCGAACCGATCGCGACCTGGCGGCGGCCGACCTGAAGCGCTACAACGATCTGTTCGCCAAGGGCTTCATCAGCGCGGCCGAGCAGAACCGTCGGCAGGCCAGCTACGAGGCCGCCGCCGCGCGGCTGCGCCAGGCCGAGGCCGCGCTGCGCGAGCAGAGCAACCAGACCGGCTATACCGTGCTCGCCGCCGATGCCGACGGCGTGGTCACCGCAATCGACGCGGAAGTGGGGCAGGTGGTCAGCGCCGGACAGTCGGTGGTGCGGGTCGCGCAGACCGCCGAGAAGGAGGTCGCGATCGGGTTGCCCGAGGATCAGGTCGACTGGCTGCGCGACATCGGCGACGTCAGCGTGCGGACCTGGGCCGAGCCGGAGCGCAGGCTGCCGGGCCGTGTGCGCGAGATCGCGGCGGCCGCGGATCCGGTCACGCGTACCTACGCGGCACGCATCACGGTGCCCAATCCGCCCGCCGACCTGAAGTTCGGCATGACCGCGATGGTCACCTTCGTGCGGACCGGCGCATCGCCCGCGGTGCGCGTGCCGCTGACCGCGCTGTTGCAGCAGCAGGGCACCAACCAGGTCTGGGTCTACGACGGCGCGGCCGGCACGGTACAGCCGGTCGCCGTCACGCTGGGCCAGCCGATCGGCAACGAGATCGAAGTCAGCAGCGGGCTGCGTCCCGGCCAGACCATCGTCACCGCGGGCGTACATCTGCTCAAGCCGGGCCAGAAGGTGCGGCCGCTGCAGACCGTAGCGCCCGCGTCGGCGCCGATCCCCACTGCCGCTCCGGCCGGCGCCCCGGCCAGCGCGCCGGCTGCCCGCAGCTAAGGGCGCCGCGATGGAGCATTCCCGATTCAACCTGTCGCGCTGGGCGCTCGAGCACCAGGCGCTGACCCGCTATCTGCTGGTGGTGCTGCTGCTGGCCGGGCTGATGTCGTACTTCCAGCTGGGCCAGGACGAGGACCCGCCGTTCACCTTCCGCGTGATGGTGGTGCAGGCCTTCTGGCCCGGTGCCACCGCGGAGCAGATCGCGGTGCAGGTCACCGACAAGCTCGAACGCCAGCTGCAGGAGGTGCCGTACGCGGACAAGATCCGCAGCTTCTCCAAGCCGGGCGAGACCACGGTGATCTTTCAGCTGCGCGACGATGCGCCGGCCAAGGAGACCGCGCAGATCTGGTACACGGTGCGCAAGAAGATCGGCGATATCGCCGGCACGCTGCCCGCCGGCGTGCGCGGGCCGTTCTTCAACGACGAGTTCGGCGATGTCTACGGCACCATCTATGCGCTGTCGGCCGACGGCTTCACCTACAAGGAGCTGCGCGAGTACGCAGACCTGGTGCGGCAGCAGTTGCTGCGCGTGCCGTCGGTGGCCAAGGTGTCGCTGATCGGGCTGCAGGACGAGAAGATCTATATCGAATTCAATCAGACCCGCTTCGCGCAGCTCGGCCTGGACCTGAACGCGATCGCCGACCAGATCGCCGAGCAGAACAACCTGACCGCCAGCGGCGTGCTGGTGACGCCCAGCGACAACGTGCAGGTACGCGTGTCGGGCCAGTTCGCCGATGTCGCCGACCTGCGCAACATGGTGCTGCGCGGCCCCAATGGCGCGGCCAACATCCGGCTCGGCGATATCGCGCGGGTCTATCGCGGCTATGTCGATCCGCCCGCCCCACGCATGCGCTTCAACGGCAAGGACGTGATCGGCCTGGGCATCTCGATGGAGAAGGGCGGCGACATCATCGCGCTGGGCGAGGCACTGCGCGCCGAGGCCGACGCGTTGCGCAAGCAGCTGCCGGTCGGCATCGAAATGGAGCAGGTGCAGGACCAGCCGGAGGCGGTCAAGCGTTCGGTGGGCGAGTTCGTGCGCGTGCTGATCGAGGCCGTGGTGATCGTGCTGGCGGTCAGCTTCATCTCGCTGGGCTTGCACACGAAGCCGCTGCGGCTCGATGCGCGTCCCGGCCTGGTGGTGGCGCTGACGATCCCGCTGGTGCTGGCGGTCACCTTCCTGTTCATGAACGTGTTCGACATCGGCCTGCACAAGGTATCGCTGGGCGCGTTGATCATCGCGCTGGGCCTGCTGGTCGACGACGCGATCATCGCGGTCGAGATGATGGTGCGCAAGCTCGAGGAAGGCTTCTCCAAGATGGAGGCCGCAACCTTCGCCTATACCTCGACCGCGATGCCGATGCTGACCGGCACCTTGATCACCGCAGCCGGTTTTCTGCCGGTGGGGCTGGCGCGTTCGACGGTCGGCGAATACACGTTCGCAATCTTCGCGGTGACGGCGCTCGCGCTGGTGCTGTCGTGGCTGGCGGCGGTCTATTTCACGCCGTACCTCGGCTACCTGCTGCTGAAGGTCAAGCCGAGCGAGGGCGGCCATCACGAGGTGTTCGACACGCCGTTCTATGCGCGCTTCCGGCGCGCGGTGGACTGGTGCGTGGACTGGCGCAAGACCGTGATCGCGATCACGCTGGGAACCTTCGCGCTCGGCATCTTTGCCTTCCAGTTCGTCGAGAAGCAGTTCTTCCCCGATTCCAGCCGGCCCGAGCTGATGGTCGAGATGTGGCTGCCCGAAGGCGCCAGCTTCGCGCAGAGCGAGGCCGTGGCCAGGCGCTTCGAGGCGGCGCTGCGCGGCGATGCCGATGTCGGCAGCATCACGACGTTCGTCGGCACCGGCGCGCCGCGCTTCTACCTGCCGCTGGATCAGATCTTCCCGCAGAGCAATGTGGTGCAGCTGATCGTGCTGCCGGTCGACGTCGAGGTGCGCGAGCGGCTGCGCCAGCGCATCATCGCGCTGCTGGCGAGCGACTTCCCGCAGCTGCGCGGCCGCGTGAAGCTGTTGCCGAACGGGCCGCCGGTGGCCTATCCGGTGCAGTTCCGCGTGATCGGGCCCGAAGCGGCGGCGGTGCGCCGGATCGCCGACCAGGTCAAGGCGATCATGAGTGCGAACCCCAACACCGTCGGCGTCAACGATAACTGGAACGAGAACGTCAAGGTGCTGCGCCTCGACATCGACCAGGAAAAGGCCCGCGCGCTCGGCGTGACCACCAATGCGATCGCCCGCGTCACCCAGACCGTGCTGACCGGCGCGCCGGTCGGGCAGTATCGCGACGGCGACAAGCTGATCGACATCGTGATGCGCTCGGCCAAGGACGAACGCGAGGCACTGGCCGATCTGCACAACGTGCAGGTGCCGACGAGCAGCGGCCGCGCGGTGCCGCTGACGCAGGTGGCTCGCATCGGCATCCGCTCCGAGCCGGGCATCGTCTGGCGCGAGAATCGCGATTTCGGCGTGACCGTACAGGCGGACGTGGTCGACGGTATCCAGGGGCCGACCGTGACGGCGCAGATCGATCCGCAGCTCGACAAGCTGCGCGCCGAGCTGCCGGCCGGCTACCTGATCACGGTGGCAGGGGCGGAGGAGGAGAGCGGCAAGGCCGGCGCGTCGATTGCCGCGCAACTGCCGCTGTGCGTGTTCCTGATCTTCACGCTGCTGATGCTGCAGCTGCATAGCTTCTCGCGCGCCGTGATGGTGTTCCTGACCGGCCCGCTCGGGCTGATCGGCGCCGCCGCGACGCTGTTGCTGCTGCGCTCGCCGATGGGCTTTGTCGCCCAGCTCGGCATCACGGCGCTGGTCGGCATGATCATCCGCAACTCGGTGATCCTGGTCGACCAGATCGAGCAGGACATCCGCGCCGGCGTGCCAGCCTGGACCGCGATCGTCGAGGCCGCGGTACGCCGCTTCCGGCCGATCATGCTGACCGCGGCGGCCGCCGTGCTGGCGATGATCCCGCTGTCACGCTCGGTGTTCTGGGGGCCGATGGCGGTGGCGATCATGGGCGGGCTGATCGTCGCCACGGTGCTGACGCTGCTGTTCCTGCCGGCGCTGTACGCCGCCTGGTTCCGCGTGCGGCGGCCGGAAGAGGGCAGTGGCGTGATGGCCTGATGGTGCGTTGACCGCCGGATGCCCGCCGGCTGCCCGGGGGACTGGATTCGCGCGAAACCATGCGCTACAATCCGCGGTCTTTGCCGGGCAGCGGTGCAACGCCGCAGGCCGGTCGGAGAAGCAGGGGGCGGCAAGCGGTTCCGGTCGCCTCTTTTGTTTTTTCGGCCCGATGTTCGGCAGACACGCGGCGCCTCCCTTCAGGACGGCACCGCCTGGACCGCGAGGGTGGCGAAATTGGTAGACGCACCAGGTTTAGGTCCTGACGCCAGCAATGGTGTAGGGGTTCGAGTCCCCTCCCTCGCACCACACCGCTTCATCGCTTCGATCGGAACCGGCATGCCCCGGCCGTTGTGATCGGCGAAACATTTGCTTACGGTCGTTTCACCTTCTGCCTCGCCGCGGACCGATGCCGGCGCTAATGTCCCAGACAAGAAGAACTGCGCATCACGCCCGCGTCGAGGCGGGACACGATCATGACCCCTACCGCAAAGTCCCTCTGTCTCGCCGCCTTGCTCGCCCTGCCGCTGGCCGCCCAGGCCGACCCCTGGAAGGACGAAAGCGGCCATGGCAAATGGCGCGGCCATCACCATGGCGGCGACTACAAGGAAGAGTACTGGGACGGTAACTGCAAGGTCGAACGCAAGTTCAAGGGCAACGGCGACTACAAGGAAGAGCGCAAGTGCAAGGGACCGCGCTATGGCTACTACGGTCCGGCGCCGGTCTATGTCGAGCCGGCCCCGGTCTATGTGCCGCCGGGCGTCACCGTGCACGGTACCGTGACCTTTCCCCGCTGATTTCCCTCCGCATCGGGCGGCGCGATCGCCGCCGTCCCGTTCCCGCGCCACGTCCCCCGCGTCCTATAGTAGATACCCGCAGGCCAGCGTTGCACCGGCGCCCCCAACTGATGGCTGATGGACGGCGCGCCACGCGCCTCACGCCAGTGCGCGCCATCCCTGTATCTCGATGAGGGGACCCATCATGGCACTGGCAACCACCCTGGCGACTTGCCTGAGCAGCAAGAACAGCCATTTCGATATCATCCGCCACCCCTATGCGCTGGGCAGCATGGCCACCGCGCAGGCCGCCCATGTGCCGGGCGATCGCCTGGTCAAGACTGTACTGCTCGAGGACGAGGCGGGCTACGTGGTCGCGGTGATGCCGTCGACTCGCCTGCTCGACCTGGCGGAACTATGCGAGCGCACCGGCCGCCGGCTGACGATGGCCAGCGAGGACGAGGTGCGCGAAGTGTTCAAGGACTGCGTGCTCGGCGCGATCCCGCCGGTCGGCATGGCCTATGGCATGCGCACCTATATCGACGACAGCCTGCTCGGCCAGCCCGAGGTCTATTTCGAGGCGGGCGACCACGAGGAACTGATCCATATGACGACGGAGGCCTTCCTCGAACTGATGTCCGGCGCCGAGCGAGGGCAGTTCACCCGTCGCATGATGTAGCGGGGAGGGCGCAGCGCCGGCAGGCAGCGCTGTCCTGCGCTCAAGGCTGTTCGCCTTCCAGCGTGAAGGTGGCGCCGGCGTCCTGGCCGAGCAGTTCGGCCAGCGCCGGCAGCGCCGCCTCCAGCGCCGCGCGCAGGGTCCACGGCGGATTGGCGACCAACATGCCGCTGCCGTGCAGGCCGAGCCCGCCGGGCACCGGATGCTTGACGGTCAGCGTCGCGTGCAGCCAGCTCTTGAACGGCAGCGCCTTCATCTGGACCGGCAATTGCACGGACTCGCGCCGCTGCACCTGCGGATACCAGACGGCATAGGTGCCGGTCGCAAACCGCTGCAGGCCGTCGCGCAGGCATTGCACGGTGCGGGCGTAGTCCTGCTTGTCCTCGTACGACGGATCGATCAGCACCAGCGCGCGGCGCGGCGGCGGGGGAAGGATGGCCTTGATGCCGCCGAAGCCGTCGCCGTCATAGAGCATCACGCGGCGGCCCGCGCCGCGGAAGTTGTCGCGCAGCACCTGGATTTCGGTGCTGTGCAACTCGAACAGCCGCAGCCGGTCCGCTTCGCGCAGCATCTGCCAGGCCAGCCACGGCGAGCCGGGATAGTGCCGCAGGCGGCCGTCGGGGTTCAGCGTGCGTACCTGGTCCAGATATTCCTGCAGCAGCGGCGGCAGCGCGCGGCCGTCCGCGGCGGCGCGCCACAGCGGCCCGATGCCGGTTTCGAACTCGGACTTCTTGGTCGCGTAGCCCTCGTCCAGCGCGTAGAGGCCGGCGCCGGCGTGCGTGTCGATATACCAGAACGGCTTGTCCTTCTGCGTCAGGTAGTCGAGCAGGTGGGTGACGATGGCGTGCTTGAGAACGTCGGCGTGATTGCCGGCGTGGAAGGCGTGGCGATAGCTGAGCATGGCAGGGGCGGGCGGAGCAGGGCGCCATGCTACCATCCGGCCGGCTTTGCGGCGGCGTCCTTCTGCCGTTCGCCACCCTGTTTTCCGTTTGCTCCATGCCCCGCGCCCTCGATCCCGCCGAGCCGATCCTGTCCGACCAGGGGACGCCGTACTCGCCCCGCTATGACGACGTCTATCACAGCGTCGAGGGCGGGCTGGCGCAGGCGCGCCATGTCTTTCTCGGCGGCAACGGGCTGCCGCAGGCCTGGCAGGGCCGCGAGCAGTTCGTCATCGTCGAGACGGGCTTCGGCCAAGGCCTTAATTTCCTCGCGACGTGGCAGGCCTGGCGCGACGATCCGCGCCGCTGCGCGCGCCTGCATTTCGTCTCGATCGAGAAGCATCCGTTCACGCGCGAGGGGCTGGCCGAGCTGCACGCCGGCCTCGACGAGCTCGCTCCATTGGCGCGGCAGTTGCAGGCCGCGTGGCCGTTGGCGTTGCCCGGGCTGCATCGGCTCGCCTTCGACGGCGGCGCGGTGGTGCTGACGCTGGCGCTGGGCGACGTGCAGGCGCTGCTGCCGCGGCTGGCCTTCGGCGCCGACGCCTTCTATCTGGATGGCTTCGCCCCGGCGCGCAATGCCGACATGTGGGACCCGACGGTGATGAAGGGGCTGGCCAGGCTGGCCCGTCCCGGCGCCACGCTGGCGACCTATACGGCCGCCGGCTTCGTCAGGCGCGGCCTGCAGGCGGCGGGCTTCGCAGTCAGCAAGGTGCCCGGCTTCGGCAGCAAGCGCGACATGACGGTCGCCCACATGCCCGCCGAACGCCGCCGTCGCCATGCCCCGCCGATGCCCGGTGCCTGGACGCGGCGCCACGCGATCGTGATCGGCGCGGGCCTGGCTGGTTGCGCGGTGACCGAGCGGCTGGCCGCGCGTGGCTGGCGCGTGACGCTGATCGATGCGCACGACGGTCCGGCGCGCGAGACCTCGTCGCATCGCGCCGCGGCCATGCATCCGCATCTCTCGCCGGACGACAGCGTGCTGTCGCGGCTGTCGCGCGCCGGCAATCAGTACGCCTTGCGCGCCTGGCGGGCGCTGGCCGCAGCGGGGCATCCGGTCGGCTGGAAGGGGTGCGGCGTGCTGCAGGTCGGCCAGGACGACGAGGACTCGGCGCTCCAGCAGCGCGCGTTGGCCGAACTCGGCTTGCCGCCGGAGTACGTGCAATGGATGAGCGCGCCGCAAGCGGCCGCCGAGCATGGCGCGACGGTGGCGCGCGGCGGCCTGTGGTTCCCGCAAGGCGGATGGGTGGCGCCCCCCGACGTCTGCCGCGCGCAGCTGGCGATGGCCGGCGCGGCCGTGGAGACGCGGTTCGGCTCCCGCATCGCCTCGCTGCGCCACGCCGATGACGGCTGGCAGGTGTTCGACGAGGCCGGAGAGCGGGTGGCCGAAGCGCCGG
Organism: Cupriavidus sp. UGS-1; assembly: GCF_021213615.1. Lineage (NCBI taxonomy): Bacteria > Pseudomonadati > Pseudomonadota > Betaproteobacteria > Burkholderiales > Burkholderiaceae > Cupriavidus > Cupriavidus sp. UGS-1. Next base: position 289,822 of record NZ_JAJQJF010000005.1, on the reverse strand, counting down.
TGCTGGTGCTGGCCAACGCGCACCACGCGAGCAAGCTGTTGCGGCTGCGCCATCTGCCGATCCGCCGCGTACGAGGGCAGTTGACGACGCTGGAGCCCGGCGATGTGGCCCGACTGGGCCGCTGGCCCGACTGCGTGGTGACGGGTAGCGGCTACCTGCTGCCGCGCGACGACGACGGCAGCGCCCGCATCGGCTCGAGCTACGAGCCGGACGAAGGGCCGCTGGTCGAACGGGTCGAGACCCATGCCGACAATCTGCGCCGCCTGTCGACGCTGCTGCCGGACAGGGGCGCGGCCGTGGATGGGTTGGACCCGTCTGCGCTGCACGGCTATGTCGGCGTGCGCAGCGTCTCGCACAATCGCCTGCCGTGGGTCGGCCAGGTCGCCGACGAGGCCGAATGCGAGCGCCGGTCCGCCTCGCTGCGCGGCGCGCATCTGCGGGATCTGCCGCGGCTGCCGGGCCTGTATGTGGCGCTGGCCTTTGCCTCGCGCGGGTTGACCTGGGCGGCGCTGGCCGGGGAACTGCTGGCCAGCCGGATCGAAGGGGAGCCGTTGCCGCTGGAAAGCGACCTGGCCGACGCGCTCGATCCGGCGCGGCTGCTGCTGCGCGCGCTGCGGCATGGGCAGCACGGTGGCGCCGACCAGGATGCCGGGCACGAGGCCGGGCAGGGCGATGAGGGCCTCGGTCCGAGCCCCGGTCAAGCCTTGTCAGGGTAAAAACTGCCGGAACCGATTCGAAACCGTGCGATAATCCGCGTTTTCCGTTTGCGCGGTGTGTTTGTTTGCGCGAGTTCGCGATCGGGGCTCAGGCGGCTTGCCCGCGTGCCTCATGCGTGGCTGGTGCGTGCGAACCGTTCGACGGCCTGAGGGAGAAAACCCCTGCACGCAGGCACGCAAGCGGAACGCGCTGACGAACACAACAACATTTCTGGATTGGATTGACGACCATGTCGAATGTGATTGAAAACCTCGGCAAACTCGACCGCAAGGTGACCCTGGCCATCCCGAAGGCCGAGGTCGAGAAGGAGAAGCAGGAACGCCTGGTTCGCCTGTCGAAGACGGTCAAGATGGCCGGCTTCCGCCCGGGCAAGGTGCCGATGAAGATGGTCGAGAAGCAGTACGGCCAGCAGGTCGAGTTCGAAGTGCGCTTCGACAAGGCCGCCCGCAAGTTCTTCGACATCACGCAGCAGCAGGACGTCAAGGTCGCTGGCCAGCCCAAGTTCGAGATCAAGACCGAAGGCGTGGCGGACGACGAAGTGGCATTCGACGCCACCTTCGAGGTCTACCCGGAAGTCAAGATCGGTGACCTGTCGGCCGCCGAGGTGACCCGCACGAAGACCGAGATCACCGACGCCGAGATCGACAAGACCATCGACATCCTGCGCAAGCAGCGCGTCCACTACCACGCCCGCGGCGAAGCCGGCGAGCATGGCGATGGCGGCGGCGAAGTCGCAGCCAAGAATGGCGACCGCGTGACGGTCGACTTCGTCGGCAAGATCGACGGCGTCGAGTTCGCCGGCGGCAAGGCCGAGGACTTCGTCTTCGTGCTGGGCGAAGGCCGCATGCTGCCCGAGTTCGAGCAGGCCGCGCTGGGCCTGAAGGTCGGCGAGAGCAAGACCTTCCCGCTGGCCTTCGCCGAGGACTATCACGGCAAGGAAGTCGCCGGCAAGACCGCCGAATTCACCATCACGATGAAGCAGGTCGAGTGGGCGCACCTGCCCGAGGTCGACGACAACTTCGCCAAGTCGCTGGGCATCGCCGACGGCAGCGTCGAGAAGATGCGCGCCGACATCCGCGAGAACCTGGAGCGCGAGGTCAAGCGCCGCACGCACGCGATGCTGAAGGACCAGGTCATGGAAGCGCTGCTGAAGGCCAGCGAGCTGGACGTGCCCAAGGCCCTGATCGAACAGGACCAGGAGCGCCTGGTGCAGATGGCCCGCCGCGATCTGGAGCAGCGTGGCATGCCGAACGCCAAGGACATGCCGATTCCGCCGGAGATGTTCGCGCAGCAGGCCGAGCGCCGCGTCAAGCTGGGCCTGATCCTGGCCGAGATCGTCAAGGCCAACGGCCTCGAAGCGAAGGCCGACCAGATCAAGGCGGAGATCGAGGAGTTCGCCAAGAGCTACGAGGATCCGAAGGAAGTCATGCGCTGGTACTACGGCGACCAGCAGCGCCTGGCCGAGATGGAAGCCTACGTGCTCGAAAACAACGTGGTAAATTTCGTGTGCGAGAAGGCCAAGGTTACCGACAAGTCGGTGTCCTTCGAGGAGCTGACGGCCGAAGGCAACGGCGGCCAGCAAGCCTGATCGACAGCCGCCTCAGGGCAAAGCCGCCTTCGGGCGGCTTGTTTGCCTTTTGCCGAGGCCACTGGCCTGCCACCGAATTCCTGGAGAACTCTGCATGACCCGCAATGATTTGCTCGATCGTCTCGCCACCACGCAAGCCTCGGCGCTGGAGACCATGGGCCTCGGGCTGGTGCCGATGGTGGTCGAGCAGTCCGGTCGGGGCGAACGCGCCTATGACATCTACTCGCGCCTGCTGAAGGAGCGCCTGGTGTTCATGGTGGGCGAAGTCAACGACCAGACCGCCAATCTGGTGATCGCGCAGCTGCTGTTTCTGGAGAGCGAGAATCCCGACAAGGATGTCTTCCTCTACATCAACTCGCCGGGCGGTTCGGTCTCGGCCGGTCTGGCGGTGTACGACACGATGCAGTTCATCAAGCCGGACGTGTCGACGCTGTGCATGGGCATGGCCGCCAGCATGGGCGCGTTCCTGCTGGCCGCCGGCGCCAAGGGCAAGCGCCTGGCGCTGCCCAACTCGCGGATCATGATCCACCAGCCGCTGGGCGGCGCGCGCGGCCAGGCCTCGGACATCGAGATCCAGGCGCGCGAGATCCTCTATCTGCGTGAACGCCTGAATTCGATCCTGGCCGAGGTGACCGGTCAGCCGGTCGAGAAGATTGCCCGCGATACCGACCGGGACAATTTCATGAGCGGCGACCAGGCAGTCGATTACGGCCTGATCGACAAGGTGATCGCCCGCCGCGGTTAAGCCGGACGCGGCGGCCCGGTTTTCCGGGGCCGCCGGCTTTCGAGTCCCGGCCCGGCCTCAAACGGCCAAGCCTACACCACAAAACGAGGCCCCGCGCCTCGTTTGTGGTGTTTGCCCCCACACCTTGGGGGTTCCGCCCGCTGCCCTAAAGGTTTTGGCGTATGATGCGTTTGACGCGTATCGCCAAGGTCCTTTCTGCGCCCTGGCGCGCCCATGCTAATGTGACGATTCCTATGGCGGACAAAAAAGGTTCATCCAGCGAGAAGCTTCTGTATTGCTCCTTCTGCGGCAAAAGCCAGCACGAGGTCAAGAAGCTGATCGCCGGCCCGTCGGTGTTCATCTGCGACGAATGCATCGACCTGTGCAACGAGATCATTCGCGATGAAGCCGCCGGCGCCGACAAGGACGCCCCGGCCGCGGCCAAGTCGGACCTGCCGACGCCGCACGAGATCCGCGAAAGCCTCGACCAGTATGTGATTGGCCAGGAGCAGGCCAAGAAGATTCTGGCCGTGGCTGTCTACAACCACTACAAGCGGCTCAAGCATCTCGGCAAGAAGGACGATGTCGAGCTCTCCAAGAGCAATATCCTGCTGATCGGCCCGACCGGTTCGGGCAAGACGCTGCTCGCCCAGACGCTGGCACGCCTGCTCAACGTTCCCTTCGTGATCGCCGACGCGACCACGCTGACCGAAGCCGGCTATGTCGGCGAGGACGTCGAGAACATCATCCAGAAGCTGCTGCAGAACTGCAATTACGAGGTCGAGAAGGCCCAGCGCGGCATCGTCTACATCGACGAGATCGACAAGATCTCGCGCAAGTCGGACAACCCGTCCATCACCCGCGACGTGTCGGGCGAGGGCGTGCAGCAGGCGCTGCTGAAGCTGATCGAGGGCACCATGGCCTCGGTGCCGCCGCAAGGCGGGCGCAAGCATCCGAACCAGGACTTCCTGCAGGTCGATACCACCAACATCCTGTTCATCTGCGGCGGTGCCTTCGATGGACTGGAAAAGGTCATCATGCAGCGCTCGGACAAGACCGGCATCGGCTTCGGCGCCCAGGTCCAGAGCAAGGAAGAGCGCGATGTCAGCGAGGTGCTGCCGCAGACCGAACCCGAGGATCTGATCAAGTTCGGCCTGATTCCGGAACTGATCGGCCGCCTGCCGGTGGTCGCGACGCTGTCCAAGCTGGACGAGGCCGCACTGGTGCAGATCCTGATCGAGCCGAAGAACGCGCTGGTCAAGCAGTATCAGAAACTGCTGGCGATGGAAGGCGTCGAACTGGAGATCCGGCCGGCGGCGCTGTCCGCGATTGCCCGCAAGGCCATCAAGCGCAAGACGGGTGCGCGCGGCCTGCGTTCGATCCTCGAACAATCGCTGATGGATGTCATGTACGACCTGCCGAATTACAAGGGCGTGCAAAAAGTCGTGATCGACGAAAGCACGATCACCGGCGACGCGCCCCCCTTGCTGATGTACGAGGAGCAGCCCAAGGTGGCTGGCTCCAACTGACGCGAACGCCGGCGCAAGGGCGTATCCCGCCGGCAGCCCACCGACAGGCCGTTCGCGAGAAGCGAGCGGCTTTTTTTCTTCATTTCGCCAAACGAACGGGAGGAAACGCGGGTATGCTGTTTGCGCGGGATTCGCAAGTGTCGGGGCCGTCATTTGACTGATGCTGCGAACCGGTGATTGCTGTCTTGTAATCGGTTCGTGCGACCCAATTTACGCCTTAAATGACTGACTGGGGAAACTGATGTCTGGAACACAACTCCTCCCGGCTGAGCCGATTCGCCTCCCACTGTTGCCGCTGCGCGACGTGGTGGTGTTTCCGCACATGGTGATCCCGCTGTTCGTGGGTCGCCCGAAGTCCATCAAGGCGCTGGAAACTGCGATGGAGTCGGGCAAGAGCATCATGCTCGTGGCCCAGAAAACGGCGGCGAAGGATGAGCCCACCGCCGAAGACCTGTACGAGGTCGGCTGCATCGCCAATATCCTGCAGATGCTGAAGCTGCCGGACGGCACCGTGAAGGTGCTGGTCGAAGGCACGCAGCGCGCGAATATCCGCGAAGTGAGCGAGGACGACTCGCACTTCATGTGCGAGGCCGTGCCGGTGCCCCTGGGCCCGGGCGAAAGCGCCGAAACCGAGGCCCTGCGCCGCGCGATCGTGTCGCAGTTCGACCAGTACGTGAAGCTGAACAAGAAGATCCCGCCGGAGATCCTGACCTCGCTGTCGGGCATCGACGAGCCGGGCCGCCTGGCCGATACCATCGCCGCGCATCTGCCGATCAAGCTCGAGCAGAAGCAGAAGATCCTGGAGATGGTCAACGTGACCGAGCGCCTGGAGAGCCTGCTGTCGCAGCTCGAGGGCGAGATCGACATCCTGCAGGTCGAGAAGCGCATCCGTGGCCGCGTCAAGCGCCAGATGGAGAAGAGCCAGCGCGAGTACTACCTGAACGAGCAGGTCAAGGCCATCCAGAAGGAACTGGGCGAAGGCGAAGAGGGCGCGGATCTCGAGGAACTCGACAAGCGCATCAAGGCCGCCCGCATGCCGAAGGAGGCCAAGAAGAAGGCCGAGGCCGAGTTCAAGAAGCTCAAGCTGATGTCGCCGATGTCCGCCGAGGCGACCGTCGTGCGCAACTACATCGACACGCTGGTCAACCTGCCGTGGCGCAAGAAGAGCAAGGTCAATAACGACCTGGCCAACGCCGAGCGCGTGCTGGACGAGGACCACTACGGTCTCGAGAAGGTCAAGGAACGGATCCTCGAATACCTCGCCGTGCAGCAGCGCGTCGACAAGGTCAAGGCGCCGATCCTGTGCCTGGTCGGGCCGCCCGGGGTCGGCAAGACCTCGCTGGGCCAGTCGGTGGCGCGTGCGACGAACCGCAAGTTCGTCCGCATGGCGCTGGGCGGCGTGCGCGACGAAGCCGAGATCCGCGGTCACCGCCGTACCTATATCGGTTCGATGCCCGGCAAGATCCTGCAGAGCCTGACCAAGGTCGGCGTGCGCAATCCGCTCTTCCTGCTCGACGAGATCGACAAGATGGGTATGGACTTCCGCGGCGACCCGTCGTCGGCGCTGCTCGAGGTGCTGGACCCGGAACAGAACCACACGTTCCAGGACCACTACATCGAGGTGGACTTCGACCTGTCGGACGTGATGTTCGTGGCCACGTCGAACTCGCTGAACATTCCGCCGCCGCTGCTCGACCGGATGGAAGTGATCCGGCTGTCCGGCTACACGGAGGAAGAGAAGGTCAATATCACCCAGCGCTATCTGCTGCCAAAGCAGATCCGCAACAACGGTCTGAAGCCGGGTGAAATCGAGGTCAGCGAAGCGGCGATCCGCGACATCATCCGCTACTACACCCGCGAAGCCGGCGTGCGCTCGCTGGAACGCGAGGTGTCGAAGATCGCCCGCAAGGTCGTCAAGATGCTGCTGCTGAAGAAGGAGAGCGGCACGGTCAAGGTCGACTCGGAGAACCTGGACAAATTCCTCGGCGTGCGCAAGTACGACTTCGGCCTGGCCGGCAAGGAAAACCAGGTGGGCCAGGTCACCGGTCTGGCGTGGACCGAGGTCGGCGGCGATCTGCTGACGATCGAGGCGGCGCTGATGCCGGGCAAGGGCAATATCACGCGCACCGGCTCGCTGGGCGACGTGATGAAGGAATCGGTCGAGGCCGCGCGTTCGGTGGTGCGTTCGCGCGCCCGCCGGCTCGGCATCACCGACGAGATGTTCGAGAAGCGGGACATCCACATCCACGTGCCCGAGGGCGCGACGCCGAAGGACGGTCCGTCCGCCGGTATCGCGATGACGACGGCGCTGGTGTCGGTGCTCAGCGGTATTCCGGTGCGCGCCGATGTGGCGATGACCGGCGAGATCACGCTGCGCGGCGAAGTGCTGCCGATCGGCGGTCTGAAGGAGAAGCTGCTGGCCGCCCACCGCGGTGGCATCAAGCTGGCGCTGATTCCTGAGGAGAACGTCAAGGACCTCGCCGAGATTCCGGACAACGTCAAGAACAACATCGAGATCGTTCCGGTGCGCTGGATCGACAAGGTGTTGGAAATGGCGCTCGAGCGCGTACCCGAGCCGCTGCCGGAGGAAGTCGCCAGCCCTGCCGAAGTCAAGGACAAGGGCGCGGCCGCCACGCACGAGATGATTCACCACTGATCGTGCCGAGCGTGCGCCGGCCCGGCGATTCCACCGGCTGGCACCGCAAAGACCGCAGGTTCGCCCTGCGGTTTTTTTTGCGCGCCGCGCGGTGTTCGGCTTGGCAAAGCCAAACACGCTGTATTACACTTGCGGCCTCGCAGCGCAAACGGCAGTCGACGGCTGATACGTGCGCGGCGATACAGCCGGATTGGCAGCATTGCGGCCACATGGTGGAAACATCGGGTGGCAACATCGCGGCAACATCGAGCGGGTGCTTAGCTCAGCTGGTAGAGCGGCGCCCTTACAAGGCGTAGGTCGGGGGTTCGATCCCCTCAGCACCCACCACTCTCTCGATGGCCCGATCGTCATGCCTCAACTGATCGGGCCGTGTCGCCGGGCAGCGAGACCGACATCGGAGTGGTAGTTCAGTCGGTTAGAATACCGGCCTGTCACGCCGGGGGTCGCGGGTTCGAGTCCCGTCCACTCCGCCACATTGCATCCGGGCACCGCCAGGTGGCCGGCCGAATCAGCCGCCTCCATGCGGCTGTTTTCATTTGCAGACCCGGTCTGTAGCCCACCCTTAGCGGCCGCCGACGCCACATCCACCGGGCGGCCCCGCGCAGCCTGCTAGAATCGCGGAGTTTGACCTCCGTCCCAACTTGATCCCGAGTCAGCATGCTTGATTTCGTTCGCAACAACCGGCGCCTGATGCTTTTGCTGCTGCTGGTGCTGGTGTTTCCGTCGTTCGTGTTCTTCGGCGTGGAAAGCTATTCGCGCTTCATGGACAGTTCGCACGACGCCGCCAAGGTCGATGGCCGTGCCATCACCCAACAGGAAGTCGACAACGTGCTGCGCGAGCAGTCCGAGCGGATGCGTCAGGTGCTGGGCGCCGCCTACGATCCGCGCCAGTTCGAAGGTCCGGAAGCGCGCAAGGCCGTGCTGGACCAGCTGATCCTGCAGCGCGTGGTCGCCAACGAGGTCAATCGCGAGCATCTGACCGTGTCGAACGAGCGCCTGTACGAGGCGATCGTCAATATTCCTGCGATCGCGCAGCTGCCGAAGAAGGCGGACGGGCGGGTCGAGGACAAGGCCTATCTCGAACTGCTGGCCTCGCAGGGCATGACCCCCGAACAGTTCGACGCGCGCATGCGCTTCGACCTGGCGACGCAGCAGCTCGGCCAGTCGATCGGCGCGACCGCCTTCATGCCGAAGTCGTTGCTGGACCGCCTGATCGCCGCGCGCGACCAGCAGCGCGAGGTCCAGCCGCTGCTGCTGAAGGCCAGCGACTACGCCGCCAAGGTGTCGGCCGACGACGCCGCGCTGAAGGCGTACTACGACAAGCATCGCCAGGCCTTCAGCGTGCCCGAGCAGGCCAAGGTCGAATACCTGGTGCTGTCGGCCGATGCGCTGGCCGCGGGCATCAGCATCACGCCCGAGCAGCTGAAGTCCTACTACGACAGCAATATCGCGCGCTTCCGTACCGACGAGCAGCGCCGCGCCAGCCATATCCTGATCGCGGCGCCGAAGGATGCGCCCGCCGCGGAGCGTCAGGCCGCCAAGGACAAGGCCACCAGGCTGCTGGAAGAACTGCGCAAGCAGCCGGACACCTTCGCCGATGTCGCGCGCAAGCAGTCGCAGGATCCGGGCTCGGCGGAGAAGGGCGGTGACCTCGGTTTCATGGGCCGCGGCGCGCTGGTCAAGCCGTTCGAGGACGCGATGTATGCGCTGCAGCCGAACCAGCTCAGCGATGTGGTCGAGACCGACTACGGCTATCACATCATCAAGGTGACCGAGGTCAAGCCGTCGCAGACGCGTCCGCTCGAGTCGGTCAAGGCCGAACTCGAGGCCGAACTGCGCAAGCAGCTCGCGGCCAAGCAGTTCACCGAGCAGGCCGATGCCTTCGGCAATACCGTCTACGAGCAGTCGGACAGCCTGAAGCCGGCCGCCGACAAGTTCAAGCTGACGATCCAGACCGCCGACAACGTGACCCGCGCGCCGAACCCCGCGCTGGGCGCGAACAATCCGCTGAACAACGAGAAGGTGCTGACCGCGCTGTTCAGCGACGACGCGATCAAGAACAAGCGCAATACCGAAGCGATCCAGGTCGGTCCGGAAACGCTGGTCGCCGGCCGCGTGGTCGAGTATCGCCCGGCGTCGGTGCGTCCGTTCGACGCGGTGCGCGATCAGGTCCGCGCGCAGTACGTCGCCGAGCAGGCCGCCGAACTGGCGCGCAAGGACGGCGAAGCGCAGCTGGCCAAACTGAAGCAGAGCGGGTCGGCCGATGGCTTTGGCGGCGCCGTCACAGTGTCGCGGCAGCAACCGGCCGGTCTCGCGCCGAAGGCGGTCGAGGCCGTGATGCGCGCCGATGCATCGAAGCTGCCGGCGATGGTCGGCGTCGATCTGGGCGCGCAGGGCTATGCGATCTATCGCATCGCCAAGGTTTCGCAGCCGGCGCAGGCCAATCCGGCGCAACGCCAGGCCGACGCGCAGCAGCTGTCGCAACTGGCCGGCCAGAGCGAGCTGGAAGCGTTCTTCGAGAGCCTGAAGGCGCGTTCGGACGTCGAGGTGCTCAAGCCCGCGGCGCCGGCGGAATCGCAGCCGGCAGGCTGACGACGATTGACGTGGCCGGCCGCACAGGTCGGTCCTGCAGCGATGAAGAAGGGGCCCCGCGGGGCCCCTTTGTCATGCGCCGATGTCATGCGCCGGTGTCATGCACCGGCGGCCGATGCCGCCGGCCCGCCGTTCATCCGCGCCGTTGCTGCGCCTTGCCATCCTCCGCGCTGCGCCGCTGGCGCTTGAGCAGCGGCTCCAGCTGCGGCCACACGGTGTCGAGCAGCGCCGGCTGGGCCTGCGCGGTTGGATGGATGCGATCGTCCTGGAACCAGTCCGGCCGCGTCACCACCTTGTCCAGCAGGAAGGGCACCAGCGGCAGCTGGTATTCCTTGGCCAGCTTCGGATACAGCGCGAAGAAGCGCTCGGTGTAGTCGGGCCCGTAGTTCGGCGGGATCCGCATGCCGATCAGCAGCACATTGGCCTTCGCGGCTTTGGCGCTGGTGACGATCTGGCGCAGGTTGGCCTCGGTGCTCTGCAGCGGCAGGCCGCGCAGCGCGTCGTTGGCGCCCAGTTCGACGACCACCACGGCGGGCCGGTGCCGGGACAGCAGATCGGGCAGACGGGTCTTGCCGCCTACCGTGGTCTCGCCGCTGATGCTCGCATTGACGACGCTATAATCGAACCTCTCCGCGCGCAGGCGGTCTTCCAATAACTTGACCCATCCTGCGCCGCGCGCGATGCCGTATTCCGCCGACAGGCTGTCGCCAAGCACCAGGATCGTGGGCGCGCGTTGCGCCAGCGCGGGCATCGCTGCCAGCGCCAGCAGCCCGCCCAGCACCAGGGCGCGCCAGCGTCCACCGATGTCCCGCCAGAAACCGTTCCGGAAACCCTTGCTCATGTCCTCATCCATTCTTGCTGTCGAATCCTTGGGAAAGACCGTGACGGACGCGACCGGTTCGCTGACGATTCTGCACGACGTGTCCTTTTCCGTCACGCCCGGCGAAACGCTGGCCATCGTCGGCGCCTCGGGGTCGGGCAAGTCGACGCTGCTCGGGCTGATGGCCGGGCTCGACCTGCCCAGCCGCGGCACCGTGTCGCTGCACGGTCACGACCTGTTCGCGCTGGACGAGGACCAGCGCGCCGCGCTGCGGGGGCGGCATGTCGGCTTCGTGTTCCAGTCGTTCCAGCTGGTCGGCCATCTGACCGCGCTGGAGAATGTGATGCTGCCACTGGAGCTGCGCGGCGAGGCCGACGGCGTGCGAGAGCGCGCCAAGGCGATGCTGGAGCGGGTCGGCCTGGGCGCGCGGCTGTCGCACTATCCGCGCACGCTGTCGGGCGGCGAGCAGCAGCGCGTCGCGCTGGCCCGTGCCTTCGTCACGCGGCCCGACATCCTGTTCGCCGACGAGCCGACCGGCAGCCTCGACACCGCGACCGGCGAAGCGGTGATCGCGCTGATGTTCGAACTGAATCGCGACGCCGGCTCGACGCTGGTGCTGGTCACGCACGATCGCTCGGTGGCGGCCCGCTGCGGTCGCATCCTGACGATCGAGGCAGGCAAGGTCGCCAGCGACGAGTGGATGGGCGCGGAAGTCTGAGAACGCGAAATCGAGGGCAAGGGCAGGCCCTCAGCCTCCCCGGGCCAGCGCGCCTCGCGCGCGCGCGATCAGCGCGCTGGTGGACGGATCGTGCGGCCCCTCGGCGCGTCCGTTCAGCTCGGCCTCGATCGGCCGCGCCAGCAGCTTGCCCAGTTCGACACCCCACTGGTCGAACGAATTGATATTCCAGATCGCGCCCATCACGAAGGTGCGGTGCTCGTACAGCGCGATCAGCGCGCCCAGCGCGCGCGGCGTGATGCCGTCGATCAGCAGCATATTGCTGGGCCGATTGCCCTCGAAGCGCATATGCGCGATGCGCTCGGGCTCGACGATGCCGGCCTCGCGCAGTTCTTCCTCGGTCCGCCCGCGCATCAGCGCCTCGGCCTGCGCGAAGCAGTTGGCCAGCAGCTTGGCATGATGGCCCGGCAGCGTGCGCGGCGCGGACAGCGGTGCAACGAAATCGACCGGCACGATCTGCGAGCCCTGGTGGATCAGCTGGAAATACGCGTGCTGGCCATTGGTGCCGGCCGTTCCCCAGACCACCGGCGAGGTGTCCACGCGCACCGGCTGGCCATCGCGCTGCACCGACTTGCCGTTGCTCTCCATTTCGAGCTGCTGCAGGAAGGCGGGAAACAGTTCCAGCGAGGTCGAGTAGGGTGACATGCAGCTGGTCGGCAGGCCGAACACATTGCGGTACCAGACCCCCAGCAGGCCCAGGATCACCGGCATGTTGCGCGCGAGCGGTGCGCTGCGGAAGTGCTCGTCCATCTCGCGGCCGCCGGCCAGCAGTTCCGCGAAGGCTTCGAAGCCGAGCGCCAGCGTGATCGACAGCCCGACCGAGGACCACAGCGAGAAGCGTCCGCCGATCCAGTCCCAGAACTCGAACATATTGGCCGGATCGATGCCGAAGGCGCGCACCGCTTCCAGGTTGGTCGACACCGCGACGAAATGGCGCGCCAGTCCGCTCTCCGGCACGCCGCGCGCGATAAACCATTGGCGCGTGCTGTTGGCGTTCGCCATCGTCTCCAGCGTGGTGAAGGTCTTCGAGCAGACGATCACCAGCGTGCGTTCGGGATCGAGCCGCGCCAGCGTTTCGGCCAGTTCGGTGCCGTCGACGTTGGACACGAAATGCACGCGCGGGCCAGAAGCCGCGCTACCGCTGCTGTCACCACGGCCATCGCCCGCAAGGTGCGCCAGCGCCCGGCACACCATGCGCGGCCCGAGGTCCGAGCCGCCGATGCCAAGGTTGACCACGTCGGTGATGGTCTTGCCGCCATGGCCCTTCCATTCGCCGCTGCGCACGCGCTGCGAGAAGTCCCGCATGCGCGAGAGCACATCGTGCACGGCCGGCATCACTGGCTTGCCGTCGACCTGGAACGGCGCGTCCGGTGCGGCACGCAGCGCCATATGCAGCGCGGCGCGGTCCTCGGTCGCATTGATATGTGTGCCAGCGAACATGGCATCGCGCCGCGCGGGTACCTTGGCCTCTTCGGCGAGCTGGACCAGCAGGTCCATCGTCTCCGGCACGATGCGGTTTTTCGAATAGTCCAGGAACAGGCCGGCCGCTTCCAGCGAGAACCGGTCGACCCGCTCGCCGGCGTCGGGCGCGGCAAACCAGTCGCGCATCCGCTGGTCGCGGATCGCTTGGTAGTGCTGCTGCAGACGTTGCCAGGCGGGAAGGTCAGTGGGCATTGCGAAATACGGGCGAAAAAGTGTCGAGCGGATAGTACGACCGGATAGTACGACCGGATAGTACGAGCGCAGAAGACGCGGAACGTGCCGAGTATAGCGCGCACATTCGGCGAGAACTGTCAGACAACGCCGCAATCAGCGCGTTCCGCCGAGGCTGCGGGCCACCAGCCGCAATGCCGATTCGCCGCCCGCGACCCACAGGCCGCCGGCGCAGATCACCGCAATCCCCAGCGCCGTGGTCCAGTCCGGCAACTGGCCGAAGGCGAGGAAGCCGACCGTGGTCGCCGAGATGATCTGCAGATAGAGGAAGGGACTGAGGAACGAGGCGTCGGCGTACTGGAACGCGCGGATCACGAAGTAGTGCCCGAGCGACCCGGTGATGCCGGCGGACAGCAGCAGCGCGCATTGCAGCGGCGTCGGCATCGCGGTGAACCAGAAGAAGGGCACCAGCAGCGTCGTCAGCGCGGCGCCGGTGATGCCGCTCCAGATCAGCGTGGTCATCGGCGCGTCGTGGGCCGCCATGCGTCGCGTCAGCATTTGCAGCAGCGCGAACAGCAGTGCCGAGGTGAGACCCAGCGCCACGCCGCGCGGCGTCAGCTCGCCGCCGGGGCGCACCACCACCAGCATGCCGGCAAAGCCGATCAGCACGCCGCTCCAGCGCATCAGGCGGGCGTTGCGCCCCGGCCGTTCGCCGAGCAGCCATGGCGACAGCGCGACCACGAACAGCGGCGCGCAGAAGTTCAGCGCGGTGGCGGTCGCCAACGGCATCAGCTTCAGCACCGAAAAGAACACCAGCGTCGAGGCCAGCATCAGGGCGCCGCGCATCCATTGCAGCCTTGGCTGGCCGGTGCGGACCTGGGCCCGGAAGCGCGCCGGACCGAGCAGCAGAAAGATGGCGACCACATGGCCCACGTAACGGACCCAGGCCACCGCCATGATCGGCAGGCCCTGCTGGGTCAGCGTCTTGCCGGTCGCGTCGAGCAGCGTCAGGATCCATTGGCCCAGCACCAGCAGCGCGATGCCGGTCAACAGCTGCCGGCGGCTCGGCGCTGCGCTCTGTAGCGGGATCGCGCCGCTCATCGCCGCGGGCCCGGCATGTTCGGCACCTTCATCGCGTTCAACGCATTGAGCTCATGCCGCGCGGCGCGGGGCAATTCGCCGGCCGTCAGCCCAGCCGGGCCTTGGCCGCCGGCCACCAGGCGATCGGCGGCGCGGCCATGCAGCCAGACCGCGGCCAGCGCCGCGGGCGCGGCCGCCATGCCCTGTGCCAGTAGCGCGCCGATCATGCCGGCCAGCACGTCGCCAGTGCCGGCGGTGGCCAGGCCCGCATTGCCAGTGGGATTGATGGCGACCGCGTTCCCGTCTCGCCGGGCGATCACGGTACCCGAGCCCTTCAGCACAACCACCGCTTGCCACTGCTTGGCCAGCGCGCGCGCCGCGCCGAGTCGATCGCGCTGGATTTCCGCCACGGTGCAGCCCATCAGCCGCGCCGCTTCGAGCGGATGCGGCGTCAGCACGCGCGGTGCGGCGCCGGCCTTCGCCAGCGCGGCCAACGCCGCGTCTGCGGCCAGCAGGTTCAGCGCATCGGCATCGAGCACGGCCGGCGTACCCGAACGCAGTACCGTCTCGAGCCATCGGCGCGCGTCCTCGCCGGTTCCCATGCCGGGGCCGGCCACCAGCGCCGACATCTCTTGCAACTGCAGCCGGTCGACCGGATGCAGCATCAGCTCGGGATGCACCGGATCGAATGGCGGCGCGGGGTCGGCCAGAAAGCCGATATGCACGCGCCCGGCGCCCAGATGCAACGCGGCCCGCGCGCTCAGCAGCGGCGCGCCGACCATGCCGATGCTGCCGCCGATCACCGCCAGCGTGCCGAAGCTGCCCTTGTGGCTGGCATGCCGCCGGCCGGGCAGCGCCGCGGCGAAGCGGGCAGGCGTATTGGCCCACGCGGCCCAGGCCGCCGCTGCATCCTGCGGCGGATAGTCGAGGCCGAGCGGCGCGATATCGAGTTCGCCGGCACAGTCGCGGCCGTCCAGCGTCAGCAGGCCCGGCTTCGCGGCGATGAAGGTCAACGTCCGGGTCGCGCGCACCGCGGGCGTACCGGCGCCGGTATCGGCCGACAGGCCGCTCGGCACGTCGAGCGCGAACACCGGCACCCCGTCGTCGGCCAGTGCGCACAGCAACGCGATCCATTCGGCCAGCACGCCGCTGGCGGGACGGTTCAGGCCGATACCGAGCAGGCCGTCGACCACCGCGGCAAAACGCGGCGCCGCCGCAGGCCAGGGCGGCGCGGTTTGCGGCGAGGCGGCATCGGGCACCAGCACCTGCAGCGGCACGCCGGCATCGTTCGCCTCCTGCCACGCGCGTGCGGCGTCGGCGGGCAGGCGCGCGGGATCGGCCAGCAGCCATGCCTGTACCTCGCGGCCGGCCTGATGCAGGTGCGTCGCCGCGACCAGGGCGTCGCCGCCGTTATTGCCGGGGCCCGCCAGCAACAACAGCGGTCCGGCCGGTGCATGGGCGCTCAGCCAGGCGGCAGCGGCAGCCCCGGCACGGGCCATCAGCGTGAACGGCGACAGGGTGGCGTAGGCCGCCTGTTCGAGCCGGCGGATCGCTGCGCTGTCGAACAGCGGAATGGACGTGGCGCTGAGCGGATCGAAGCGCAACCAGTCCGCGGCCTGGGCGGCCGTCCCGGCAACGGCGGGAGAGGAGAAGGGCGTCATCGGCGCATTATCGCAGCGCCGCCGGCAAACGGCTCATCGCCGCGGGCCCAGGCCGTAGCGGTCCGGCGTCAGGCCTTCCAGGTCGATCTCGGCCGGCGCGCCGGACACCTGAGCCGCAAGCAGCTTGCCGGAGCCGCAGGCCATCGCCCAGCCGGTGGACCCATGGCCGAGATTGAGGAACAGCCCGCGCACGGCGGTGGCGCCGATCAGCGGCGGGCCGTCCGGCAGCATCGGCCGGGCACCGGTCCATAGCGACGCTTCGGCGTAGTTCGCCGCGCCCGGGAACCAGTCGCGGCCGACCTTCAGCAGCGTGCGCACCGCGGCCTGGCGCAGGTCCAGCTCGCGCGAGCCCAGCTCGGCGGTGCCGGCCAGCCGAATGCGATTGCCCATGCGGGTGATCGCGACCTTGTACGACTCGTCCATCAGCGCGGCCAGCGGCGCCTGCAGGGCATCGCGCACCGGCACCGTGGCCGAATAGCCCTTGACCGGATAGAGCGGCACGCGCAGGCCGAGCGGGCGCAGCAGCGCGGCACTGGCGACGCCGGCGGCAACCACGACATGTTGCGCGCGCAGGATCGAGTCCCCTCCCTGGCACCGCACGGACACCGACAGCACGCCGTCGCCAGGCGCGGCGATGCCGTGAACGGTGGTGTCCATCTGAAACCGCACGCCCGCGGCCTCAGCGAACTGCCGCAGCCGGCGCGTGAACATCGGGCAATTGCCCGATTCGTCCTCGGGCAGATGCAGCCCGCCGGCCAGCGCGGTGTCCGGAGCCAGCCCAGGCTCGAGCCGGCGGCATTCGGCCGCATCGACCAGCCGATGGGGCACGGCGTTCTCGCGCAGCAGCGCCAGCGCGGGCTGGGCCATCTGAAGGTCGCGCTCGGTCCTGAACAGCTGCAGATAGCCCTGCGACTGCTCGTAGTCGATCTGCAGCTGGTCGCGCAACTGGTGCAGGCAGGCGCGGCTGTAGAAGGCCAGCCGCTGCATGCGCAGCTTGTTGACGCGGTAGCGCTCGAGCCGGCATTCGCCGAGCCAGCGCGCGATCCAGCGCCACATCGCGGGGTCGGCGCTCGGCCGGAATACCACCGGCGAGGTACTGGCGAACAGGGTGCGCAGCACCTTGGCCGGCATCCCCGGCGCGGCCCACGGTGTCACATAGCCGGGCGCGATGACGCCGGCGTTGCCGAAGCTGGTCTCCTGGGCCGGAGAGGCGCGCCGGTCCAGCACGGTGACCTCGAATCCGGCCTCGCGCAGATACCAGGCCGAGCACACGCCGATCACGCCGGCCCCGATCACGATGGCGCGCATGGGGATCTACATCTTCATCTGCGCGGGCAGATAGGTCACCAGGCCGGGGAAGGCCCAGATCAGCAGCACCGCCACCACCATCAGCACGAAGAAGGGGAAGGCGGCCCAGGCGATATAACTGATATTGCGCCGGGTCATCCCCTGCAGCACGAACAGGTTGAAGCCGACCGGCGGCGTGATCTGCGCCATCTCGACCACCAGCACGACGAAGATGCCGAACCACAGCAGGTCGATGCCGACCGCCTGGATCGTCGGCAGCAGCACCGACATCGTCAGCACCACCATCGAGATGCCGTCGAGGAAACAGCCGAGGATGATGAAGAACACCATCAGCGCGACGATCAGCAGGAACGGCGTCAGGTTCAGGCCGACGATCCATTCGGCAAGATGGCGCGGCAGGCCGATGAATCCCATCGCCAGCGTCAGGAACGACGAGCCCGCCAGGATCAGCGCGATCATGCAGTACAGCCGCGTGGCCGACATCAGCGAATCGCGGAAGGTCTGCCAGGTCAGCGTGCGCTGCGCCAGCGCGAGTACCAGCGCACCGACCACGCCCAGCGCCGCCGCTTCGGTCGCGGTAGCGACGCCGGCATAGATCGAGCCCAGCACCGCGCCGATCAGCAGCACCACCGGAATCAGGTGGCGCGATTCGGCCAGCTTGGCGTGCAGGTCCAGCCGATGCTCGGGCACCGGAATTGCGTCGCGATGGCGCCAGCCCCAGACCGCGACATAGCCCATGAACAGCAGCGCCAGCAGCAGGCCCGGCAACACGCCGCCGATGAACAGCTTGCCGATCGACACGTCCGCGGTGACGCCATAGACGATCATGATGATCGACGGCGGAATCAGCAGCCCGAGCGTGCCGGCGCCGGCCAGCGAGCCGATCGCCATCGAATCGGGATAGCCGCGCTTGGCCAGTTCCGGCAGCGAAATCTTGCCGATGGTCGCGCAGGTGGCGGCGCTCGAGCCGGACACCGCGGCGAAGATCGTGCAGCCGATCACGTTGACATGCAGCAGCCGGCCCGGCAGGCGCTGCAGCCAGGGTGCCAGCCCGCGGAACATGCCTTCGGACAGCTTGGTCTTGAGCAGGATCTCGCCCATCCAGATGAACAGCGGCAGCGCCGTCAGCGTCCAGCTCGACAGCGAGCCCCAGACCGTCAGCGCCATCGATTCGCCGCCGACCTTGTTGGTGAACAGCTCCATCGCGATCCACGCGACGCCGAGAATCGCGATGCCGATCCAGACGCCGGCGCCGAGCACGGCGAAGATCGCGACGATCAGGAAGAGGGTGATCCAGAGATCCATGTTGTTGCGTTCCTGTGGGGATGCCGTTCAGTCGGGCCGGCTGGTGCGATACGGAGGCTACGTGTCGGTATGCGGCGTCATTCGGTGCGCGCCATCTCGCCGCCTTCCTCGCGCGGCAGACGGCGCGTGCGCAGCACGTAGACGAACTCCTCGGCGAAGGCGACGAACAGTCCGAACAGGCCCACCGCCATCGACAGCTGCGGAATCCACAGCGGCGTGGCGTCGGTGTTCTGCGAGATGTCGTGATAGATGTACGAGTCGTACGCGAGCTTGCCCGCGTAGTAGGTGAAGTACGCGGTCAGCAGCGTGGCCACCGCCAGGCAGAAGATCTCCACCCAGACGCGCGGCTTGCCGTGCAGGCGCTGCAGGATCAGCGTGACGCGGATATGGTCGCCCTGGCGCAGCGTCGCGGCCAGCGCGAGGAACGACCCGGCCGCCATGAAATAGCCGGCGTAGGCATCGCCGCCATCGATCTGGAAATGGGCGAAGCGCCCGACAATGATGGCCAGTTCGATCAGCAGCGTCAGGCAGATGAAGACGGCCGCCAGCGCGCCGAGCGCCTGGTAGAACCACTGGAAGCGGGAAGTCATGATGCGTCCGGGAGGCTAGGAGGAGAAGGCGAAGGCCGCGGCCGGATGTCGGACTCCAGCAGCACGTCGTCCCCGCGAAAGCGGGGACCCAGCGGCTTGCACCAAGACACTGGGCCCCCGCCTGCGCGGGGGCGACGAAGTGGTGGAGCAAGCCGGGGCCGGCATCGCGGAAACGATCGCCTTACTTGCGATACGCGGAGATGATCTCCTTGCCGTCGGGCCCGGCCTTCTTTTCCCATTCGGCCAGCAGTTCGTCGCCGATCTTCTTCATGTCGGCCTGCAGTTGCGGCGTGGGCTTGACGATGGTCATCTTGTTCTTGGCCAGCGTGTCCAGCGATTGCTGCGTGTATTCGCGCATCCGCTGCCAGCCGCGCGTCTCGGCGGCCTGCGCGGCCTTGATCAGCGCCTCCTGCGACGGCTTGTCGAGCTTGTCGAACTCGCGCTTGTTGACGATCACCATGTTCTTCGGCAGCCAGGCATCGACCGTGTGGAAGTGCGACAGGCTTTCCCAGACCTTGCTGTCGACGCCGGTGGCGCCCGACGACATGAAGCTGTCGACCACGCCGGTGGCCAGCGCCTGCGACAGCTCGGCGGCCTGGATCGTCATCGGCTGCGCGCCCACCGCCTGTGCGATGCGCGTGGTGGCCGGATTGTAGGCGCGCCACTTCAGGCCCTTCATGTCGGCGCCCGAGCGGATTTCCTTCTTCGCGTAGATGCCCTGCGGCGGCCAGGCGACCGCGTACAGCAGCTTGATGCCCTGGCGGTCCAGCAGGCGGTCGATCACGGGCCGCTGCGCCTGCCACAGCTTGTACGATGCATCGAAGCCGGTGGCGAGGAAGGGCACGGCGTCGACGCCGAACAGCGCATTCTCGTTCTCCAGCAGCGACATCAGTACCTCGCCGGCCTGGGCCTGGTTGCTCTGCACCGCGCGCTTGATCTCGTTGGCCTTGAACAGCGAACCGTTCGGATGCAGCGTGATGGCCAGCTTGCCCTGCGTGGCCGCGCTGACCTCCTTGGCGAACTGGTCCAGGTTGACCGTATGCGGGTTGTTGGCCGGATAGCCGGTCGGCAGATCCCATTTGACCTGGGCCTGCGCCAGCGGCGCCATCGCGAAGGCGCAGGCGAGCAGCCCGCACGCAGACATCGACTTGAGCAATCCCTTGCGCTGCATCATTTCTCTCCTGGTTGTGTCAGTACCGCGTCGTTGCGCGTGGTGGCGCATCCTGGTGCGCACGCGTCCGTGGATCTTGCGCCGCCAGCGGTGGCTCGTCCACTGGGTCGTCCACTAGGTTGTCGCGCGTCGTTGGCCCCGTCCCGCGCGCCGGCTCAGGCCTGCTGCGGCATCGGCGCGAGCACGGCCTCCAATGCAAGCGCCGTGCCCAGCAGCGGCGCGTCGCGCATCGGGCCATGCGAGAGCATCAGTCCGACCGGCAGTTCGTCGGGCTGGTGGCATGGCAGCGAGATCGCGCAGCCATCGAGGAAGTTGATGGTGGAGGGATTGCGCAGCAGCAGCGCATTGGTGCGCGTAAACAGCGCATCGTCGGCGACCAGCGGAGCGATCGGTGGCGCCACCACCGGCACGGTGGGGCAGGCCAGCGCATCGAAGCCGTCGAGCCGCGCCATCACGCGCTCGCTCCAGACGGCGCGGGCGCGCACCAGATCCACATAGTCGGCCGCGCCGATTGCGGCGCCGCGATCGATGCGCGCCGCCACGCGCGGGTCGTACAGCGCGCGCCGCGACGACAGTGTGCCGCGGTGGATCGCATAGGCCTCGGCCGCGGTCAGCCCGCCTTGCGCGTTCAGCGTCGACAGTTCCAGCAGTTCGGGCAGGTCAACGTGTTCGATCTGCACACCGGCGGCGGACAGCCGTCCCAACGTGCGATCGAAGGCGCGCGACACGGTCTCGTCGAGATCGTCGAGCAGCAGCTGGCGCGGCACGGCCACCCGCAGCGCGCTGGCGGCCTTGCGCACGGGCACCAGCGCCTGATCGGCGATCACGCCGTCGACCAGCACGCAATCGGCCACGGTGCGCGCCATCGCGCAGGCGGTATCGAGCGAGAACGACAGCGGAAACGCGCCCGTCAGCGGCACGCGCCGCGCGGTCGGCTTGAAACCCGTCAAGCCGCACAGCGCGGCCGGGATGCGGATCGACCCGCCGGTATCGCTGCCCAGTGCCGCCACCGCGAGGCCAAGCGCCACCGAGGCCGCCGCGCCCGACGACGAGCCGCCGCAGATGCGCGCCACCGTGCTGTCGTGCGGATTGACCGGCGTGCCGTAGTGCGGGTTGATGCCGACGCCGGAGAAGGCGAACTCGGTCATATTGGTGCGGCCGACCAGCGCGGCGCCCACCGCTCGCAGCCGCGCCACGACCGGCGCATCGTCGGTTGCCGGCGCGGCATCGGCGCGCACCGTCGAGGCGGCGCGCGTGACATCGCCGCCGATATCGAACAGGTCCTTGATCGATACCGGCAGCCCCGCCAGCGGATGCAGCGGCTTGCCGGCCAGCGCCGCGGCATCGGCGGCCTGCGCCGCGCTGGCTGCGGTATCGAAGCTGGTCTGCAGGAATACCGCGTGCGCCGACGGCTCCTTCGCCCGGGCCTCGGCCTGCTGCAACAGTGCCGCGCGCGACAATCGGCCATCGCGGGCCAGGCGGTTCAGCGTGTCGATATCGGGGAGCAGCGCGGCAGGCATCGTCATCGGTACAAGTTCGGGTTGTGTGTCCGGATGGTGTGTCCGGGCAGTGCGCTCGGGCGTCGGTGGAAGCCAGGAACGGAGGATGGGGCCGTACTCGTTGCCGCTTGCCCCGCAGCAGTGCGCGGCCCCACGGATGCCCAGAATTCGTGCGCGAATCGAGTCGGAGGCGGTCGTTTCAGTGCCGCGCAATCCCCATCGTTACCGGGTACTCATGCTCATAATTTGTCGATAAACTGTCAAGCTGAAATTACTGCCGCGGCCCCCGGGAAATCCCTACACGGCGTGCCTGATCGTTCGTTCTCCGCTGTCCTTCTGCAGGAGTGCCGTCCATGGCCCGAAAGCCGAGCCGCCGCGACGAGGTTGCGTCTCCCGATGTTGCCGCTGCCGACCTGGTTTCCGCCGATACCGCATCGGCCGATGCCGCGGCTGCCGAAGCGGTTGTTCGTCCGAGCAGCGCCGGCATCGTGTCGTCCGCCCATCTGGTGTCCTCGCGCAGTCCCGAACTGTCGGAATTCGAGTTCGGCCTGAACACCGCCTACAACGCCTATAGCCGCTGGGTCGTGCGCTGCATGGGCGCGGCCGGCGTACGCGACCTGACCTTCCTCGACGTGCTGGTGCTCCATCACGTCAACCACCGTGGGCGCGCCAAGCGGCTCGCCGACATCTGCTTCGTGCTGAACGTCGAGGACACCCATCTGGTGACCTACTCGCTGAAGAAGCTGCAGGGCATGAGCCTGGTCGCCGGCGTGCGCGTGGGCAAGGAGGCGACCTACAGCACCACCGCGGCAGGCACCGAGGCGTGCGCGCGCTATCGCGAAATCCGCGAGCAATGCCTGACCAGCAATATGACCCCGGGCAGCGCCGAGAACGCCGAGATCGGCGAACTGGCACGGCTGCTGCGGGTGCTGACCGGACTGTACGAGCAGGCGGCGCGCTCGGCGACGTCGCTGTAGCGCGCTCCTATCACGTCGCCCCGGCGAAAGCGGGGGGCCAGCGTCTTGCAGCAGCACGCGAGCCACTGGGTCCCCTCCTGCGCGGGGGACGACAGACAACCATCCCTATCGCGAGGTAGTTCAGCGTGTCTTCTTTCGCATCGCAAGCCGCATCGCAAGCCGCATCGCAAGCCGCATCGCCAACGCCTTCGACCGGCCCGCGCTGGCAATTCTGGATCGATCGGGGCGGCACCTTCACCGATATCGTCGGGCTGCGTCCGGACGGCACCGTGGTCACGCACAAGCTGCTGTCGGAGAACCCCGAGCAATACGCCGATGCGGCGGTCGCCGGCATCCGCCATCTGCTTGGCCTGGCTGCCGGCGAGCCGATCACGCCGCGCCTGGTGTCCGCGGTGAAGATGGGCACCACGGTGGCCACCAACGCGCTGCTCGAGCGCAAGGGCGAGCCGACGGCGCTGTTCATCACGCGCGGTTATCGCGACGCGCTGCGGATCGCCTACCAGAACCGGCCGCGGCTGTTCGACCTGAATATCGTGTTGCCCGAGCTGCTGTACCGCGAGGTGGTGGAGGTCGACGAGCGGATCGGCGCGCATGGCGACGTGGTGCTGCCGCTGGACGAGACCGCGCTGCGCGAACAGATGACCCGCGTGCTGGCCGACGGCATTCGCGCCGTGGCGATCGTGCTGATGCACGGCTATCGCCATTCGGATCACGAGGCGCGCGCGGCGCGGATCGCGCGCGAACTGGGCTTCGCGCAGGTATCGGTGTCGCACGAGGTATCGCCGCTGATGAAGCTGGTGCCACGCGGCGACACCACGGTGGTCGATGCCTATCTGTCGCCGATCCTGCGCCGCTATGTCGAGCAGATCGAGCGCGAGATGCCCGGCGTGAACCTGCAGTTCATGCAAAGCAGCGGGGGGCTGACCGACGCGCATCGCTTCCAGGGCAAGGACGCGATCCTGTCGGGACCGGCTGGCGGCATCGTCGGCATGGTGCGCGCGTCGCAGCGCGCCGGCTTCGGTCGCATCATCGGCTTCGACATGGGCGGCACTTCCACGGACGTGTCGCACTTCAGCGGCAAGCACCCGAATGACTTCGAGCGCGTGTTCGAGACGAGCGTGGCCGGGGTGCGCATGCGCGCGCCGATGATGAGCATCCATACGGTGGCGGCGGGCGGCGGTTCGGTGCTGCATTTCGACGGCAGCCGCTATCGGGTCGGCCCCGATTCGGCGGGCGCGAATCCAGGGCCGGCCAGCTATCGGCGCGGCGGCCCGCTGGCGGTGACCGACTGCAACGTGATGCTCGGCAAGATCCAGCCGGCGCATTTCCCGGCGGTGTTCGGCCCCCGCGCCGACGCGCCGCTCGATCGCGATGCCGTGGTCGCGCGCTTCGAGGACCTGGCGGCGCAGATCGCCGAGCATACCGGCGACCGGCGCACGCCCGAGCAGGTCGCCGAGGGCTTCATCGAGATCGCGGTCGGCAACATGGCCAACGCGATCAAGCAGATCTCGGTGCAGCGCGGCCACGACGTGACCGGCTACACGCTGACGACCTTCGGCGGTGCCGGCGGCCAGCATGCCTGCCTGGTGGCCGATGCGCTCGGCATGCAGACCGTGTTCGTCCATCCGCTGGCCGGCGTGCTGTCGGCCTACGGCATGGGCCTGGCCGACCGCACGGCGATGCGCGAGCTGTCGATCGAAGCGAAGCTGGACGAGGCCGCGGTGCCGATGCTGGCGCAGCGGCTCGACGCGCTCGCGCAGCAGGCGCGCGACGAGCTGCTGGAGCAGGGCGAGGACGCCGGCCGCATCGAGGTGCTGCGGCGCGTCCATCTGCGCTACGAGGGCACCGATGCTGCGCTGGTGGTGCCGTTCGGCGACGCCGGCGCGATGCGGGCGGGCTTCGAGGCCGCCTACCGGCAGCGCTATGCCTTCCTGATGCCGGACAAGGGGCTGATCGTCGAGGCGGTCTCGGTCGAGGCGGTCGGCGTCGCGCAGGCGCCGCAGGAGCGGCCGCCCGAACTGGCGCCGCGCGAAGGCCCGCCGCGGCCGGTGGAGACGGTACGGATGTTCAGCGGCGGCGCCTGGCACGACACGGGCCTGTACCGGCGCGATACGCTGCGTCCCGGCGACCGGCTCGCCGGTCCGGCCATCATTGCCGAGCAGAACGCCACCACCGTGGTCGAACCCGGTTGGCAGGCGCTGTTGACGGAGCAGGACCATCTGGTGCTGACGCGCGCGGTGCCGCGGCCCCAGCGCCGCGCCATCGGCACCGAGGCCGATCCGGTGATGCTCGAGGTCTTCAACAACCTGTTCATGTCGATCGCCGAGCAGATGGGACTGCGGCTGCAGAACACCGCCTACTCGGTCAACATCAAGGAACGGCTGGACTTCTCCTGCGCGATCTTCGACGCCGAGGGCAACCTGATCGCCAACGCGCCGCATATGCCGGTGCATCTGGGTTCGATGGGCGAAAGCATCAAGACCGTGATCGCGCGCAATGCCGGGCGGATGAAGGACGGCGATGTCTACGTGCTGAACGACCCGTACAACGGCGGCACGCACCTGCCGGACGTGACGGTGATCACGCCGGTGTTCGATGCCGACGGCCGCGAGGTGCTG
Source organism: Cupriavidus sp. UGS-1 (assembly GCF_021213615.1). Classification (NCBI taxonomy): domain Bacteria; kingdom Pseudomonadati; phylum Pseudomonadota; class Betaproteobacteria; order Burkholderiales; family Burkholderiaceae; genus Cupriavidus; species Cupriavidus sp. UGS-1. The sequence continues at coordinate 264,598 of NZ_JAJQJF010000005.1, read as the reverse complement.
TTCTACGTCGGCTCGCGCGGCCACCACGCCGATATCGGCGGCATCACGCCGGGCTCGATGCCGCCGGACTCGACGGTGGTCGAGGAGGAGGGCGTGCTGATCGACAACTTCCTGCTGGTCGATGGCGGCGTGCTTGACGACGCCGGCATGCGGGCGCTGCTGGCCGGCGCGCGCTATCCGGCCCGCAATGTCGACCAGAACATGGCCGATCTGCGCGCGCAGGTCGCGGCCAACGCGAAGGGCGTCGAGGAGCTGCGCAAGATGGTCGCGCACTTCGGCCTGCCGGTGGTGCGCGCCTATATGGGCCATGTGCAGGACAACGCCGAGGAAGCGGTGCGGCGCGTGATCACGGCGCTGAAGGACGGCAGCTATACCTATCCGCTCGACAATGGCGCGCAGATCCGCGTGCGCGTGACCGTCGATCGGCAGCGCAGGGAAGCGACCGTCGATTTCACCGGTACCTCGGACCAGCTGCCGAACAACTTCAACGCGCCCCGCGCCGTCTGCATGGCCGCGGTGCTGTACGTGTTCCGCACGCTGGTCGACCAGGACATCCCGCTGAACGCCGGTTGCCTGAAGCCGCTGCATGTGGTGATCCCCGAGGGCTCGATGCTCAATCCACGCTATCCGGCCTCGGTGGTGTCGGGCAATGTCGAGACGTCGTCGTGCATCACCAACGCGCTGTATGGCGCGCTGGGCGTGGTCGCGGCCAGCCAGGGCACGATGAACAATTTCACCTTCGGCAACGCGCGCTACCAGTATTACGAGACGATCTCGGGCGGCAGCGGCGCCGGCAACGGCTTCGACGGCTGCGACGTGGTGCAGACGCATATGACCAACTCGCGCCTGACCGATCCCGAGGTGCTGGAATGGCGCTTTCCGGTACGGCTGGACAGCTACGAGATCCGGCATGGATCGGGCGGGTCGGGGCGCTGGCACGGCGGTAATGGCGGCGTGCGCAAGGTACGTTTCCTCGAGCCGATGACGGCGTCGATCCTGTCGAACAACCGTGTCCATGCGCCGTTCGGCATGGCGGGCGGCGAGCCGGGCGCGACGGGCCGCAACCGCGTGATCCGCGCCGACGGCAGCGAGGAGACGCTGCCGCATGTGGCGCGGACCGAGATGGGCGCCGGGGATGTGTTCGTGATCGAGACGCCCGGGGGTGGGGGATTTGGGGCGGTGTAGGCGGGGAGGGCCGGCGGTTGCCCTCTCCCCCAGCCCCTCTCCCGCAAGCGGGAGAGGGGAGCGTCGTGTGCGTTGTGACGTAGGTCTATCGGTCCGCCGGTCTTCTCCCCTCTCCCGCGAGCGGGAGAGGGGCCGGGGGAGAGGGCAAGAGCGGCCAGCGTATCGCTACCGCTCGATCGATACCGCCGCCGTATCCCGCGGCACCGTCGCCTTCACCGTCCGCGCCACCACCGCGGCCGGCGCCCTGCCGCCGACCAGCCGGTTGACGTGCCTGAACTCGCAGGTCAGCGCGGCCGGCGTGACGGTCACCACCGCATAGCCCTGCGCGTCGGTATTGGCGTACTGCAGCCACGGATTGCTGCGCAGTGCCGCCAGCTGCTGGCAAAGCGGCACGACCTGCTGCACGAAGCCCGCATCGGCCTGCAGCGCGGCCAGCACCGCATCGGTGGTCGCATCGAGCTGTCCCTCGGCCACGCCCCGTGCCGCCAGCGCGCCGCGCAGTGAGATCCGCAGCGATTCGGCAACGGTGGCGGCGGTGACCGTCGACGGCGCCAGCGTATGGTCCAGCAGGTTGACGTCGACCGACACCGGCTCGCTGCCCAGCGCGGGAACGGGCAGCGACAGCGTGCGGTAGACCAGCGTCGACAGGCTCTCCGACAGCGCGCCGACCGCCGACTTCAGATACGAGAAGAACGAGTCCGAGCTGATGCCGGCCGTGACCAGGTCGACCATCACCGGCGTGCCGCCGCCCTCGGCGTCGTAATCGTCGTGCACGGTGCCGGCGTAGAACGCATGAATGTCGCCGGTCAGCGCCACCACATTGCGGATGCCGTTGTCCGCCAGATGCCGCATCAGGGCCTTGCGCTCGGCGTTGAAGCCGTCCCACTGGTCGGCGTTCAGCAGGAAGCGCTGGAAGAAGGCCGCCAGCGCCGTCTTCTGCGCCGCTGGGATAAAAGCCGACTTTTCGCGATTGGCCAGCACGTCCGGCTTCACGTAGCCGAACGCGATCGCCTGTGAGGCCGCGCCGATCTGCGCCGCCACGCCGCCGGCGGCAGCGGCCTTGGCCTGCTCGAAGGCCAGCACTGCGATGCCGGCCTGCGCTGCGGTCAGTCCGGCGCCGATGGCGGCCGCGGTCTTGTCGCCTGCGGTGGCGTCGGCCATCGCAATTGCCTGCGCTGCTGTCGCTGCGCTGGCCTGAGAGGCGCCGGCCGTGACGGCGGCGACCACCGCCGCGGCGACCGGCGCATTGCCGCCGGTCGAGGCCAGCGCGCCCTGGATGCTGGCCGACAGCGTGCCGACGGCCTGCAGCGCGACCAGCGTCGCAATGGCGTTGCTGCCATCGATGCCCATGCGCAGCAGCGAGACCTCGTTGCCCCACAGCTTCCAGATTGCCGGCGAGCGTGCCATCGTGTCGCGCCACCAGTTGCGCTGTTCATTGCCGAGGATCGACGTCAGCGCCAGCGTGTCGGCGGATCCAGCGGCGGCCATCTTGGCCGCCTCGGCGGCGGCCAGCGCCGCCGCCGGCACCATGTAGCGGGCGCCGATGCTGCCCAGCGGCGCGCCGGTGGCGGGGTTGATCGCCGACTCGGGCAGCACGTGGTCGGTGCGGTACAGCCGCTCGTCCGTCATCACCAGATGGGCCAGCTTGCCGAAGCGCAACTCGCGGTAGATGCGGATCGCATGGATGCCGTCCTGCTTCTCGTCGAACACGATGTCGGCCGGCATGAATTCGAACCAGGCGCGGCTCGCGGCGCGCCGGCGGGCGGGCTGGTGCTGCTCGACGCCGCTGCCCGCCGCGTTGTAGGTCTCGGCGTCGCCCCAGCAGTCGTCGCTGAACTCGTGGTCGTCCCAGGTGGCGACCATGGCGAAGCGCTCGTGCACCGCCTGCAGGCGCGGGTCGCTGCGGTAGCGCTTGTACAGGTAGCGGTAGTCGTTCAGCGTGGTCGCGTACCTGGCGCCGCTGCTGCCGTTCTTGAAGGTGCCGTCCGGCAGCACGAGGGCGGTGTGCAGGCTTTCGACCGCGCCGGTCTGGAAGTCCTCGCCGACGGTCTCGTAGATGTAGTCGCCCAGATGGACGACGAAATCCAGGTCCTCGGCCGCCAGCGCTTCGAACGTGCCCCAGTGGTTGATGCTCCAGTCCTGGCAGCTGAGGAAACCGAGGCGCAGCTGCGACACGTCGGCATCCGCGGCAGGGGCGGTGCGGAACCGTCCGACGCGCGAGCGGACCTCGCCGGCAGTGAACTGGTAGTAGTAGGTGCGTCCGGCATCCAGGCCGGTGATCTTGTGGCGCACCGTGCAGTCGTAGGCGCCGGACACCGGGATCGCGGCATCGACTACCGCGGCGCCGGCCAGCGCCGTGGTAGTGCCGAGCGCGCCGGCATTGTCGGCGGCCGTCACGCGCAGCCGGATCGCAAAGCTGGCGTCGAGGCTGGCCGCCGCGGCATCGTCGACGTTCGCCGGCACGACGCGGGTCCACAGCAGGATGCCGTCCGGCCTCGGATCGCCCGACGCCACGCTCTGCGGGAATTTCCAGTTCGTGCCGGTGGCCGGTGGCGCGGCCGGCGTCCCGCCATCCGGGTGGCCGTCGGCGTGGTCGTCGCCCCCGCATGCCGCCAGCCCACCCGCCGTGGCCACCGACACCGTGATGAAGCCGCCCAGCTTCAGAAATCGCCTTCTGTCCATGTCTTGTCGTTCTCGTTGGGAGTGGCTCGGGAGCGCGTCCCGAAGGGAAAAAAGCCGTGAACGGCCGTGGACGAGCCGCAGCGGCCGTCAAAAGGGGATTGGAGCAGGGCGTTGTGACAGCGGCGTGATGCGCAGGGCGCACCCCGGGGGGCGGCCCGGTGGCTGGTCGGTGCTGGATCGGCGGCCGCCGGGGGCCGAAATCGGGCGGATGCTGCGCCGCAAGGATTACCGCCCGGCAAGGTACAATAGCGGTTTTCGCCGGACTGCCCCGGCTGGCGCCACCCCCGCGCCAGCGGCCCGGCCGCCGTCTTACCCTCCATCGCCCTCCGACCGCTCAGATCATGGCGCATTTCTCGTGCTTCCCCGGCGCATTGGCCCTGTCGGCCTTCCGCCAGCAACGCCTGCTCACCGCCCTGCAACAGATCGACGCCGACATCGAGTCGGTGCACGGCCAGTTCCTGCACTTCGTCGACACCGACCAGCCGCTGGACAAGGGCGATACCGACCGTATCCGCGCGCTGCTGACCTATGGCGCGCCGTTCGCCGAGCAGGCCGAGGGTGACCGCTTCGTCGTGATCCCGCGTTTTGGCACGATTTCGCCGTGGGCCAGCAAGGCCACCGATATCGCGCACAACTGCGGCCTGTCGCACGTGCACCGGATCGAGCGCGGCATCGAATTCACGGTGATCTGCAAGAAGGGCCTGTTGCGCGGGCGCAAGACGCTGGATCCGCTGACGCGCGATGCCGTCGCCGCGCTGCTGTTCGACCGGATGACCGAGACCGTGGTCGCCACGCGGGACGCCGCGGCCGGGCTGTTCGAGGAACTGCCGGCCAAGCCGCTGCGCTTCATCGACCTGGCGGGCGGCCGCGCCGCGCTGGCCGAGGCCAACGTCGCGATGGGGCTGGCGCTGTCCGACGACGAGATCGACTATCTGGTCGATGCCTACGCGAAGCTGGGCCGCAACCCGACCGACGTCGAGCTGATGATGTTCGCGCAGGCCAACAGCGAGCACTGCCGCCACAAGATCTTCAACGCCACGTGGACCATCGACGGCGAGGAACAGGACAAGTCGCTGTTCGCGATGATCCGCAACACGCACCAGCTGAACCCGCAGGGTTCGATCGTCGCGTATTCGGACAACTCGGCGGTGATGGAAGGCGATGTCGCCGAACGCTGGTTCCCGCGCGGCGACGCCCACCAGTATGGCCGCCATCAGGCGCTGACCCATACGCTGATGAAGGTCGAGACGCATAACCACCCGACCGCGATCTCGCCGTTCCCCGGGGCATCGACCGGCGCCGGCGGCGAAATCCGCGACGAGGGCGCGACCGGCCGCGGCGCCAAGCCCAAGGCCGGCCTGACCGGCTTCACGGTGTCCAACCTGATGCTGCCCGACGCGGTCGAGCCGTGGGAGAACGCGCGCGACGCCGCCCAGCCGCTCGCCTTCCGCAATCCCGACGAGCGTCCTGCGGTGACCGGCAAGCCGGAGCGCATCGCCTCGCCGCTGCAGATCATGATCGAAGGCCCGCTCGGCGGCGCTGCTTTCAACAACGAGTTCGGCCGCGCCAACCTGGGCGGCTATTTCCGTGTCTACGAGCAGAACGTCGGCGGCACCGTGCGCGGCTATCACAAGCCGATCATGATCGCCGGCGGCATCGGTAATATCGACGCCTCGCACACCCACAAGGAGCCGCTGCCGGCCGGTTCGCTGCTGATCCAGCTGGGCGGCCCGGGCATGCGCATCGGCATGGGCGGCGGCGCGGCCAGCTCGATGGCGACCGGCGCCAATACGGCCGACCTCGATTTCGATTCGGTGCAGCGCGGCAATCCGGAAATGGAGCGGCGCGCGCAGGAAGTGATCAACGCCTGCTGGCAGCTTGGCGACGAGAACCCGATCCTGTCGATTCACGACGTCGGTGCGGGCGGCCTGTCCAATGCCTTCCCCGAAGTGGTCGATGGCGCCGGCCGCGGCGCGCGCTTCGAGCTGCGCCAGATCCATCTGGAAGAGTCGGGCCTGTCGCCGGCCGAGATCTGGTGCAACGAATCGCAGGAGCGCTATGTGCTGGCGATCGCGCCGGACAGCTTCCCGCGCTTTGCCGCGATGTGCGAGCGCGAGCGCTCGCCGTTCGCGGTGGTCGGCGTGGCGACCGAGGAAAAGCAGCTGCAGCTGGTCGATGCCAGCGTCGACCAGGCGCTGAAGGAACACTACGCCGTCGACATGCCGATGGACGTGCTGCTCGGCAAGCCGCCGCGCATGCATCGCGACGTCAAGCGGGTCGAACAATCGCTGCCGGCGGTGGATGTCACCGGCATCGCGCTGGATCAGGCGGTGCGCGACGTGCTGCGCCATCCGACCGTCGCCAGCAAGTCCTTCCTGATCACGATCGGCGACCGCAGCGTCGGCGGCATGAACGCACGCGACCAGATGGTCGGCCCGTGGCAGGTGCCGGTGGCCGATGTCGCGGTCACCACGCTTGACTATCAGGGCAAGGCCGGCGAGGCGATGACGATGGGCGAGCGCACGCCGCTGGCCGTGATCGACGCGCCCGCATCGGGCCGCATGGCGATCGGCGAGGCGCTGACCAATCTGGCCGCCGCCCCGATCAAGGACCTCGGCAAGGTCAAGCTGTCGGCCAACTGGATGGCAGCCTGCGGCGTCGAGGGCGAGGATGCGAAGCTGTATGACACGGTGCGTGCGGTCGGCATGGAGCTGTGCCCGGCGCTGGGCATCAGCATTCCGGTCGGCAAGGATTCGCTGTCGATGCGCACCAAGTGGGACGATGCGGGCGTGGCCAAGGAAGTGGTCGCACCGGTGTCGCTGATCATCTCGGCGTTTGCGGCCGTCGACGACGTCGACCGCACGTTGACGCCGCAGCTGCGCACCGATCTGGGCGATTCCGTGCTGATCGCGATCGACCTGGGCCGCGGCAAGAACCGCCTCGGCGGCAGCATCCTGGCGCAGGTCACGCAGCAGGTCGGCGACAGCGTTCCCGATGTCGATGACCCGGCCGATCTGCGCAACTTCTTCAATGCGATCCAGCGCCTGAACCGCGAGGGCAAGCTGCTGGCGTACCACGACCGTTCGGACGGCGGCCTGATGGCGACGCTGGCCGAGATGGCGTTTGCCGGCCATTGCGGCCTGTCGCTGAACGTCGACATGCTGACGCTCGATCCGACGCAGGAACAGGACTACGGCGACGCCAAGAACTGGGCCCAGCAGATCGCCGAGCGCCGCAACGACCAGACGCTGCGCGCGCTGTTCTCCGAGGAGCTGGGCGCGGTGATCCAGGTCAAGCTGGAAGACCGCGACGCCGTGTTCGCCGCGCTGCGCGAGGCCGGCCTGTCCGCCTGCAGCCATGTGGTCGGCAAGCCCAATGGCAGCGACCAGATCGAGATCTACCGGGACGCGAAGAAGGTGTTCGGCGCGCCGCGCGCCGAGCTGCAACGTGTCTGGAGCGAGGTCAGCTGGCGCATCGCCCGGCTGCGCGACAACCCGGCCTGCGCCGACAGCGAATATGAACTGCTGCTCGACGCCGCGGACCCCGGCATCACGCCGAGCCTGACCTTCGATCCGGCCGAAGACATCGCCGCGCCGTTCATCGCCAGCGGCGCCCGGCCGCGCGTGGCGATCCTGCGCGAGCAGGGCGTCAACTCGCAGATCGAGATGGCCTACAGCATGGACCGCGCAGGCTTCGACACCTACGACGTCCATATGAGCGACCTGATCGCGGGCCGCGCGAAGCTGGACGACTTCGTCGGCTTCGTCGCCTGCGGCGGCTTCAGCTACGGCGACGTGCTGGGCGCCGGCGAAGGCTGGGCCAAGACCATCCTGTTCAACGGCGCGATGGCCGAGCAGTTCGCGGCCTTCTTCAACCGCGCCGACACCTTCGCGCTGGGCGTCTGCAACGGCTGCCAGATGATGAGCAATCTGGCGCCGATCATCCCCGGCGCCGGCGCGTGGCCGAAGTTCACCCGCAACCAGAGCGAGCAGTACGAAGCCCGCTTCGTCACGGTCGAGGTCCAGCAGTCGCCGTCGATCTTCTTCGCCGGCATGGAAGGCAGCCGCATCCCGATCGTCGTCGCGCACGGCGAGGGCTATGCTGACTTCTCGCAGCAGGGCGACAAGAGCAAGGTCGACGTATCGCTGCGCTTCGTCGACAACCGCGGCGCGGTGACGCAGGCCTATCCGCTGAACCCGAACGGCTCGCCGGACGGCATCACCTCGGTGACCACGGTCGACGGCCGCTTCACCGTGCTGATGCCCCATCCGGAGCGCGTGTTCCGCGCCGCCACGATGAGCTGGGCCCCGGACGCCTGGAAGCAGATCCCCGACGGCGCCAGCCCGTGGATGCGCATGTTCCGCAATGCGCGCAAGTGGGTGGGGTAAGGCGTTCCGGCACCGATCTCGGTTGAGGTTGGTTTGAAGCAAAAAGGCCCGCACGATGCGGGCCTTTTTGCTTTGTCTGGCCCCATGTTTGGCCGGCGAAGCGGCAGGCGCTAAACTACCCGCCATTCCATTTCCTGCGGGCTGACATGGCGACTCTCTCCTTCGACCGTTTGCTGCAACCTGTTTCGGGCGACGACCCTTGCGGCGAGGATCTGTTGTTCTCGGCCGAATTCGACCGCATTCAGGAGGCGCGCCGTTTCGACGATCCTTCGCTGGATCAAGGCGAGTGGGTGACCGAGTTGAAGGAGGCGGACTGGCGCCAGGTGGTCGACCTGTCGACGCGGCTGCTGTCCGAGCGGACCAAGGATCTGCGGCTGGCGGTGTGGCTGACCGAGGCGTTGGCCAAGACCAGAGGGTTTGCGGGTTTGCGCGATGGCTATACGGTGACCGCGCAGCTGTGCGAGTCGTTCTGGACCGGGCTGCATCCGCGTGCCGACGAGGAAGACCTTGAGTACCGCACCGGCAGCGTGGCCTGGCTGGCGACGCGCTCGCGCCAGCTGATCCGCGAGATTGCGCTGGTCGAAGAGGCCGCCGGCGGCTATGGCTATGTCGATTGGGAGGTCGCGACCGCGCTGACCGAGGCGATCCGCCGCGATCCGGACCACGCCGACGAACTGTCCGAGGGCAAGGTCACGCAGGAAGCGTTCGAGGCCGCGCGCAAGGCGACGCCGGCCGAATTCCATGTCGCGCTGCTGCAGGACGTCGTGTCGTGCCAGCAGGCGCTGGCAAGGCTCAGCGATGTGCTGGACGCCAAGGCCGGCGAGCATGCGCCGAGCTTCCGGCAGGCGCGCGAGGCGCTGGAAGCGGTGCGGGCGCTGGTCGAGCGCTTTGTCGGCAAGCCCGCCGCACCCGCCACTGCCGCCGGCGACGCGCAGCAGGCAGCTGCGCCGACGGCCGTCGGCCGTGTCGAAGCGCCGGCAGTGGGCGGGCAGGGCGCCGCCGCGGCCGGCGGCCCGATCCGCACGCGTCAGCAGGCCCTGGCGCAACTGCGCGAAGTCGCCGATTTCTTCCGCCGTACCGAGCCGCACAGCCCGGTCGCCTATCTCGCCGCGCGCGCCGCCAAGTGGGGCGAGATGCCGCTGCACGCGTGGCTGCGCACCGTCGTGAAGGACGATGCGACGTTGTCGCAGATCGAGGAGTTGCTGGGCGTGATGCCGGACGCGGAGAGCGATTCGGGCAGCTGAGTCAGCCCGCCGCGCAGCCAACAACCTGTCGTCCCCGCGCAGGCGGGGACCCAGCGACCTGCACGGCTGCCAGCAATGGATCAAAGCCACTGGGTCCCCGCGTGCGCGGGGACGACGGCGGCCGGACGTTCGGTTTTTTACTGACTCGCCCTGAACTCGATGCGTCGATTGCGCGCCCGGTTCTCTTCCTTGTCGTTCGGCGCGATCGGCTGATCGGGTCCTACGCCGACCGCCGACAGCACCGACGGCTCGATGCCCTTGCCGGCCAGATAGCTCTTGACCGTCTCCGCGCGCGATTGCGACAGCGCCAGATTGAGCGCGCGGCTGCCCGAATTGTCGGTGTGGCCGACGATCTCGATCTTGCGTCCCGACAGCTTTGGCAGCACCGCCGCCATCTCGTCGAGAATCACGCGGCCCTTCGGCGTCAGCGTGGCGCTGCCGGTCTCGAATTCGATGATCCGGTTCGCCAGCGTACGGTCCAGCAGGTCCTGGCCCGAGGCCGGCACGCGCAGACCGTTCTTGATCGTGTAGTTCTGCCCCAGTCCGCTGGACATCATCGTGGCAAGCTGTTGGCGTTGCCCCTCGTCGGCGACGTCGCCATACAGCGCGATCTGCGTGCCGTCGATGCTCAACTGGCCCCGCTTGACCTGCTTGATCTGCGGCGACAGCACCTTCTGTACATTGGCGGTCCAGTTCGGCGGCGACACTACGCCGCCCACCTCGATCTGGTCGACCACATTGGCCGCGCCATACAGCTCGCGCAGCCGTGCGAGCACCTCGGCCTTGGTGGCCTCGTCCGGCACCGCGCCGCCGGCTACCACGCGGCCCGCCGCCGCCTCCGCGCCGGCAGGCGTCTGGGCGGAGGCGGGCGCCGCCAGCAGCCAGGTCAGGGCCGTCGCCAGCGCAACAGCGCGGCAGGCCGGGAAAACCGAACGCATGATCATTCTCCGATGAAGACTTCGCGGAAGGTGTCGAGCGCCGCGCGCAGCGACAGCTGCGGCTGCTCGAGATAGCTGGCCAGCTTGGCCACGCCATAGCGCGAGCCGGCATGCTGGTCCACCCACTGCGGGTCGTCGATGTCGATATTGACTTCGCCGTACGCCAGCGGCGACATGATGCCGTGCAGCGTGCGCGACGAGGCGCCGTTGAAGCCGATCACCAGGCGTTCGCTGCGGCCGGCTTGTCCGGCGCCGGGATTGCCGACGCGGCCCAGGAACAGCGACAGCTCGAAGTCCCCGCGCTTCAGGAAGCCCGACACCAGATCGAGCCAGAAACTGGCCACCAGGCTGCGATAGACCGGATCGGACGGCAACGGCAACGTCAAGCCTTTGTCCAGCCGCGAGGTGCCGGCGCTCATCACCGGTTCGAGCAGGATGCCGAGCGCGACCAGCGTGCGGCGCAGGCGCAGCGTCTGCCCGTCGGCGCGCAGCATCTGCTCCAGGCCGGCCACCGTCTGGAACTCGATGAAGTCCTTGAAGCTGGCGTCGTAGGCCTGCGCGCCCGCGCCGATCTCGACCGCGAATTGGGTCTGCGCCAGATTGCGCAGCCCTTCGGCCGGATCGGCGGCGGAAACCAGTTCCTGCATCTGATGGCTGGCGCGTGTCCACAGCCGGGTCAGCGCCAGCGGGCTGCGCGCGATGAACGGCAGAGGCTGATCGATCTCCAATGCGGCGGCGGCGAGGAAGGGGAAGCGGCGCGACGACTGGTCGTTGCTGGCCATCACCGTGCCGGCGATCGCCAGCCGGCTCTGCGAGCCGAGGAAGGCGAACTGGACCGGCTGCCACGCGTCATAGACGGTCTTCCAGCCCGGATCCTCGGCCAGCATTTCCATCGCCTGCGACAGCCAGCGGTCCAGCGTATCGAGCAGCTGGGTCTGGTTCGGGCTCTTGACGAAATCCCCGCGCGACGGAAGCTTGCCGAAGTACGCGAGCTGCAATTGCGCTGCCTGGCTCATTGCGCACCTCCTGCACGCACGGTGGCGCCGGATTGCGCGACGGGCGCGCCGGATTGCGCAACCGGTGCCGATGCGGCGGGCTGTGCCGCCTCGGTCGTGCTGACAGGCGCCGAGGCGTCGGCAATCGCCGGCGGCAGCTTGAGGCCGCGCAGGCCTTGTCCCTGCGGCGAGTCCGCGGCCGCCGTGGTGGTCTGCGGGCTGCTGACGATGCGCAGCGCCACCGCGACCGTGGTGCCGCCCTGCGTCCACGACAGTTCGAAGGCGCCATCCGGACGACGCTTGCGCGAGGCCGTGGCGATCAAGCGCTCCAGGCCGAAGCGGCCCGGTTCGCTGAGCACCTCGACGGTGCGGCCATCGAAGGTCGTCGCGGTGATGCGCGCGCCCGGCGTGCCCTGCGGATTGGGCCAGACGAAGTTGGTCCACTGCGGCGGCGTATTGCGATAGCGCAGCTGTTGTCCATCGATCTCGATCGTGTACTCGGTAGTGCCGGCCGCCGGCGAGGGCAGGATCTGGAACACGGTCTGCGGGGCCGCAGCGGCGGCACCGCCGGCGCCCGCCGCCGCGCCGCCGGTCAGCGGCGCGATCCAACGGGTGAAGTTGGTGGTGAACTCCGGCGCGAAGGTCACGCCAAGGTCGCCCCAGGTCCGCGCGGCGATCATGTCGCCTCGGCGCACCGACAGCGGGCCGATGGTGGTGCCGGCGAACTTGGCGATGGCGCCGTCCGGACCGAACACCTGGCCGATCTCGGCCGCGCTGGCCTCGATCTTGGCGTCCGACGCGAACGGGTACTTGGTCGCCAGCGTCTGCATGAACGGCTGGTAGACCTGCGCGTTCCACACCTTGTTGATTTCCACGCTGGCAGGGCGGATCGTCACCGCATACGACTGCAGCAGCGGCCGCACCAGCAGCGGACGCAGCGTCTGGCGCTGGCTGTCGGTCATGCCGGTCAGCATCTGCTCGTCGACGTACTTCAGCGCATCGGCCAGCTCGGAGCCGTTGCCGTCCAGCGTCTGCTGCATCAGCTGGCGTGCGCCGGGGCCGGGATCGCCCTGGTTCTTGATGGTGTTGAAGCGCGTGCGGACCTTCGACAGCGTCTCCATATAGCCGCGCAGCAGCGAATTGTTGTCGCGCATCACGGCGATCTTGGCCAAGCCCGAAAACTCCTTGCCGACCGGCCCCATCGGGATGTTGCCGGCTTCGGACGAGGAGGCGAGGCTCGCGCTGTCGACATTGACGCTGACACCGGATGGCGTGCCGCGCGAGACCCAGCGCTTGAACCATTCGATCACGCCGGTCTTGGCCTGCTTCAGGCCCGCGTTGACGATCGACGGGTTGTCCCACGAGGTCTGCTCGTAGGCCGCGTCGAACAGCTTGCGAATCGGCGAATTGACCGGATCGCCGAGCAGGTTCATCGCGGTGACGGCCTGATCGAAGCTCTTGAATTCCTGTACCGCGACGCCCTGCATGAAGCGTTGCCACTCCTTCGCGTATTCGTTCTTGTACATCGACACCAGCGTCTTCTGGATCTGCTCGGGGCTGCCCTCGAGCGTCAGGTCGTCGCGGGCGGCGACGTTCAGCACCCAGTCCTTGCTTTGCAGCTCCTTGCTGGCCGCCTCGCGGATGGCCGGCTGCACGTATTGCAGCCAGGCCTCCCGCGTGAAGGTGCCGGGCACCGCGTAGCTGCCGGTGACTACGGTGGCGCCGGCGTCGCCGACGATGCGGGCCACGGTCATCGGCGCGAAGCGCGTTGCCGCGCGCGCCTTGATCTCGGCGTAGGCGCGCTCGCGCGCCGGCATGCCGCGCACCACGCGGCGCAGGTTCTCGCGGGTCTGGTCGATCAACGACAGATTGCTTTCGAGCAGCGGCCAGTTGTCGTCGTTGACGCGGGCCAGGTAGAACGAGATGTTGCGCTCGGCCGCGCGGATCAGCTGCTCGCGCGGCATGTTGCCGCGGTTCTCCTCGAGCCAGCCGCGCCAGAAGCGCGTGACCTGGTCGGTCAGATGCGCGACCTCGACATGGCGCTTGTCCGCCAGCATCAGATACGTCTTCAGCGCGTTGTAGGCGTCCTCGACATTGGTCGGCGAGGCGTCGGCATAGCGCTTCGCGTTCGGCGATTCGGTATTGAGCGCGGCCGTCATGTCGGCCGCGGAAGGCGTGGCGGCAGCCGCCGTAGTGGCTGCCGTGGCCGGGGCGGCGGCCGCCGCGCTCGCACCGGCTTGCGCCGAGGCCGGCACCACGGCGCCATTGGCGGCCGGCGCCCGCACGTTCTGTGCGAGCTGGTCCGGATGCGCGTTGACTTCGGCGAGGAAGCGTTCGATCGACGTGCCGACCGGCTTCAGCATGACCTGGCGCAGGCCGTTGTAATACTCGTCGAGCAGCTTGTGCTGCAGCGTATCGCCCTGATAGAGGCCCAGCGACAGCGCGATCGGATGATCGGCGCGGAAGCGCTCCAGCTGCTCGATGCGGTCCTGCAGGATATCCAGCGCCTCCAGCCGCGATTGCAGGTCGATGCGGTTCTGCTGCAGCTTGACGATCTTGTCGAGGTCGGCCTGCACATTGGCGGTCAGCTGGCGGTTGCTGATAAACGACCAGGTCCAGCCGCCCAGCAGCAGGCCAAGCGCCAGCACCAGCCCGAAGAACGTGACGAAGCGCATCCGCGTCTTGGCCGGGCTGGAGAACTGGCGGACCGTCTTGCGGTCGGCGAACACCACCTTGGAGAACAGGTCGCGCAGGAAGAAGCCGTTCTTCGAGAACACCTCGCGGCTATGGGCGGCACTGTCCAGCTTCAGGCCGAAGCGGCGGGCAATCCGTTCGGCCGAGGCGCTGGTGGTGCTGGCCTCCTGCACCGCGCTGGTGAAATAGAAGCCGCGGAACACCGGCTTGTACTGGAACGGGTTCTCGTCGAACAGCGTCACCAGGAAGGCGCGCAGCGCCGGCTTGATCGACGCGAACTCGAGCGGGAAGCTCAGCAGCCCCGGCGACAGCTTGCCGTTGCGGTGCTGCGCGATCTGCGCCACGCTGATTTCCTTCAGGCCGTCGTACAGCTCGTCGAAGCGCTCGTCGAACATCGCGGCGGCATCGCGCTTTTCGCCCGGCTCGAAGGGCAGGGTAGCGCCCCAGACGCGGTCGCGCTCGTGCTTGTCGCTGTCGCCGAAGAATTCGGTGAAGCCGGTGATCAGGTCCGCCTTGGTGAACATCACGTAGACCGGCGCGAAGACTTCAAGGCGCTCGGTCAGTTCCTGCACGCGCTGGCGCAGGTTCTTGGCCAGCTGGATCGCAAACTCGGGACGGTTCTGCGTCAGCTCCGGAATGCTGACGGTGACCACGATGCCGTTGATTGGCGCGCGCGGGCGGTAACGCTTGAGCAGGTCCAGGAAGCCCAGCCATTCCTTGCGGTCTTCCTCGTGCACCGAATAGCGGCCCGCGGTATCGAGCAGGATGCCCTCGGTGGTGAAGAACCAGTCGCAATTACGCGTGCCGCCGATGCCGTGGATGATCGCGTTGTTCTTGTCGGCGAACGGGAACTGCAGGCCCGAGTTCAGCACCGCGGTGCTCTTGCCCGCGGCGGGGTTGCCGATCACGATGTACCACGGCAGTTCGTACAGTGCCTCGTTGCCCGACAGCTGGCCGAGCTTGGACGTCTTGATCGTCTTGACCGCATCGACCAGCCGCGTGCGCAGCGCCTCGACCTCGCCGCGCTTTTCCTGCGGCGCTTCCTGGGCCGCCGCATTGGCCTGCTGTTCCAGCAGTGCGCCGAGCTTGCCGCTGGCTTGCCGTGCGCGATAGTGACGCCATGCGAAGGCGATCAGCCATGCCACCACCAGCAGGCCGAGCACGATGCCGACCCAGGTGAGCCCCACCTCGAAGGTATCGGCCGCCAGCAGCAGGAAGAGCGTCAGCGCGACGACGCCTATCACGGACAGCGTGCGCGTGTTGGTCAGGAAACTGAGGAATCGATGCATGGTGGCCTGCGGTTTGCGAATGCGTGTGCTGGTTCTTGTGCTTGTGCTTGGGCTTGGTGCGAGTTCGTGCGTGTTCTGGCTTGGGGCGGATGGCCGCTAGGTGGTGGCCGGCGGCAATACCGCGATCGCGCCGCGCTGCTGCGGATCGGCCGCGGTCAGTGCGAGTGCCGGGCCACCGCGCTCGGTGCACTGCTGATGCGCGAGCACGATCGCCAGCAGCGCGCCGGCATTGCCGGTGTATCCACAGGCGGTGCCGACCGCCAGCAGGTCCGCGCTGACGTCGAGTTCGCCAAAGCGTTCGGAGAACACCCGCGCCAGTTCGACGGTGCGGACCGGATGCGGGCTGATGTCTGCGGTGACCACGACCGGTTGGGGCGCCGGCGCTGGTTCGGCGGCCGGTTCTGCCTGGTCGTCGTCTTTCGTCTTCGCGTCGTCAGCCGGTTCGGCCAGCAGCGCCACGGTCTGCGCAATGGCCTGATCGAGCGCCGCGGTGCGCGGCTGGCCCTTGTCGGGCGTCGGCGCATCGAGCCGCGTCAGCGTGGCGCGACCGATCGACGCCGGCGGCGCGTCCTGCGCGAGCATCGCGGCCAGCGGTCCCTGCGGCGGATACAGCAGGATGCCCGCCGCCGCCTCGGAGGGCGCGACGCCGTGCTCGCATTGGGCGCTGAACAGCCGGTTGGTTGCGCGCAGCCGGTCGATCGCTTCGGCACCGATATGCGAATCCGCCGCGATCACGCCGCGCAGTTCGTGCGTCGGTTCGCGATGCAGCGCAAGGATTGCGCGATCGACCTGGACCATCGCATCGCCGTCGCCCTTGGCGGTCAACGTCTCCATCGAGATCCGTTCGACCGGCCACAGCCCGGTCAGGCGGCCGCGCACATATTGGCCGGCGGCCGCCGCCATCGGCGCCTGCCAGCGCTCCGGCAGCAGCAGCGTCAGCACCAGCCGCGGGGGCTCTTCGGCCTGCGGCGCCGTGGTTGTCTCATCGGCGGCGGCGAAATACAGGCCGGGATATTGCTCCAGCACCTGCGCCACCAGCCGCTCGGCCACATCGCTGGCCAGCGCGACGGTGCGCACGGCCTCGTCATTCCACGGCAGCTCGGCAAAGGCCTGCTCCAGCACCTCGCGCGTGCCATCGACATCGATGTCCTCGGCAGGCGCGGCGAAGATCGGCACGCCATCGCCCAGCACGTCGACAACGTCCGGCCGCTGCTGCCCGGCGGTGGCCGCGGCGGTGGCGGCCGTGTCGCCG
The DNA here is from genome assembly GCF_021213615.1 of Cupriavidus sp. UGS-1. NCBI lineage: Bacteria > Pseudomonadati > Pseudomonadota > Betaproteobacteria > Burkholderiales > Burkholderiaceae > Cupriavidus > Cupriavidus sp. UGS-1. The sequence continues at coordinate 247,931 of NZ_JAJQJF010000005.1, read as the reverse complement.
CCCTTGGCGGTATGTAGGGCAGCGCCCAACACCAGCGCGCGCCAACGGCGGGTGGGATCGTTGTCGGGCACGGCGCCGTCGGCCGAGTCCCCGCCGTCTTGCGCGGCGGCCGCCGGCGGGCTGACCGCGGCCGCGACATTGCGGCGAATGCCGTCCAGCGCGCGGCGGATGACCAGATAGCCGGCAATCATGCCGGCCGGCAGCAGGAACAGATGCGTGACGATATCGGTCGTGGTCGGCATCCGATGGATCGATTGCCACCACAGGATCGTCGCGGTCCAGACCAGCGCGAAGACGGCGAACAGGATCAGGCCGGAACGGAACAGGCGTGCGAGCATGGTGTCGGGGAGGGTCGGCACAGGAAGCGCAGCAGCGGAAGGGCGCGCCGGCTTACGCGCTGCCGGTGACTCCCTGGCTGGACAGCAGCGTCGCGCCGCATGCCGTCTTGTCGCCGTGGCGGGCCGCGGCGCGGCCATCGATGATCACGGTCGAATCGCCGGTGACGATGGTGGTTTCGCCATGACCCGACTTCGGACAGGTCACGCGATCGCCGACGCAGGCGATGCCCTTGCCGTTGGTCGACGTGGTGCCCGACGCGCTGATCACGACGCCGCCGTGGTCGGTCTTGTCACCCAATACGATAAATGGCCGTGTCATTGTTGTTCTCTCGACTGAGAAGGGCGATCCCGCCACCAGCTATCGATTCGCAGCCTGCTTTCGCCGGCCGCCGTTGCGTGCGCCATGCCCCCGCACATCGCACGCTAGCCGGGCTTCTTGCCGAGCACGCCGGGCCGGCGCAACTCGACGTGCCCAAGATCCATCATCTTCCAGCGCCCGCCCCAGGTCAGCCCCGCGGACTCGGCGATTTGCCCATACAACTCGTATCCGCGCATTGCCCACGGATCCTTTTCGCTGATCACCAGCTTGCCGTCGCGATAGAAGGCGCTGTCCGCGGCCAGGCCGAACTGATGGTAACTGTGATAGGCGCCCGCCTTTGTGACATGCGTGCCCATCGCGGCCAGCCTGGCCTGGCGCTCCGGACTGCGATAGCCCTCCAGCAGCGCCATTTCATAGCCATGCTCGTCGCGCATGATCTTGTAGACCAGCAGCAGGCGCTGACGAAAATCGGCGTCGAGCAGATCCCAATTGCGGCTGGCTTCGCGAATGGTCGGGCGAATCCGTTCGACTTCCTGCGTGGTGAATACTTCCGGCGGCAATGGCGCCGGCGGAACCAGGCGTTCGCCATTCAATAAAGCGGAAATCTTCTGGTCCGGCTCGCGCAGCGCGTCATCGTACTCGAACAGCAGTTTCGGTCGCAAGGCGAGGGCAACGATCGGCGGGGTCGCGACGACGCCCGCCGCGCACAGCAGAAAGACCTTTCGGCGCGCAACGAAGGCGCGCAATGCTTCCATCGAATCGGCCGCCTGGGAAGCCGACGTTCGTAGGGTTCCGGCCGAGCGCTGGCTTGCCGCGCTGGCATGGATACTGAGCCGCTGCCATTGCGTGCGCGCGGCCAGCAGCACGCGCTCGCGCACGTCCGGCAGCAGCAGAATGGCCGCGATCGCGACCATCAGCGCGAAATACAGGAACAGCGTAATAAAGATCATCCGCTCAGTGCGCGTGCCGCGCGCCGTCCAAACCGTCCTTGACAACGGCTTCAATAGTTACATTTTGTGACATTTTATTTGGCTCGATTCCAGGCTGACATTCGGCTGCAAAAAAATCGCCGTCTGCGAGTTGTGACGGCGCCGTTCACATATTTGCATTTTTGTTGCGGCCAGCTATAAAATCTGCGCGCTTCGTCCGCATCGGCAGCTGGCGCCACCTCGTCGAATTTCTGCTCGGGCCCTGTCTTCGAGTTATGTTGCCGATCGCTTAACTCAATTCCATCCCTGCGCTGCCCGACGCGCATTTTATTGCAATTCGAGAGCCAAAAGATGAGCCACGGCGACGACTTCAAAGGAAATGGACCACCGTCGCTGTTCGGCTCGGGCAATGCCGACAGCCAGGGACCCGATACGCGCATCCTGGCCAGCCTCGAAGGGCGGGTCGCCAGTCACGCTCCTGTCAAGAAGAAGACTCCCGATATCAAGCGCCACGGCGTGTTCGCCACGCTGGCGCTGCTGTTGGTCGGCGCGGGCGCCGTGGCCTTCTGGCTGGGCAAGGGCAACGACGTCGAGGCCCCAACGGTGGCCACCGTCGTGCCGGCTGAAAGCACGAGTTCCGCCGCCAGCGCGGCCCCGGCCGCCGACATGCAGGCCGCCGCGGCAGGCGCGGCCGCTTCCGTCGAAGCGCCGGCCAGCTCCGCCACCATCGTCGATGTCAGCCCCGAGCGCGATGCCGATGACGATGCGCTCGACAATCTCGGCAAGATGCCATCCGGCGATCTGGCCGCTGCCGGCCTCGGTGCCGCGGCACTGGCCGGCGGTACCGCGCTGGCAGCAAATGCGGCGCCAGATCATGACAAGAGCGCTGCGGACCGTCACGCCAAATCGACGACGGTCGCCGCCAAGGAACCGAATAAAAAAACGCTAAACCAAGAAGTAAATAAAACGAAGATCACTGCATCGAATCAGACCGCGACAAAACGGCAACATTCGAATACGGCGACCAAGGTTGCTTCGCGTTCCAATTCGAACCCTACGACTGTAGGGAAGACGAAAACCGAGCGCTCGCGTATTGCCTCCAACAATACGCGCCGAGTTTCAAAAAAGATGGGCGCCAATACCGGCAATGATCGCGATGCCGAATTGCTTGCGGCATTGCTGGCCCCCACGCCCGAAGAGAAAACCACGACCGCGTCGCGGACGCGCAAAAGCGGCACCGCCCAGCGTTCGCAGTAATGACGGCCGAGAGGCAAGGGTGCTGACAGAGCAGATGGCCGCGGCATCGACGCGGCCATTGGCGTTGTCGGGCAACCGATCGGGCTTGCCGATCGCTCGACATCCGCTGTGATCTCCCCTGCGACACCCGCTGCGACACCGAACCGCCATGGACCACACCACCCTGATTCAGACCCTGTTTTCCCCGGCGCGGCGGCTGTTCCAGCTCGAAGGCGAGGGGGCCGTCGGCGAGCTGGCCGTCGAGGCCTGGCTCGGCCGCGAGGCGCTGTCGGAGCTGAGCGAATGGCGCATCGTCGCGGTCAGCGCCAATGCCCGCCTGCCGCTGAAGTCCCTGCTCGGTGCGAAGGTCACGCTGTGGACCACGCTGGCCGATGGCGGGCGCATTCGCCGCAGCGGCCTGGTGCGCAAGGCCGAGAAGCTGGGCGCCGATGGCAGCCTGGCGCGCTATCGGCTGACCGTGGTGCCGTGGCTGTGGCTCGCCACGCAGCAGCGGCATAGCCAGGTATTCCAGAACCGCACGCTGGCCGATATCGCCGAACAGATCCTGTCGCCGTACGCGCCGCATGCGGTATGGCGCTATACCGCGGGCGCGCAGCAGCGCATCGACACGCTGGGTCCGCGCGAACACGTCAGCCAATATCGCGAGACCGATTACGCGTTTCTGTCGCGGCTGCTGGCCGAGGCGGGGTTGGGCTTCGCCTTCGTCGACGACGAGCAGGCACCATCGGGGCATGCGCTGACGATCTTCGCGGACAGCCCGCAATTGCCGGAAGGGCAGGTTTCAAGCGTTCGCTATCACCGCGCGCACAGCCAGGAAGAAGCCGACGCCGTGCAGCAGCTCGCTTGCCATAGCCGCGTGACGGTGCCCGGCGTCGCGGTGGTGGCGTGGGATGGCAACGGCAAGCGCACGCTGCGCGGCCATGCGCCGGCCAAGCTCGGCGGCGGCGCGCAATGCCCGGAGCCCTATCTGTCGGTCAGCCAGTCGGTGGTCGGCGATGCCGCCGGCGCGCAGCGGCTAGCCGAGCAGTTGATGGAGAGCATCGAGGCCCGCGCGCAGCTGTTCGCCGGGCAGGGTACGGTGCGCACCTTCGTCAGCGGCACCCGTGTGGCGGTCTCCGATTGCCCGCATCTGCCCAAACAGGAAGATGCCGAGGCCGCCTATCCGCTGCTGCTCGACATCGTCGAGCACTGCGGCCTGAACAACCTCGCGGCGGAGACGCGCGCCGCGCTGGGTCAGCGGCTGGGCCCGCTCGAGGCCGCGCTGTGCTTCGATACGCCGCCCAGCGCGCCCGAGAACGGGCCGATGACGACGGGCTTCCTTGCGCTTGGCGATGCAGTGGAGCGCAGCGTGCCGACGGCGTCGCTGAGCCAGGCCGCCGAGCAATATGGCTACGCCAATCTGTTCCGCGCCTGCGATGCGCGCCGCCCGTGGCGCCCGCGCGTGGTCGACGGCAACGGCGCCAGGCTGTTCGCCACGCCGACCGCGATCGGCGTGCAGACGGCGACCGTGGTCGGCCCGCAAGGCGAGACGCAGCCGAGCGGCGATGCCGAACACCACGTCAGCCCGCGCGGCGAGATTCGGGTCCGCTTCCCGTGGCAGAAGGGCGAGCGCGAGGATGACCGCAGCACGCGCTGGGTCCGCGTGGCGCAGCGCCAGGCCGGTGCCGGTATGGGCTGGCAATGGCTGCCGCGGATCGGCCAGGAGGTGCTGGTCAAGTTCGCCGACGACGATATCGATCAACCGATCGTGATCGGCGCGCTGTACAACGGGCAGGGCGAGGGCGGCATTGCGCCGACGCCGGGCGGCAAGCAGGCCGCTGCCGCCGATGCCTCGGTGTACCAGCAAGGCAGCGACACCGCGCCGAGCGCGCAGGCCAATGTCGCCGGTGGCCATGCACCCGCGTGGCACGGCATGAGTGCTGATCAGGAAGGACACCGCAACGCCGCCGCACTGAGCGGCTTCAAGAGCCGCGAGCACGGTGGCGACGGCGCCAACCAGCTGGTGTTCGACGACAGCGACAACCAACTGCGCACGCAACTGGCCACGACGGTCCAGCACAGCCAACTCAACCTCGGCCACCTGATCCACCAGCAGGACAACTACCGCGGCAGCTTCCGCGGCGAAGGCTTCGAGCTGCGCACCGACGGCTACGGCGCGATTCGCGGCAAGGCCGGCGTGCTGATCAGCACCTATCGCGATGCGCAGAGCCAGCGGCCGGTGCCGACCGGCGACAACGCCGCCGGCATCGCGCTGATCCGCCAGGCGAAGTCGCTGACGCAGACGCTGGGCGATGGCGCGGTCAAACACCAGACGGCAGCCCTGCTGACCGCGAAGGACGACGAGGCCCCGCTGGCCAAGCTCGAAACCGCGGCCTCCGGCATGGTCGACGGCAAGGACCTGGACGCCGCGATGCAGGACGCCGCCAGCGGCAACAAGCAGACGCAAGGCAAGGTGCCGCATCCGAGCGAAGCCATCGTGCAACTGGCCGGCCGTGCCGGCCTTGCCATGGTTGCGGGGCAGGCGCTGCAGATGGTCAACGGCAAATCGCTGGGCATGGTGTCGGGCCAGGACACCAACCTGGCGATCGGCAAGCAGGCACGATTGCACAGCGGTCAAGCCATCGGCATCGCCGCGGCGCTGGAGAAAGCGGGCGAGGGCGACACCGGCCTGAAGCTGATCGCGGGTAGCGAGGATATCGACGTGCAGGCCCAGCACGATGCGATGAAGCTGCAGGCCAAGGATGAGCTCAAGGTCGTGTCGGCGAATATGCAGGTGGACTTTGCTGCGGCGAAGCGGATTCGGGTGGCGACGGCTGGCGGGGCGTCGATCACGATGGAGGGTGGGAATATTACGGTGGAGTGCCCGGGGGCGATTACTTACAAGAGTGCGCAGCGCAAATTCGATGGGCCGGTGGATACGCCTTCCAGCCTTCCAGCATTTCCCGATACACCTATTACCGACGTTCCGGTCAAGTTCAATTTTGTTCTGAAGGACATTCCGGGTCCGACAGGTGTAGCCCTGCCGCTCACACAGTGGCGTGTCGTCCGTGCGGACAATGAGTTGTCGGCGCTAATGGCTGAGGAAGACGTGCTGGCGGGCCAGAGCGATGATGAAGGCAAATTGACGCTATCGGACACGGAGCAGCGCACGCTGCAGGACGCCTGCAACGAGGACAGTGGTCGTGTCTGGCTCGTGTGTGAGAGCCGCGCCTACCAGATATCGATGATGCGAGAAAGGCAGGATTGGTCTGAACGTCAGCAGAAGGCGCACGCATTGAATGCGATGGGATATGCAGACAGCCTTGATGCGGCCGAGGGAGTTCACGTATCAGAGTTTCACGCCGACTTGGCGATGCGCGAAGGAAACACGCGGTCCGGTAAGGCGTTGCTTGAGTCGCTAAGGAGTAAATGACCATGACCAGGACTGCCAGTCCGAATCGCGTCTTGCCGCAACTTGTCGGCGCAGATGGTTCCGCGGCAGAAGCCACGGTGACCAGCAACGTCTGGGTCGGACACAAAGGCGTATTCTCGCAGCCGACGGTCGGCAATCATTTCCAGTTCTTCACCACTGGGAAGGCATACTTCGCCGATCTGATCGCCGAGTGCGATAAGGCTACCCAGGAGATTTACATCATCGGATGGCAAGTCAACTGGGACGCCATGCTTGCACCGAATGTCCGATTGTGGGATGTGCTGCACCGCGCCGCCACGCGTGGTGTGCAGATATACGTGCTGCCCTGGAACGATACCAATCCGGTCCAAACGTACGACGATCAGGCCAAGGCGGCGCTCGAGGCCATCAACAAGTTGGTGGGCGAGAAGCGTGTCCACGTCGAGTTGCCGAAGTCGTACGCTACGCGAAACAACGCCTACTTCAGCCATCACCAGAAGCAGGTCGTCATCGACAGAAAGATTGGCTATGTCGGAGGCATCGATCTCGCATATGGCCGTTATGACGACGAAACTTACGACCTGCATGCCGACAAGGACGGCCGTTACGCGCTGAACCGCTATAACCCTTGCGTCGCGTGGGTAGGTAAGCTGCCGGAGAAGTCTGACAGCCTCATCGATCCTGACTTGCTTTCTGGTGCTGCCGATCGTGCGAAGGTGCCTTTTCTCACCAAGAGCGCTGCCGAAGATGTGCTTGCCAAAATTCAGAAGGGCGCGTTTCAGCTGCCCTATGGTGAGGCGCCCACGGACGCAGTGGCCAGCGATGCTGTTGGACTAGGCAGCAGCTTCGAACGTAACCCTGTTTCCCGCCTGACGCTGAGCGCAAAAGCACAACCGCGTATGCCTTGGCAGGACGTGCACAGCCGCATTCAAGGACCAGCCGTTTCCGACCTGACGCGCAATTTTGTCGTGCGATGGAATGCGTGCAGCAAGCTAAAGTTGCGAGCGCCCCAGCCGCCTGAGAAGTACGAGAAGAACGGTTCCGTGCAAATTCAAGTGTTACGCAGCGCGCCTGCCGGCATGCGGCAGGCCGAGCATAAGGGCATGACGGCGAAGGGGGCGGCGCCATCCGGCACCGAAGACGATATCCATCGCGCGATGCTCCAATTGATCGCGAAGAGCGACCGGTTCATTTATATCGAAAGCCAGTTCTTCGTTTCGGCCTTCGGACGGGAAGCGGATTTCGGGAAGGAACTATCTCCGGCCGCGCAATATATCAATTCATTCGGCGGCAAGGATGCCTCGAGTGGTGCGCGCATGGCCGTGATGGCCGATGACGACAGCAAAGTGCGTCCCAAGGTCGACGGCTTCCGGGTCAAACTGGACGTCGACGACAAGGGGATGTTCGACCCACCGAAGAACGGTGTGTGCCAGGCGCTCATCACGCGCATTACCAAAGCGATCTTCACCAAAGGCAAGCCGAAGTATCACGTTTATATAACCCTCCCCGTACATCCGGAGGGGGCGTTGGCAAACGCTACGATTGCGGTGCAAGTTTACTGGACGATGCAGACGCTGGTCTACGGCAGCCGTAGTCTGCTCAATGGCGTACGCCGTGCGCTAAAGGCACGGGAACTGTACGAGAAGAAAGACCCGCAATATCTCCGCGTCATCCAGGACGATCACAATCGAGAATATGAGTCCATTCCGATCGAACAGTGCTTCGAGTATGTGACGCTGCTGAACCTGCGCAATTGGACCAAGCTCCGCGATCGTTACGTGACCGAGCAAATCTACGTCCATACGAAGCTGATGGTTGTCGACGATCTCTACGCCCTATTGGGCAGTGCCAATATCAATGACCGGAGTCTGTTGGGAGAGCGCGATTCGGAGATCGCGGTCCTGGTTGTCGACGAGAATACCAAACGGGCCGATATCAATGGTACCGGCAGCATGCGTCCGACAAGGGATAGTGCCCATGCGCTTCGGAAAGCGGTGTGGAACAAGCTGTTCGGCATCAGCGGCAAGGTTCGGCCCGCATCCCATCTGGCTCGCGCCATTGAAGAGCCTGGCAAGCCGGACAGCTGGCGTCTGATACAGCAACAGGCGCGCCTCAATGCCGAAGCCTATGAGAAGGCGTTTCATTTTGTACCGCGCAATAGATCTCCGTTTCAACCCGACCGTTTTGCTTCCATCGTGCCGAACTGGAATCCCGGAAAACTACGCCCGGATGGCGTTGGGCAAGGATACCCCGATTTTCCACAACCTTCGGAGGACATGTTTTGGACGGCACCACGGCACGTCGTCGATCAGGCGGGCTCATTGGAGAAGATCAAGGGATTTATTACCGCTCTACCGATTGAGTGGACGGAAGGCGAGTTCAACCGGTTCTCATATCCGACAATGCTGGTCGCGGACAATGATGAGCCTTCGTCGGGTACCAATCGCGAGAGCATGGCTATCGCACACAGAAGCGATCCGGCGCGACCTTCTGAACGGAGCGCGGTATGAGGGAGTCTATGGCACATTGGTGGTTATCTGCAGTTGCACTAACGTGTACGTCGCTGGCACACGCACAAATGGCATCTGGGGAACCGCAATGGCTGCGCGAATGTGTCGGCCGCCTGGAATTGAGCTTGCCTGGACCGTCCGAACAGGCGGCCTGGGATGCGGACGAGGTTGCCAAGGACATCCGTGGAGACCTAGGCATTGAACCCGCCACGCGCTATCCCGATGGGCAGCGTACCTTTCGTGTGAACCTCAGTCGCGGGCCGTCGCTGATTACGCATCCGCTTAGCGACGCAGCGCGGACGAGGATGCGCGACGCCGTGAACGTGCGGTTGAAGAAGGATATCGCCATGTTGAAGGCTCGCGATGGCAAGGATGTCTACGGGGACCGCGTGAAGTTCGAACCATTGGACTGGACGGGGCAGACAGGCAAGGCCTGGCGTATTGGCAGCCAGTTGTCGGCATTTACTGAGGTTGGGAAGGTCGGGTTGTGGTGGAGACTCAGCAACCGTGATGGCGATGTCGCTGCCGAACAAGCGTATTTTGCGTCAGCAGTGGCCAAGGCGAGACCCCGTGACGCTAACGTGGTCCCCACGATGCCAGGTTTGTGCATGCCATATATCTTCATTCCTGACGATGGGGTCGCGCCACGCTTTGTCGAGGCCAACTATCGCCTGAAGGGGCAGCCCGATGTCATTGTCGGTTTGGAAGACAAGTCCGCCACCCCGCTGGATCTGAAGATGAATGCCAGGATGCGCGACCCAGAGGGTGTCTCGGACTTCTTCTGGACCGCCCGGTATCAGGATCGCGAGGAAGTCCGAAGCGTCTGGAAAGACCGCTACCGCAGCATCACGATAGCCGGGGTGAAGGGCGTGGAGTCATTCGTGCGTCTTCGTCGCGAGGATGGAACCATTGACCATGGCTACTTGATCGTGGCATTGGGTCGCCCAGGCACCGGGGGCAGCTCGAGTGTGATGCTTTACGTCATACAGCGCGCCGATTTCGCCAAGAAGGCTGGCGTTGCGCCGTTGGACCAATCTTCGTTCCTCGCGCTGGCACGCGAAATCGCTGCACGCGTCAAGATCAGGGCTACCGAAAAAGCCCAATAGTGGTGTATGAGCTTGTATCGGCGTCACAGTGTGAATCGAATACGGACTCGCGTCCCTCACTCGAAGATATAGGGCAGAATCGTTAGGCGGACGCCAGGAGCAGTGCCATTGGCATGCGGTCCCGTGGGGCGCAGGCCCGTACTTTTTCTGCGCGATATCGTCGCGCACTGCGACCCGAACCATCTGGCAACCGAGACATGCGACGCACTGGGCCAGTAGCTCGGTCCGCTTGAAGGAGTTGCGCCCCCCGATGAAGCATCGTTCTTTGCACTGACGAGGGACATCGCTGCCAAGGCCACCCTCGAAATGCACCGTAGCCGTATTACCGACGCGATCATCGGACGGTCACAATAAGAAACGAAGATTTGACTTGGCCCAATTCGGCTAGAGCAAATGTCGTTCAAGAAGGGGGCCGGATATGTGCCGGCATGGTCGGGCGCATATCGCGAGATGGAGATGCGTGGTTAATTCGAGTGGCTCTGTCTCATAGCCTGGTAGGGATCAACGGGGCAGGATGGACGGTGTTGGCTATCTGCCCCCTGTCCCGCGTCATGACACCGAACCGCCATGGACCACACCACCCTGATTCAGACCCTGTTTTCCCCGGCGCGGCGGCTGTTCCAGCTTGAAGGCGAGGGGTCCGTCGGCGAGTTGGCCGTCGAGGCCTGGCTCGGCCGCGAGGCGCTGTCGGAGCTGAGCGAATGGCGCATCGTCGCGGTCAGCGCCAATGCCCGCCTGCCGCTGAAGTCCCTGCTCGGTGCGAAGGTCACGCTGTGGACCACGCTGGCCGATGGCGGGCGCATTCGCCGCAGCGGCCTGGTGCGCAAGGCCGAGAAGCTGGGCGCCGATGGCAGCCTGGCGCGCTATCGGCTGACCGTGGTGCCGTGGCTGTGGCTCGCCACGCAGCAGCGGCATAGCCAGGTATTCCAGAACCGCACGCTGGCCGATATCGCCGAACAAATCCTGTCGCCGTACGCGCCGCATGCAGTATGGCGCTATACCGCGGGCGCGCAGCAGCGCATCGACACGCTGGGTCCGTGCGAACACGTCAGCCAATACCGCGAGACCGATTACGCGTTCCTGTCGCGGCTGCTGGCCGAGGCAGGGTTGGGCTTCGCCTTCGTCGACGACGAGCAGGCGCCGTCCGGCCATGCGATGACGATCTTCGCGGACAGCCCGCAATTGCCGGAAGGTCAGGTTTCAGGCATTCGCTATCACCGCGCCCACAGCCAGGAAGAAGCCGACGCTGTGCAGCAGCTCGCTTGCCATAGCCGCGTGACGGTGCCCGGCGTCGCGGTGGTGGCGTGGGACGGCAACGGCAAGCGCACGCTGCGCGGCCATGCGCCAGCCAAGCTCGGCGGCGGCGCGCAATGCCCGGAGCCCTATCTGTCGGTCAGCCAGTCGGTGGTCGGCGATGCCGCCGGCGCGCAGCGGCTGGCCGAGCAGTTGATGGAGAGCATCGAGGCACGCGCGCAGCTGTTCGCCGGGCAGGGTACGGTGCGCACCTTCGTCAGCGGCACCCGTGTGGCGGTCTCCGATTGTCCGCATCTGCCCAAACAGGAAGATGCCGAGGCCGCCTATCCGTTGCTGCTCGATATCGTCGAGCACTGCGGCCTGAACAATTTGGCAGCAGAGACGCGCGCCGCGCTGGGTCAGCGGCTCGGCCCGCTCGAGGCCGCGCTGTGCTTCGATACGCCGCCCAGCGCGCCGGAGAATGGGCCGATGACGATGGGCTTCCTGGCGCTTGGCGATGCGGTGGAGCGCAGCGTGCCGACGGCGTCGCTGCGCCAGGCGGCCGAGCAATACGGCTATGCCAATCTGTTCCGCGCCTGCGATGCGCGCCGGCCGTGGCGCCCGCGCGTGGTCGATGGCAACGGCACCAGGCTGTTTGCCGCGCCGACCGCGATCGGCGTGCAGACCGCGACCGTGGTCGGCCCGCAAGGCGAGACCACGCCCAGCGGCGATGCCGAGCACCATGTCAGCCCGCGCGGCGAGATTCGGGTCCGCTTCCCGTGGCAGAAGGGCGAGCGCGACGATGACCGCAGCACGCGCTGGGTCCGCGTCGCTCAGCGCCAGGCCGGTGCCGGCATGGGCTGGCAATGGCTGCCGCGTATCGGCCAGGAGGTGCTGGTCAAGTTCGCCGACGACGATATCGATCAACCGATCGTGATCGGCGCACTGTACAACGGACAGGGTGAGGGTGGCATTGCGCCGACGCCGGGCGGCAAGCAGGCCGCTGCCGCCGATGCCTCGGTGTATCAGCAAGGCAGCGACACCGCGCCAAGCGCGCAGGCCAATGTCGCCGGTGGCCATGCGCCCGCCTGGCACGGCATGAGCGCTGATCAGGAAGGACACCGCAACGCCGCCGCACTGAGTGGCTTCAAGAGCCGCGAGCACGGTGGCGACGGCACCAACCAGCTGGTGTTCGACGACAGCGACAACCAGCTGCGCACGCAACTGGCCACGACGGTCCAGCACAGCCAACTCAATCTCGGCCACCTGATCCACCAGCAGGACAACTACCGCGGCAGCTTCCGCGGCGAAGGGTTCGAGCTGCGCACCGACGGCTACGGCGCGATTCGCGGCAAGGCCGGCGTGCTGATCAGCACCTATCGCGATGCGCAGAGCCAGCGGCCGGTGCCGACCGGCGACAACGCCGCCGGCATCGCGCTGATCCGCCAGGCGAAGTCGCTGACGCAGACGCTGGGCGAGGGTGCGGTCAAACACCAGACCGTTGCATTGCTGACCGCCAAGGACGACCAAGCCCCGCTGGCCAAGCTCGAGACCGCCGCCTCCGGCATGGTCGACGGCAAGGACTACGACGCCGCGATGCAGGATGCCGCCAGCGGTAACCTGCAGACGCAAGGCAAGGTGCCGCATCCGAGCGAAGCCATCGTGCAACTGGCCGGCCGTGCCGGTCTGACGATGATCGCCGGGCAGGAACTGCAGATGGTCAACGGCAAGTCGCTGGGCATGGCGTCAGGGCAGGACACCAACCTGGCGATCGGCAAACAGGCACGGCTGCACAACGGCCAGGCACTCGGCATTGCCGCGGCGCTGGAGAAAGCGGGCGAAGGCGACACCGGCCTGAAGCTGATCGCGGGCAGCGAGGACATCGACGTGCAAGCCCAGCACGACGTGATGAAGCTGCAGGCCAAGGATGAGCTGAAGGTCGTGTCGGCGAATATGCAGGTGGACTTTGCTGCCGCGAAGCGCATTCGCGTGGCGACGGCCGGCGGGGCTTCGATCACGATCGAGGGTGGGAATATTACGGTGGAGTGCCCGGGGGCGATTACTTACAAGAGTGCGCAGAGGAAGTTTGAGGGGCCGGCTCGCACTGACCGTGATCTGCCGCTATTCCCTCAGAACAGCATTTCGCCCCACAACGACTACCCCTTCTCAATTTAAGACTGACTTCTCCGGTCGAGCTCCATGCTGATCAGCCCTCCTTTTTTGCCGCCGCGCGCTGCCAACCAAACCGAAAGCGAATGGATCGACGCCGCAATGTCCGGTGGCGAGCGGGGCGACGGGTCGTATCCGGTTAGCTATAACCTCGGCTGGCACGGAGGCTTGCATTTGACGGCCCCTGCGCGGGGTACCAATGGTACGGAACCGGTACGAGCGATTGCCGACGGCACAGTCGTCTATCGACGCGGATCCCACGAGCCGCCGCCTCCGCCTGCGCCTGACAGTCCGTTGAGTTTCGGTGGCCGCACCAGCGATGGAGTGGTCGTCATTCGGCATGAAACGGAGATTGGCGCCGCTCGTCAGGGCAATGCGCCGACCCGTGTTGTGTTCTTCTCCATCTATATGCACCTGCATACGGTCAGGAACACGGTTCAGGTTGGTAGTCGGATCAACCGAAAAGCCGAGCTGGGCCAGGCGGGCTACGTTCGCGGGCAGGCAAATCGGATCCACTTCGAAATCATCTGTGACGACGATAACTTGCGCCAGCTGATCGGCAGGACGAGTGGCGATGTCCCCCTGACACGGGATGGCCGTGACGATGCGGTCTTCGGTGAGATCTATTTCCGGCTCCCGGCAAGTACGCAGGTTTATGCGGAGCGTCCGCCATTGAACCAGCCTGCGCCGGCCGGCGGGACGCCGCTCGGTGAAGAGCTCTTTGTTGGCTTGCGCTATGCGGAAGGAGACGGCGCGCAAGATGCGCGAGGCAATGCGTACGTGACGACCTATCGTCCGGTCGGTACGGCGCTGGGTGACCCGCTCACCGAACGCGACGCTGAATACAACCTGTATCGCGATGCCAATGCCATCAGCGATGCATATCCAGTCAATGCTCGTCCGGCACCGAGCGCAGTATATGAGTTGCTTCGCTTCGGGCGGGTCATCGGCCCTGACGCCTTGGTGCCGCAGGACGTACCGCACTGGCGCCAGATTCGTACGCCTGCTGGTACCGGGTGGGTAAACCTCAACGCTGCTGGCGTAACGAAGTACAGCGATGCGGATTTTCCGCACTGGCGCGGATGGTTCTTGGTCCAAGACGCCGAGGACGGTAACAGCCTCTGCAATGCGCCGACCATCCTGCGCGCCGTCGACGTGAACCGAGACGGCAGTGTCTCAGCCGATGAAGCGCACGAGCGCCTACGGTCGCCGCAGATTCAGGCATTCTTGAAGCGGCTTATCTGCAAGTTTCCGACTGAGTGGGATGCCAGCACCGTCGAAGCGCGATGGGGATGGCTGAAGGTGCGGAGCCCGAACAACCCGACGCCGATGACGGAGGAGCAGTTTGGCCGGATTCGGGCACACGTTCAGGCGTTGGCATTCTGGGGGCAGGCTGCGTTGCAGGCGTCTCAATATAACGGGCAAGGTCAATCAGAAGCACCTAGGGCGCTACCGGGCGGACATTGGCATTTCCATCCAAGAGCCTTCGTGCAAGTATTTAGGCGATGCGGCTGGCTCAGCCTAGACGAAATGTCACGGCTTATACCTAGGCGCATAGCCTATTCGCAGACCGGTCAGGTAAGGACCGCCCAAGCCGCTGGCCTAGTGAGTCGTATCTCCTCCATTAACCGGCTTCGTCCTTATTTTGCTCACCTCAATAGGACCGCGAGAAAATACGGAGTCAGTTCGGCCAGGCAAAGATTTGCTCACTTCTTTGCGCAAACAATCATAGAAACAGATCGTTGGCAAGTTGTATATGAGTATGGAAGGGGCGCTCCGCATCCATTGATTCCGATGGCAGAGTACTATGCGGCCTTTTATGGCCGCGGCATAATGCAACTCACCTGGGCGGGCAACTATGCCGACTATGGTGAGTTTCGCGGGTTTAGGGAATTTCACGGCACATACGGAGATCGCCGAATCAGAGCCGATTCAAGCCACTATTGGGCAGACCCGACTCAACGAGATGACAGAGGACGTGTTGTTAGGGTTATTGGTACGCCAAGACGTTGGGCGCCTCGCTATGATCCGTCCATAGTGGAAACGGATGCACACACGGCGTGTGACAGTGGAGGATTCTATTGGGTGCAGAAAGTTCTCAACAGAACCGGCACTGAGATAAATATTAACCGTGTAGCTGACACTGAGTTCAATTCAAGGGCGATCCATAGGATTAATATCCTCGTGAATGGCGGTGGGAACGGATATTATGAGCGTCAGGCATATGCGAGATACGCTGCGCGAATACTAATGGATGATGATGACACATCAGCAATTCGCGATTTTGTGGTGCCCCGCAACAACGTTACAGTGAGAGTGGATTATGAAGAGCCGGTGTAATTTTCTCAATCTCAAGTGGGCGCTATTGTTGCTTCTTTGTTTTCCAATATATGCCTATGGGGCAACGGTAAAGGACAAAAATTTTGATTTATGCATAAAGCGCGTCCGTGCTGAACTAACATCGTGTGGATCTGGGTGCGGCCTCATCCTGAAGGGATGTTATGACGAGGCGATCGCGAAATATCAAAAAAATATTGATGAGGTTGTGAGCTCTACTGCAAATAATGACTGCAGAGAAAAATTAAGAGCTATGTCAGTAAAATTTGATGCATTCAGAGCTGACCTGGAAACTTCTGAGGAGTCAGGATCTTGGCAGCAATTCGATATCCGGCTTCTGTCGACGAAGGCTGAGCTCGATTTTTTGAAGGCATTTAGGAATAGCTGTTCCAGGCATTAGGCAATGGCATCCTGTTGAGCAAATAAAGCGGCAGGTGTTTGAGAAAAGGAATTGTGAGGTTAATAGCCCTACGTGCTTTGCAGCGTGATAATCCAACTCGATGATGACGCTTACAGTTGGGGATGGGATTGGTCGACATCCCACTGCCAGAAGGTCACACCATACTCACTCCCTTCCACGATCGGAAACGACTCGCCCTGATTGAAATACCGACGCGAAGCGGCCCTCGATGGCGTGAACCACCATCCGCTCCTCGGGCATACGTCGCCGCCCGGCACACGGACAGACTGTCGTACCTCCGTCGCGGCCGACAGGTCGGCAAGCCCATCGGCTACGCTTTCGCCTTCTACGCGACGGACGCGTGTCCAGATAGCCAAATTCGCCGACACATACTGTTGGCCGTCGAATCCAATCAATGCAGGGGGGGCTGGCTTACCGGCTACCAAGAACTGTGCGCACGAATCGTCGATATCTGGAAGGTAGACGCCAGACTCCTTAACTGGTTCACCAGTCCGGATTCTTTCTGCGACGTCCAGTTCATACTTCGGCCATTCTGCGGGCGCATCAAGCGGCCCTTGATGCCGAGTCGAATAATCTGTGGAAAGTACAGTTTGCGGCCATCCCGCTTCTACCGTAGCACTGATGTTTGACGCATACATATCAGCCTTGTAGAGCAGCTCGTGATACAGCCCGCCTGCATCGGGGTCCACCTCATCGAACCAGTCGGAGGAGAATTCCCTTTGTCCTCGTACGCCGCCATTGACGCCGGCAGCAGCAAACAGTCCGGAGGCGTCACCGTGAGTGAGCTTGATAAAGCCGTCATCCAGAACTAGGGAGGTTCGGCGAAAATTCGGAAGTACACGTTGGCCCCAAACTACGTCTGGTTGCATGGGAAGCGGGCGATTCCGATAGTCCGCAGGCAGCTGTGTCATGAAACGTGCCAAGCAGTCTTCGACATGACTCAGCATGGTTTCCCAGGCGCGCCGCATGCTGTCAAAATACTCAGGAGAACTGTAGCGTTCCAGTAGATAGATCTCCTGAGCGTAGAGTGGCGTGGTCACGTGTTGTCCTTCATTGGATGGTCGGGCGGCAAATTCTTCTTGTTCAAATTGTTTGCGAGTTTCGGCAGCCCAAGGAACTCGTCGGTCTCTCCTGGAAAATCGGTATATCCCCACGGAGTCGACATTCGCTTGCCTAGATATTCAGGATGCAGGTGGGTGGGATCAAGAACAATCTGCATGCCCCCTCCCTCTAGAGCATGTTCTGGATGGCCGGCGAGGCGCTGACTGGCTGCCGGCCCTTCCCACACTCGTAGGCCGGGGCCGGGCGGCACCGTATAAGTTACATACTCTCCGTTGCGATTCCAACTGCGCCAAACTGCGAAGCGACTACGCCAATCCGCGCGGCCAGTAAGCGCTTCATATTCCCCCTTACGCATCCAACAAATGCTGTTATCTCCCGACGAGGGGTCTACCACCCGATAAAGTACCTCTCCAGGAGGAATCGTTTTAGCTTCAGCGCTGTGGAAGGTCTTGTAGGCGGAATCGAGTGGATGCTTCTTGCTAGGTGGAACCACCGGGTCTAAGTCGGGCCAGCCGTCGACCGGTCGGAAGCGACGCATGGGCTCGTATGGCAACTTCTTTAAGTTGGTCGTCCAGTTCGGCTTATGATCTGCGATTAGCTTCGCCTCTTCATCCGGAGTTATGAAGCGATATTTGTGTGGATTGATCGCATTAACATGAGCGCGATATTGTATGTCCGCTTCGATTTCAAGGCGGCGCGCCAGGCGATGGAGCCATTCGTGCACGGGAGTGAGGAATTCTCCAAGTCTTTGGGTCATTGTTTCCCGGGTTTTTTGCACAACAGCAAGCAATTCCTCCGCCTGTGCACCCATGGGCACAGTACCCCAGCGCTTAATCAAATTGACAAAATAGTTGAACGCCTCCATCGACTTGTCAAAGGACCTTGTCAGTTCGGCAACGCTGAGGCGCGCCATTACTTCTCGGATCTTGTCCGCAAGCCACCGGTAAGGGTTCGCGATTTTGGCCAGCTTCAGCGCCCGGCGCACTGCCGACGACTCAAGGTGCCTGTTCAGCGTCAAGATGCCGGCCTCCACAAATGGTTTACTGGCTTTCCAAAAATCCGCATCCAAGGCGGCCTTGCTGGCGCGGGCAAGAGACTTGCGTCCATACGCAAATAGAATCTTGCAGCAGCCCTTTGCCAGCGATCCCAACACCGGAAACAGCCCGATAAGGGTCAAGATGAGCCCAATCCACGCCCATTTATCGGAAGTGTCCTGATTGATCTTGCGACAGTTGGCGACCACGTCCCGCACGTCGCAAATCTGGTCGACGAAGGGGATCATCGAGATGACTGTCCCCGTCGCAACTTGCGCGGTGGATTGCTCGTCGGCGAAATCGCCCTGGATTACGGTCCAGATCCACTCCGCCGCCGCAGCGAGGTTTTGCTTGCCGCTCTTGACCCAGTCGGACGGTGCGCTTTTGAACCACGCAAGCGCGTTCTCGAGTTCTTCCCACATTGTTGTCTTATCCGAGCTTGGAGCGAGAGGCTTGAATCAGTTTGGCGATGGGATCCCACGGCTCGTCTTCGCCGGGAGGGGGTAATTCGTATTCGACGCGCACCGCTTTCGGCGGTACACCTTCATGGCGGGCATGACCCGCGGCGTCGAGCTTGCCCGATATGATTTGGCCATCCTCGAAGTGGATCTTGTAGGCTTGGCCTTCGAACGGCTCACCGTCAACGTCGCGGTGATTGATCTCGATCCAGTGGTCGAGCGCGGTGGCGCCAGTGGGAAGGGCGGGGATGCTGGCGGCATTTCCGGCCCCACCACTAAACGGATGCCCAGCCCCCTTAACCTCAAACATCCCCGGCGTCTCGAACGTAATCGCGTTCCCCTCCAGCCGGATCGCCGAATCCGCGCCGTGCAGCACGACGGTGTTCTTCGCCAGAATCTCGACCGCCTCATTTGACGAGGTCACCACCACTTCCTTGTCCGCCAAAATCGCCATCGCGCCGTCGTGCGCTTGCACCGACAGTGGCCCGTTCGCCGCCACGGCCTTCAAGCCATTGCGCTGCACGAACAGCGACACGCCTTGAGCGGCGGCCATCGCAATGGTCTTGCCGGCTGTCAACTGCCAGTCCGATTGCACGGTCCCATGCAGATGTCGGCCCGAATAGACTGCGGTGGTCTCTTGGCTCGACACCGCGATGGAAGTCGGCGCCTCCGCTACCAGCAACGGCTCGGCGAAGCGCTCGACGGGCTTACCGTCCGGCTGCTTGGCATCCTGCCCATTGACCGTGTCGGCGTAGTGCCCATCCTGTTGGGGCTCGACCATGGTCAGCAGCGGCTCGAAAGCTTCGTTGGCAGCCAGGGGCAGGGCGGTTTGCGTGCGTGCCGCCGTCGACAGGCGGTCGGCGGTGCGTTGCGCGCCCTTGAGCAGCGCGATCGCCTCGGGCATGCCCATCACGGTGCCGGTGGCGCGCGGACGAGCGGTGGTCGATAGCAGTAGGCCTTGGCCGGCGCGCACCACCGCCCACGCATCGCTGCGCAGCTCAGCCCCGGTGCCGCGCCACGGTCCGCGCTGCGCATCCTGCGGGTCCTGAGCGACCAGATAGCCCAGATTCAATTGGGCCTGCGCCGCGGAGCTGGCCAGCCGCATGCGCAGCCGGCCCTTGAAGTCGTCGACGACCCACTGGTTATAACCATCGCCGCCCAGGCCGCGGGTATGCCAGCCGGACAGCATCGAAGCGAGCGGCTTGTCGTCGTTGGTCCAGGGCGGGGTGTCCTGTTCGTTGTGCAGCTGCATCGCGGCCAGCGGCCGGTCGATGTCGCCGTCGAGGAAGGTCAGCAGCAGTTCGGTGCCGACGCGCGGCAGGTGGTGGGTGCCCCAGTTGGGGCCCGCCATGGCGCCGGCGACGCGGACCCAGGCGGTGACCTGGGTCAGGTCATCAGAGCCGGGATCGGTGAAGGCCGCGGCTTGGCCCGCCTGGCCGGTTTGGTCAGCCGGCGCAGGGGCCCGCAGCCAAGGAAAGCGAACACGCACACGATGATCGCGATCGGTGTGCAGGGGCGTCTCACCCTCGGCGATGACGATCGCGGTCTGGCCTTCCGGGGCGGTCGGCTTGGCGCGAAAGCGCGGCACGATCGGGGCATCGGCCCGCACCACTTCGAGCGTGTTGCGATAGCCGCCAGCCTCGATGTCGGTGGTGCCGAGCAGCTTGGCGACATCGGCGCCGAGGTTGTTGGCCGCTTCGTGGCGCACCGACAGCGCGACGAACTCGTCGCCGTCGGCTGCGAAATGTTCGGTCAGGGCAAAGCGCTGACCGGCGCCCAACTGACGCACAGTACCGGCGCCGTCGAAGCGGACAAAGCCGCTTTCCTCGGCCTGCATGCGCAGTTGCGCCGCACGGTCGGCGGTCGCCGCATCGGGATAGCGATAGGGCCCCAGCGCATCGAACGATTCCAGCGTGGGCCACTCGCCGGGCACCGCCGCGGCATTGGCCTGTGCCGAGGCGGCGGTCAGCGTCTTGTAGTCCCACGACGAGACGGTGACGGCATTGGGTCCGATGCTGTGCCGCGTGGACCAGACCGTCATCGTGTCCGTTTCCTCGGTCATGTCGGCACGATGGAAGCGGATGCTCGCTTGGGGGCAGGGCGGGCGTTCGGCATCGTTGTCGAACACCACCAGCTTGTGGCGAGCCTGGCTGCCTTCCGGTTTGTCGTCTTCGCCCTGCAGGTGCTCGAAGCGATACGACAGGCCTTCCTCGGCCAGTAGCCGCTGCACAAAGTCGAAATCGCTCTCGCGGTACTGGGCGCAGATCGAGCGGCGGCGCAGCGGTTGGGAGACGGAGAACTGGAAGTTGGCGGCCGGATAGTCGCGGAACACTTCCTCGACGATCTCCTGCACGGTCTTGTCCTGGTAGACGTAGCAGTCGACGCGGCCGCGCAGGCGCTCGAGCCAAGGGGCCACGGTGATCCGGTAACGGGCCAGGCCGCCGTCGCCGCCCATTGCCGCGCAATCGACGACGAAGCCGTGCCAGGCGCGGTAGCGGCCGTCGGCCAGCATCAGCCGCAGCGTGATTTCCTGGCGCGCCAGTTCGACCGTATCGAGATGTGCCGACGGCGACAGGCAGTCGATCTCGATGGCGAAGGGCTGCGAGACCGCCTCGATCGCGGTAAAGCGCTCGACGATCAGATTCGCTTCGCGAAGCGGGGTGTCGAGCGCGATCTGCCGCGTGCCCTGGCCGAGCAGCGAGGCAAGTACGGCCGACGGCAGCGACGTGGTGGGCATCATGGCTACCTTGGCGAGGTGGTGGTAGGCGTCCGGCTTCGGAGCTCTCTCTGTGTCAGTGCGGCGCGACCAGGCGTTCGATCGGCATCCGCCTTACGGCAGCGAAATCGTCAGATGCGAGAAGCGCGGACCGAGCTTGATTACCTGTGAGTACTCCTGCATCGCGTCGTTGGTCTGCTTGTTCAGCACCGACGACAAGCCGAGGTAGCCGAGCAGCGCGATCAGCGCGAACACGGCGCCGAAGATCCACAGCGGTGTCTCGCGCTTGAGCGTGTGCGCGATCTTGTCGGGCAGCGGCCAGTGCGGGGCAAACGGCGCGCGCTTGCCCTTGATCGCGGCGATCTCGTCGCCGAGCCGCGCGGTCAGGTAGGACAGCTTCTCCGGGCCTTCGAGGATGTATTTGCCGCGAAATCCCAGCAGCAGGCACATGTGGAAGACTTCCAGCGCCTGCAGACGCGGAGCGCCCTGTGCGCGCAGCGCCTCGAGCTTGGTGAAGAAGGCTTCGCCGGCAAGCTGCTCGCCGAACAGCACCAGCTGCAGCGGGCGGCGCTCCCAATCGGCGCGAATTGCGAAGTCCGAGGCGAGGATGGTCTCGTCGATGGCCGCGCAGAACGCGTACTTGGCGTCGAAGACATCGTCGGCCGACACGTTCAGGCGTTTGGCGCCACGGTCGAACTCGTCGAGAAACCCACGTACCTTGGCAAGGAAGTTCTCGGCGCTGTCGGGCGGCTGGCCATTACGCAGCAGGAACAGCATGAAGAAGCCGTCGTACAGCAGATCGAGCAGCGTGCGCGCGTGGCGCGAGGCGTCGCCCGAATCGGCAAAGGTGCTGGCCGCGCCGGCGGGGGCGTCGCCAAACAGCGAGGGCATCGAAGTGGAGCTCATGAGGTCACCGCGATCAGTTCAAGTTGAAGTTCCCGGATACCGGCCGGCGTATAGATGGTGATCGTGCCCGCCTGCAGCATGCGTTCGTACAACGGCCCGCGTGCCTCGACGGCGAAATAGCAGGCGCCGGGGCGCACCGGGATGGCGGGCGGCACCTGCGGCGTATAGGTCAGCGGCACGCCGGGCATCGACGACAGCACCAGCTTGTCGACGTCGTCAGGCGCACCGACCTTGAAGCGCGCGGGAATCGCATCGACCAGTTCGACGGTCGGCATGTCGGCCGATACGGACAGGTAGAAGCGGGTCTTGTCGTCGATCTTGCCGGAGTCCAGGCGGCCGAGATGGAACGATGGCCGCGATTCGTCGAGCGCAATCGCGAAATAGCGCGTGGAAATGACGGTATCGAGCAACTCGCGCACCATCGTGTCGAGTTGCGCGAAGACCTTGCCCGGATTGCCGTGGTCGTAGACCGGCAGGTCGGCCAGCGAGTACGACTTGGAGAAGGTCATCAAGGCGCCGGCGAGGCGCAGCAGTTCCTGGAACAGCCGTTCGGGATGGACCTCGGGATGGTGATACAGGTGCGACAGCGCGGCGAACGAGGCGTTGGCCGTATGCAGCAGCCAGAACGACGCGATATCGCCGGAGCGGAATTCGATGATGTTCTTGGTCGGCTCGCGATGGAAGCCGTACAGCGCATTGACCTTGGCCTGCAGCGCATCGAGCAGTCGGCGCAGCCGTTGATACAGCACGGCCGATGCGTTGATGGCCAGGCTTGGCGCGACAAAATTCTCGTCCAGCTCGAAACCGCCGGTGGCCGTGCGGCGCACGCGGACGATCGGCAGCGAAATATATTGGTCGCGCGGTTCCGAATCGGCGACCAGCTTGACCGCCTTCTTCAGATAGGTGATCGATGCCGGCTCTGCTTCGGTAAACAGATCGGCGGTGTCGCGCTGGTGGCCGACGAAGCGGGAAGAGGGCGAGCCTTCGCTGGCTTCGCGGTAATTGCCGCCGAAATCGCGCAGCGGATAGAGCGCGAGATGGAACGTCGATTCGGAAACGCCGGCCGGCAGATTGGCCAGGGCGAGCGGCGCCGGCAATTCGTCCGATTGCGGCGCGCAATACCATTCGCCATCGGGAAAGAACAGCGACAGTTCGCTGATGCGCAGAATGCCGCTGGCGAGTGCGTCGGTATCGAAGCGGGCGTGGCGCACCCCCCAGGCGTAGGGTTGGATCGCCTGCGCGGTGGCGTGCAGCCGCGCCTCGTGATAGGCGTCCTGCTGCTGGAAATGCTGCGGGCGAAGGAATAGACCTTCGCCCCAGAGGATCTTGGCGGAATCGCTCACAATTAGCCTTGTATAGCCTTGTTGTCTTTCTTGTCCCGATCGGCGCGGCCGCGGGCAATGGATGCCATCATGGCTGCGCTCTCACGCCCGGCAACTGGTCGGCGACAGCAGGTTCAGCGAGGACCGCGGCACGCCATCGCTGGGCGTCAGCGGCTCGCCCGCGGTCAGCGTCATCGCGCAGGCATGCAGGCCGATCGTGATACCGGACTTCTCTCCCTTTGCTGCATCGAAGGCGAATTTCCAGCGCTGCGGCGCCGGACTGCGGAACAAGGCGACCACGCCGATCGCACCCGCTTCGCGCGAGACTTTTTCCATCACGTCATAACGCTGACCCGGAATCAGCGTGATTTCGCGAACGTTGACCAATTCGGAACCGAGCACCTGTTTTTCGCGCGCCGGATCGACAAAGGCGTCGAAGGGCGCCTGCATAAAGGCGGTCGATTCCTTTAAGGTGTAAACCCGTACCACCAATGCCGCGGCGCGGTTGTCATTGGCCGCATTCAGGTTATTGCCGGCATAAAGCCGCAATGGTACCTGCCGCGGCGGCTTTTGCGCATCCGGTACGTTGGTAGGCTTGATTCCCAACGCTTCCAGCGCTCCACCGGCTGCGCCGGCCAGGACTTGCGTACCAACGGAGCATGACGCCAGCGTGACGACGGCCAGCCCGGCCAGTGCTATCCGGGGTTTTATAAAGAATTGTAAAAAAGTCATACAAATCGGATTCTTCTTATTGGCCTGTGCTATGTGGCGGGCGACCCTGACGTCTGGCGGCGGTGTTATGTAATGGCTTGCACAACCATGCATTGCCACATGAAAACCAGAATTCAGTTTCATTTAATTCACTGTCTGGAACCTACCCTCGGTATGGTTGTCAGCGGCGACGCGCAGAGTGTACTATTGCGCGCCGATTGGGCCAATATCGCTTACCAATCAATTACTCCGCTTTGTTTTATCCAGCGCGGAGAAGGCATTGAACAATACGTCAACAACAAAGCCACGCGACGGTCAGAGCCATGATCCCTTTTCGCTTTTCACGATCTTTTGCAATTGCCATTGGTGCCGCCGCATTGTTTTCCGGTTGCGCCTCCACGGGGAGCACCTCGGGTCCGCAATCGGAAGAGGCATTCACGCAAAGCATGGCGCAGGCCGACGCGGCATTGAAGGGCGGCCAGCGTGAGCAGGCGGTGAGCCTGTACGAAGAGATCGCGAAGGCGAACCCCGCTCGCCAGGAGCCGTGGTCGCAGATCGCGCAGATCCAGTACGCCGACGAGAAATATCCGCAGGCCATCCTCGCTGCCGAAGAGGCGCTGCAGCGCGACAGCAACGATCGCAAGGCCAAGAGCATCCTGGCCGTCAGCGGCCTGCGCGTGGCGCGCCGCTCGGTGATGGAACTGCGCGACGACAGCGCGCTGGCGGGGGACGTGCGCACCGACGCGCAGGTGCTGGCCAAGATGCTGCGCGAAACGCTGGGCGAGCAGGTGCTGTTCCCCGAGGAAAAGAAGCCGCCGGTGCGCAAGCGTCCGGTCGCGCGTCCGGCGCCGCGCGCCAAGGCCGCGCCCGCGGAACAGGCGGCTCCGGCTGCCGCGCCGGCCGCCGCTAATGCCGGCGGTGGTTCCGCCGATCCGTTCGGCGCGCTGCGCTGATCCACGGCCAGGCACCCACGTCCCGAACACCCCGACAAACACGACCGGAACAACCGGAGAATCCGCATGGCCAAGAAGGAAAGCGTGCAGAAGCGTCTGCAGAAGGTGCGTCCGCCCCGGGTGCAGCTCACCTATGACGTCGAGAAGGGCGACGCCATCGAGCAGAAGGAATTGCCCTTCGTCGTCGGCGTGGTAGCGGACCTGTCCGGCCAGTCGGAAGTCGCGCTGCCCAAGCTGCGCGACCGCAAGTTCGTCAATATCGATCGGGACAACTTCGACGACGTGATGTCGGCGGTCGAGCCGCGCGCGGCTTTTCAGGTCCCCAACAAGCTGTCCGAGGATGGCGGCAAGTTCGGCGTCGACCTGAAGTTCCGCTCGCTCGACGATTTCAGCCCGGAAGCCGTGGTCGACCAGATCGAGCCGCTGCGCAAGCTGCTCGAGGCCCGCTCGAAGCTGGCCGACCTGCGTAACAAGCTCGCCGGCAACGACAAGCTCGAAGATCTGCTTAGCGAAGTGCTGACCAATACCGAGAAGCTGCAGCAGCTCGGCCATGGCGGCAAGGAACCGAAGGGTGGTCAGGATGCCTGAGACGCAAGCCGCAGTCGCCGCGCAGGCGGCGCCCGTTGCCAATGCCAGCCTGCTCGACGAGATCGTCGAGCAAAGCCGTGTCGCCAAGTCCGACGCCGAACACGCGCGTGCCAAGGACATCATCGGCGAGCTGGTCAAGGAAGTACTGGACGGCACCGTGGTGGTGTCGGACAACCTGTCCGCGACGCTCGATGCCCGCGTGGCCGAGCTGGACCGCCTGATCTCGGCGCAGTTGAGCGCCGTGATGCACGCGCCGGAATTCCAGAGGCTGGAAAGCACCTGGCGCGGCATGTCGTACCTGGTCAAGGAAACGCAGACCGGCACGATGATCAAGATCAAGGCGCTGAACGCAACGAAGCGCGACCTGGTGCGCGACTTCAAGACCGCGATCGATTTCGACCAGAGCGCGCTGTTCAAGAAGGTCTACGAGGAAGAGTTCGGTACCTTCGGCGGCGCACCGTTCGGCGCGCTGATCGGCGACTATGAAATCACGCGCCAGCCGGAAGACATCTACTTCATCGAACAGATGTCGCACGTCGCCTCGGCCGCGCACGCGCCGTTCATCGCCTCGGCCTCGCCGGAGCTGTTCGGCCTGGAATCGTTTGCCGACCTGGGCAAGCCGCGTGACCTCGCCAAGGTGTTCGACACCGTCGAATACGCCAAGTGGAAGTCGTTCCGCGAGTCCGAGGATTCGCGCTACGTCGGCCTGACGATGCCGCGCTTCCTGGGCCGCCTGCCGTACAACCCGAAGGACGGCACCACGGTCGAGGGCTTCAACTTCGTCGAAGACGTCGACGGTACCGATCACAGCAAGTACCTGTGGTGCAACGCCGCCTGGGCCTTCGGCGCGCGCCTGACCGCGGCGTTCGAGGACTTCGGCTGGTGCGCGGCGATCCGCGGCGTCGAGGGTGGCGGCCTGGTGGAAGACCTGCCGACCCACACCTTCAAGACCGACGACGGCGAGATCGCGCTCAAGTGCCCGACCGAGATCGCGATCACCGACCGCCGCGAGAAGGAGCTCAGCGACCTGGGCTTCATCCCGCTGGTCCATTGCAAGAATTCTGACTACGCGGCCTTCTTCGCCGCGCAATCGGTGCAGAAGCCGAAGAAGTACAACACCGACAGCGCCAATGCCAACGCGGTGCTGTCCGCCCAGCTGCAGTACATCTTCTCGGTCTCGCGCGTCGCTCATTACCTGAAGGCGATGATGCGCGACAAGATCGGCAGCTTTGCTTCGGCCCAGAACGTTGAAAGCTTCCTGAACCGCTGGATCTCGCAATACGTTCTGCTGGACGACAACGCCAGCCAGGAGCAGAAGGCGCAGTTCCCGCTGCGCGAGGCGTCGATCCAGGTTTCCGAAATCCCGGGCAAGCCCGGCGCTTACCGTTCGGTAGCCTTCCTGCGTCCGCATTTCCAACTCGACGAGCTGTCGATTTCGCTGCGCCTGGTCGCCGACCTGCCGCAGGCCGCCAACTCGTAACCGGTTGCCGTCGGTGCCCGGCATTGTGCCGGCGTCCGACGGCCGAGGCAGCAGTACTTTCTAAGGCGAAACAAAGCCACTATCTCATCGAGGGTCTCATGAAGGATATCTACGTCAAGTTCGGTAATCCCGCCATCAAGGGTGAATCCCAGGACAAGGACCACAAGGACTGGATCGAAGTCCTCAGCTGGGAGCACAACATCAAGCAGCCGCGTTCGGCGACCGCTTCGACCGCTGGCGGTCACACCGCCGAGCGCTGCGAGCACGGCGAAATGATCTTTACCAAGGACATGGACGTGGTGAGCCCGCTGCTGTATCAGCACGCGTCGGGCGGCACGACCTTCGACGAGGTCACGATCGACTTCATGCGCGCGGACGGCGAAGGCAAGCGCGTCAAGTACCTGGAAATCAAGCTGAAGAACGCGATCCTGGGCGCGGTGGATGCGAAGGTCGCGGCCGAAGGCCTGCCGACCGACAAGTTCTCGCTGAAGTATGCCGCGGTGCAGTGGAAGTACACCCAGCAGAAGATCGGCGGCAACCAGGGCGGCAACTCGCAGGGCGCCTGGAGCCTGACCAAGAACGACAAGACCTACTCGGTCTGATGCCGTTCCTTGGGGGCGATGCTGGCCGATGATCGGTTGAAGCGAATGCCGGCATCCTGGCGATTCGGCGCGGCAACGCGCGGGTTGCCGGGGTGCCGGCGCTTGCCATGAAAGGTTTCGAACCGAGTCTGCTCGACAAGCTGTTCGACGACGAGCCCCACGCGCCGCTGCCCACCGCGATGCGGCAGCTGACGCTCGAGGAGCTGAAGTCGACGGTGGCGCGCGACATCGAGGCGTTGCTCAATACGCGCATCGTGATCGACGAAGCGCAGTTGAGCGGCCTGCCGGAGTGCAAGCGTTCGCTGCTGACGTACGGGCTCAACGATTTCGCCGGGCTCAGTCTGGCCAGCTACTACGACCGCAACTACATCTGCCAGTCGCTGACCAAGGCCATCGAGCGCCACGAGCCGCGGCTGCGCAATGTCACCGTGTCGCTGGATGTCAGCGAGCGCAACACCAATGCGTTGTGCTTCGGCATCACCGCCATGCTGCTGGTGGGGCCGGCGCGGGAGCCGGTGAGCTTCGATGCGTTGCTGCAGCCGTCGACGCTGCAGTACTCGGTGACGCGGGGACGAACCTGACAAGGCAGGCGCATGGCCCTTGACCCATGCACGGATCCATGAACGGGTCATTGTCCCAAGCCATGCCCGAGCCAATCCGACCCGCCACCGCCACGCACCGACCGCCGAGCAGCCATGGAAGAGCTACTGCCTTACTACGAGCGTGAACTGGCCTATCTGCGCCGGTATTCGCGCGACTTCGCCGAGCGATATCCGAAGATCGCGGGGCGGCTCGCCATGTCGGCCGACGGTTGCGACGATCCGCACGTCGAGCGGATGGTCGAGTCCTTCGCCTTCCTGACGGCGCGCATCAGCAAGAAGCTCGACGACGACTACCCGGAACTGACCGAAGCGCTGCTGGAGGTCATGTATCCGCATTACCTGCGGCCGTTTCCGTCCTGTTCCATCGCGCACTTCGATGTCCGTGGCGCGGCCGCGCAGTTGTCCGCGCCGATGACGGTGCCGCGCGGCACGATGCTGAGCACGCGGCCAGTCAACCGGGTCGAATGCCGCTTTCGTACCGCCTACGACGTGACGTTTGCCCCGGTCCGCATCGCCGAGGCCAGCTATCGGGGCGCGGCGGTGGCGCCGGCCGCCACCGTGCTGCCCAAGGGCGCGACCGGTGCATTGACGGTCTCGCTCGAATACCAGGGCGAGCGGGGCGGTTTCGACACGCTGGCGCTCGATACGCTGCGGGTCTATCTGGACGGCGAGCCGTCCTTCGTCGCCGCGCTCGGCGACGCGCTGTTCCTGCATACCGCGGCAGCGTATCTGGAGGGCCCGAGGCCCGGCGTCTGGCAGCGGCTGTCCGCCGTGCCGCTGCGCGAGGTCGGTTTTGCCGCCGACGAGGCGCTGATCGACACGCCGGCGCGCTCGCATCCCGCCTACCGGCTGCTGTCCGAACACTTCGCCTTCGCCGAGAAATTCAACTTTGTCGACATCGACCTGGCGGCACTGCGGCGCGCGCTGGGGCCGGCCGGCGGCAACACCCGGCGCCTGCAGCTGCATCTGGTGATGACCGACATCCGCAGCGACTCGCACACCGCGCGCCTGCTGGAGAGCCTGCAGGCCGAGCATCTGCGGCTGCATTGCAC
This sequence comes from Cupriavidus sp. UGS-1, assembly GCF_021213615.1. Classification (NCBI taxonomy): domain Bacteria; kingdom Pseudomonadati; phylum Pseudomonadota; class Betaproteobacteria; order Burkholderiales; family Burkholderiaceae; genus Cupriavidus; species Cupriavidus sp. UGS-1. Next base: position 218,435 of record NZ_JAJQJF010000005.1, on the reverse strand, counting down.
ACCGGTGGTCAACCTGTTCGCACAGAAGGCCGACCCGATCCGCATCGAGCATACGGCCAGCGCCTATCCGGTGGTGGCCGACGGCCGCCGCGCGCACGGCTACGACATCTACTCGATCGACCGCGTTCATCTGGTGCGCGAGACCGCCAATGGCAACGACTTGATCGAATTCCGGCCGTTCTATTCGCTGCATCACGCCGACGATCCGAACCGCGCTGGCCATTTCTGGCTGGCGCGGCGCGACGAGCTGGTGGCGCGCCGCAGTCCCGGCTACGAAACCGAGATCTCGATCGTCGACCTGGATTTCGATCCGGCGCAGCCGCAGACCGATACGCTGAGCATCGACGTCACCTGCACCAATCGCGATCTGCCGGCCAGCCTGTCGTTCGGCCATGCCGACGGCGATCTGACGATGGAAGGCACGTCGATCGCGCGACAGATCACGTTCCTGCGCAAGCCGACGCCGTCGCTGAGGCTGCCGGGCGGCCGCGCGGCGCAATGGCGCCTGATCTCGCTGCTGGCGCTGAACCATCTGTCGCTGGTGCAGGACGGCCTGCCGGCGCTCAAGGAGATGCTGCGCCTGCATGATCTGGCCCGCAGCGGCATCTCGGCGCGGCAGATCGAAGGCATCGTCGGACTGGACTATCAGCCCACCACCCAGTGGCTGGCCGGCAAGCCGTTCGCGACGTTCGTGCGTGGCTTGCAAGTCCGCCTGACGCTGGACGAGGAAGCCTTTGTCGGCACCGGCCTGCACCGCTTCATCCGCGTGATGGACCACTTCTTCGGTCTGTACGTCCATCTGAACAGCTTCGTGCAGCTCGTCGCCGTCTCGCGCCGCACCGGCAAGGAATTGATCCAATGCGCTCCCCGAAGCGGCGAATCGATCCTGGTGTGATACGGCGGCTGCTGCGGCAGCCGTATCGCTTCCAGTTCTTCCAGGCGGTGCGGCTGCTGCAGATTCAGTTCGCGCGTCAGGGCCGGGCGCAGGGCGATGCCAATGGCGGCGTGCATGGCGCGGCCAACGGCGTGGCGAATCGCACGGTGAACGGGGCAGTGAACGGCAATGCCATCGCGCGCGTCGCCGACACTCCCGAGCACCAGCTCGCCACGCGCGTGCGCTTTCCCAACGCGCTGTCGCTGTCATTCCCGGCCAGCGAAATCGTGCACATCGAGGCGGGCAACCTCGCCAAGGAGGCGCTCGACAGCGATGCCGGCTTCGCCGAGGCGCTGGCACAACGCCCGCTCGACGACGTGGCCGTGACGCCGGCCTTCTTCGGCATGCTGGGCGGGCAGGGCGCGCTGCCGCTGCACTACACCGAAGTGGTCGCCGAGCGCGAGACGATGCGTCGCGACGGGGCCGCGCGCGCCTTCTTCGATATCTTCTCGAACCGCGCCGCCGCGCTGTTCTATCTGGCGTGGAAGAAATACCGGCTGCCGTTCCAGCACGAGGTCGACCGCACGCGCCACTACCTGCCGCTGCTGCTGTCGCTGGCCGGCGTCGCCGATGCCGGCGTCCGCCGCGGCCTGCACGAGACGCCGGGGACCATCCACGACGAAGCGGTCGCCGGCTATGCGACGGCAGTGCGGCATCGGCCGATGTCGGCGTCGTATCTGCAGCAGGTGCTGGCCGATTATTTCCGCGTGCCGTTCCGCGTCGAGCAGTTCGTCGGCGGCTGGTATCGGGTGCCGCCGTCGCAGTGGTCGCGGCTGGGCGGCGTCAATAACGTGCTCGGCGCCACCGCGCTGGCCGGTCAGCGGGTCTGGCAGCGCGATCTGCGCGTGCGCGTCTGGATCGGGCCGCTGGCGCGCGAGCAGTACCGCGCCTTCCTGCCCGGCGCCGAGGGCGCGCTGGCGCTGCGCAAGATGCTGACCGTGCTGGGCGGCGCCACGCTCGAATACGAAGTCAAACCGATCCTGCGCCGGCAGGACGTGACCGGGTCCCGGCTCGGCGCCGCAGGCAGCGGCCATGTCGGCTGGGACACCTTCCTCGTTTCGCGACCCGCCACGCAGGATCGCAGCGACGCGCATTACACGCTGTCGCCCATTCATTGATAGACCGGAGCCGAGCCATCATGGCCACCCCCTTGAAGACGCTGATCGCCAAGCTCAATGCCACCAGCCGGCAGGCCGCCGAACGGGCCGCCTCGCTGTGCATGGCGCGCGGCCACTATGAGGTCGACCTGGAGCATCTGTTCCTGGCGTTGCTGGAGAATCCCCGCAGCGACGTGTCGGTCGCGGCCAAGGCGAGCGGTATCGATCCGGCCGCGCTGCAAAGCGATCTGGACAGGGAGCTGGGGCGCTTCCAGACGGGCAATGGGCGCACGCCGGCGTTCTCGCCGTGGCTGCCGAAGCTGTTCGAGCATGCCTGGCTGATCGCCTCGCTCGATTCGCAGACCACGCGCATCCGCTCCGGTCATCTGTTGCTGGCGCTGCTGACCGAGCCGAGCCTGGCGCCGCTGGCCGAGCGCGGCTCCAAACGTTTCGGCCAGTTCCCGGTCGAGCGCCTCAAGCATGAACTGGCCGCCTTGACCAAGGGCTCGGAAGAGGCCGAGCAGGCCGTGGCATTCGCGGACGCGGGCGCCGCGGCGGCCGACGAGCCCTCGGGGCAGGGCGCGCTGTCGAAGACCCCGGCGCTGGACCAGTACACCGTCGACCTGACCGCCGCCGCGCGCGACGGCCGCATCGATCCGGTGATCGGCCGCGACGCCGAGATCCGCCAGATGATCGACATCCTGATGCGCCGCCGGCAGAACAACCCGATCCTGACCGGCGAGGCCGGCGTCGGCAAGACCGCGGTGGTCGAAGGGCTGGCCTTGCGCATCGCCGCCGATGACGTGCCGCCGCCGCTGCGCGGCGTCGCACTGCGTACGCTGGACATGGGCTTGCTGCAGGCCGGCGCCAGCGTCAAGGGCGAATTCGAGAACCGGCTGCGCAACGTGATCGACGAGGTCAAGCGCAGCCCGCAGCCGATCATCCTGTTCATCGACGAGGCGCACACCATCATCGGCGCGGGCGGCCAGGCGGGCCAGAACGACGCCGCCAATCTGCTGAAGCCCGCGCTGGCGCGCGGCGAGCTGCGTACGATCGCGGCCACGACCTGGGCCGAATACAAGAAGTACTTCGAGAAGGATGCCGCGCTGGCGCGGCGCTTCCAGGTCGTCAAGGTCGAGGAACCGGACGAGGCGCTGGCCTCGGCGATGCTGCGCGGCATGGTCGGCCTGATGGAGCGGCACTTCGACGTGCGCGTGCTCGACGAGGCGATCACCGAGGCGGTGCGGCTGTCGCACCGCTATATCAGCGGCCGGCAATTGCCGGACAAGGCCGTCAGCGTGCTCGACACCGCCTGCGCGAAGGTGGCGCTGGCGCACAGCGCGACGCCGGCCGAGATCGAACAGGACCAGAAGGCGCTGGAGCGCCTGACCGTCGAGATCGGCGCGCTGCAGCGCGAGCTGTCGACCGGCGGACAGCATCAGGCACGGTTGGCCGAGTTGCAAAAGCAGGAGCAGGCGCTGCGCGAGCGCATTGCCGCGGGTAACGAACGGCTCGCACGCGAACGCGAGCTGGTCGAACGGATTGTCGCGCTGCTGCGCTCGAGGGATGCGGGTACGGGCGAGGCCGCTGCTCCTGTCGAGGCCGCCGTCGAGGAAGCCGAGCCGGTCGCTGCCAACAGCGATATCGCGCCCGCCGCCGGGCGCCGTCGCAAGGCCGCCGCGCCGGCGGCCCCGGCCGACGAACTGTCGCGCCTGAAGGCCGAACTGCGCGCACTGCAGGGCGAAAAGCCGCTGGTGCCGATCCAGGTCGACGGCCAGGTCGTATCCGAGATCGTCTCCGCCTGGACCGGCATTCCGCTGGGCCGCATGGTCAAGGACGAGTTGCACACGGTGATGAACCTGAAGCCGCTGCTCGAGGAGCGTGTGGTCGGCCAGCCGCACGCGCTCGAAGCGGTGGCGCAGCGCGTGCGTACCGCGGCGGCCAATCTGGAAGACCCGCACAAGCCGCGCGGCGTGTTCCTGTTCGTCGGCCCGTCCGGCGTCGGCAAGACCGAGACCGCGCTGGCGCTGGCCGACATCCTGTACGGGGGCGAGCGCAAGCTGATCACCATCAATATGAGCGAGTACCAGGAGGCCCACAGCGTGTCGGGGCTCAAGGGCTCGCCGCCGGGCTATGTCGGCTATGGCGAGGGCGGGGTGCTGACCGAGGCGGTGCGCCGCAACCCGTACAGCGTGGTGCTGCTCGACGAAATCGAGAAGGCGCATCCGGACGTGCTGGAGATGTTCTTCCAGGTCTTCGACAAGGGCTGGATGGAGGACGCCGAGGGCCGGACCATCGACTTCCGCAACACCATCATCATCCTGACCTCCAACGCGGGCTCGGCCTCGATCATGCAGGCCTGCCTGAACAAGTCGGCCGAAGAACTGCCGGACGCCGACGCGCTGACCGAGGCGCTGCGCCCGACGCTGTACAAGACCTTCAAGCCGGCGTTTATCGGGCGGACCAAGGTGGTGCCGTACTACCCGATCAGCGACGACACGCTGGTCGAGATCATCGAGCTGAAGCTGCGCCGCATCGGCGAGCGCGTTCAGCAGAACCACCGCGCCGTCTTCGAATGGGATGACGCCGTGACCGAGGCGGTGCTGCAGCGCTGCACCGAGGTCGATACCGGCGCGCGCGCGGTCGACCATATCCTGAACGGCACGCTGCTGCCCGAGATCGCGCAGTCCGTGCTGGCGAAGATGGCGCAGGGCGAGGCGATCCAGAAGATCAAGGTCGGCGTCAACAAGAACGGCGGCTTCCGCTACAAGATCAATTGAGTCAATTGAGTCAATTGAGTCGATTGAGTCGATTGAGTCGATTGACACCGTAACTCACAGTCGAGGCAGCGATGGGCGTACTGACCGATATGGCGCATGAACTGGCGGCGCAACTGCGCGCGGCCTTCCGCCAGCACGACCGGCTGCTGCGGCTAGCGACGCCGCTGGGCGACGACGTGCTGCTGGCCGAGCGTCTGCTCGCGCGCGAACAGCTCGATGGCGGCGGTTTTCGTATCGAGCTGTCGGCGCTGTCGGACGACGCGAAGCTCGATCCGGCCGCCTTGCTCGGCCAGCCGGTGCGCATCGATCTGCTGACGCAGCTCAGCCGCGACAAGCCGCGCGCGTTGCACGGCCATGTGACGGTGTTCGAGCGCGTCGGCGCCAATGGCGGCCTGGCGCGCTACCGGCTCGTGATCGAGCCGTGGCTGGCCTTCCTGCGGCATCGGCACGACAGCTTCCTGTTCCAGGACATGTCGGTGATCGAAGTCGTCGACAGCGTGCTCGGCGACTACCGCAGGCAGGGCAAGCTGGTGCCGGAATGGCGCTGGGCGGTGGTCGACCCCGCGATCTATCCGAAGCGCAGCGTGGTGACGCAGTACGACGAGTCCGACTTCCACTTCGTGACGCGGTTGCTGGCCGAGGAGGGGTTGTTCTACTACTTCGAGCACGAGGCTGCCGATGGCGACGCCCTCGGCCTGCATCGGATGGTGATCGCCGATCGCAACGACGTCTTCAAGGACAACGCGCAGGCCAGCATCCGCTTCGGCCGCGCCGATGCGACCGCTTCGGAGGACGTGATCACCGAATGGCAGGGCGAGCGCCAGTGGCAGACCAATGCGGTCGAGCTGGCGACCTGGGACTACCGCACCGCCTCGCTGCGCAGCGCCACGCTGAGCACGCACCACGACAACGGCGAGCAAGCCACCGCGCTGACCGACACCGACTACGTCGGCCAGTACGCGTTCGAGGATGCCGAGCAGGCGCAGCGCATCGCGCGCATCGCGATGGAATCGCTCGAGGTTCGCAACAAGGCCTTCCATGGCGGCGGCACGGTCCGCACGCTGGCGCCGGCCACCACGTTCTCTCTGCTCGATCACTACGAGCACGATGGCGACGAGGACGACGGCCGCCGCTTCGTGGTGCTGTCGGTTACGCACGAGGCCCGCAACAACTTCAACGAGGGATTCGGCCAAGCCTTGCTGGCGATGACGGGCCTGGCGCCGGCCGGCGACAACGAAACGCTGCCGCTATACCGCAACCGCTTCACCGCCGTGCGCGCGAGCGTGCCATACCGCCCCGCGCTGCGCGGCGACGACGGCCGCCTGCTGCATCCGCGTCCCACCGTGCGCGGCGGCCAGACCGCACTGGTCGTCGGCGACGGCGGTCCTGTCCATACCGATCGGGACCATCGCATCAAGGTGCAATTCCATTGGCAGCGCGGCGGGCGTTCATCCAGCCGCCAATCCCACCCGGCCGGCGACGACAACGCCCGGGCCGAGTCCGCACTGGGCTGCTGGCTGCGCGTTGCCACGCCGGTGGCCGGCGACAACTGGGGCGGCGTCGCGCTGCCGCGCGTTGGCCAGGAAGTGGTGGTCGAGTTCGTCAACGGCGATATCGACCGGCCGGTGGTCGTCGGCGCGGCCTACAACGGCGCCGGCGAGCCCGACGCGCAGATCAACAAGCAACACGCCGGCGCCGCCAACGCGACCGGCAATGCCCCCGCCTGGTTCGCCGGTGACGGCAAGAACGACAAGGCGCACGCACACAACGCCGTGCTGTCCGGCATCAAGACGCAGGCGCTGTCCGCGAGCCAGACCGGCAACGGCGGCTACAACCAGCTGGTGTTCGACGACACCGAGGGCCAGAGCCGCACGCTGCTGTCGACCACGCAGGCCGCGACGTCGCTGACGCTGGGCCACCACCTGTTCCAGCGCGACAACGCCCGCGAGGCGGACCTGGGCCACGGCGCGGCGCTCGCCACCGACGCTTCCGGCAGCGTCCGCGCCGGCTCCGGGCTGCTGATCGCCGCCGAAGATGGCAGCGTCACGCAACCGCTGCTGCAGAGCGAACAGGCGGCGACGCAGGTCGAAGACAGCCTGGAGCTCGCCCGCACGCTGGCGCAGCGGGCCGCAAAACAGAAGGCCGCGCTGCCAGGCGAGCCCGCTGCCGATGCACTGCCAGCGCTCGAATCGCTGAAGCGCAGCGCGGAGGTGCTGCGTACCGAGGCGAAGGCCGAGGACGGCGGCTCTGCGATTGCTTACAGCGAGCCGCATCTGGTGGTCTCCGGCCCGAAGGGCGTGGCGCTGTCGACGCCGGCCGATGCGGTGCTCGTCGCGGGCACCAATGCCACGCTGGTGGCCGGGGAACATTTCAATCTGGCGGCAGGCGGCAATCTCGCCGTCGCGGTGGCCGATGGTCTTAGCCTGTTTACCGATGGGCAGGGGGGCTCGGGCTCCGGCTCAAGCTCTGGTTCCACCGGCCAAGGTACGCAGACCGGGCAAAAGGGCGGCGACGCGAAAGGCATGGCCTTGCACGCCGCCGCCGGCAAGGTCGAAGTCGCCAGCCTGACCGGCGCCAGCCGCTACGCCGCCGAGCGCACGGTGACGATCGCCTCGACGCAGGCCAACGTTACGGTCGAGGGCAAGCAGCACGTGCTGCTGAACGCCGCCGGCGCGCAGATCCGCGTGCTGGGCGGCAAGATTGAACTGCACGCGCCCGGGAAGGTGGAGTTCAAGGGGGCGGGGCATCGGTTTGTGGGGCCGGGCGGTGCCGAGGCGAACAATTCGCTGGCCAAGGGCGACCTGGGGCTGTGCGAATTCAAGACGCGCGGCGCCGAAGCCGCGGGCGACGCGCTGGTGCCGTTGGGCTGATGGCGATGTTCGATCTGCATCATCGCTTCCTGGACGATTTCACGCACGTCGTGCTGAGCCCGCTGCAGCTGGGGCGGCAGGCCGTGGCCGCGTATCCGGTGACGCCGCTCGTGCCTCGGGGCGTCGACGTTCAGCCGCATCTGATGCCGGCACTGCTTGCGTTGGCCGAGCTCGATCGCCAGCAGAAGATCGGCCTGATCGAAGCCGCGTCGCGCTGGCAGCAGGACTATCTGCGCCCATATTTCAGCGCCTGCCTGGTCAGCGAGCACGCGACCGAACGGATTGCCCACCATCTCGGTACGGCGCAGCTGCTAAGCGCGCCCGCCAGCGGCCGCTTTCTGCTGCGCTTCAGCGATCCGCGCGTGATGACGCAATTGCTGGGCATCCTCGACGAGGCGCAACTCGACGCCCTGATGGGGCCTGTCGCGCAATGGCATTGGGTCGACTCCATCGGGCAGCATCGCCAGCACATCTCCAGCGGCGATCCCCATCTGCCGCTGCGGGTCCGGACCGGCCAGATCGGGCCGCTGCGGCGTGTGGGGCTGGTCAACGGTTGCCTGCAAACGCTGGTCAGAGGCGGTTGGCCCTGCGCCGACGCGGTCGCGCTGGGCCGGCAGCTGGACGAAGCGCTGGTCGAAGCCACGCAACGGCACAACCTGCGCGATGACGCGGACCGCCGGCTATACGCCGTCCAATGCGTGGCGATGCAAGGCCGCCCCGACGCCCATCCCGCGCTGAGGGCGGCGCTGCAAAAGGCCGAGGCCGGCGAACTAAGCTACGTCGGCGCCTGTGCCGAACTGACCGACGACCCGCTGGGCGTTCCGCCTGCAACCGGAACGGACCACAACGATCGACTACTGGATAAAGCGACATGAACGCAGCCGCCATCGAGGAAGCGTCCAAATGCCCCTTCTGCGACAAGGAAGGGCTGCCCATCCTGCCCGTACGATACGCGATCGGCCGCACCGGAAAGAACAGGAGCGGACGGCAATTGGCCCCGGTACCGCCGGCGCTCGATCCGCAGTTCGGCGACAAGGTGACGGCCATCTCGTTGCCGGAGGACGTGGCCCGTTACACCCTGCGCCTGCTGCGCGGCGGCTACCTCTACGTCTTCAACGAGAAGCGCGGCCTGTGGTCCGCTTACGTCGTGACCGAGGCCGGCTACCTGTATGAGTTCGATTTCAACGACCCGGCACCGCCGCTGCCGGAAGACATCGAATTCAGCTGCAGCAACAAGCAGGATGCGGTGATCGCGCGCTGCATCACGGTCAAGGACGCCCATGTCGCCGGTCCGGTCTGGATCGGCTTCTCCGATGTGATGTGGACCGAGGAGGTCAAGAAGCGGCACAAGCGCCAAGCCTGGCGCGAGAAGCATATGCGCCGGATCGATATCGACAAGTGGCGCGGTGGCGGTGCGGCCTTGCCTCACATGGCCCCGCTGACCGACGCCGGCAAGCTGGTGGCCGAGTTCCGTGCCGAGGGCGCGACGGTCGAGGACACGCCCGCGCAACCGATGCCGGAAAGTCATCCGGACGCGCATACGCTGCCGACCATCGTGATCAAGGCATACCCGGCTTTCAGCTTCTCGCCGCACGACTTCAATGCCTGCAAGGAGCAAGAGGCCGATCTTCTGAAGTGGGCCGAGACCGCCGCCGCCCCGTATCGGCCGGCCTTGGCGGCACTGTGGGACCCGGTCGGCATCGCGTCGGAACTCGATCCGCTGATGCGGGAGTGCTACGAGGACTTCCTGTACGAAGATCCCGACCGCGCCCGCAAGCTGGCCGTGTCGCAGGCGATCATGTCGATCCGCGAGTCGATCGGCAACCATGCCGAACTCGAAGTCATGCGTACGGCCGAGGAGAGCGCCCAGAACGTCGAGATCTACGGCACCGCGGATCCGCATGCGATGCCGATTCCGGGCGGCGCGGGCGCGGAGACCCTGGCGGCCGGCAAGATGCTGGCCGAATGGCTGCTCGGCGAACCCGAGAAGGCCCGCAATCGCAGTATTGCGGAGGCCTATCGCAATGTGCCCAAGGCCCGCCTTCACCAGGCGCGCAGCAGCTCGTGGACCAAGTACGAGACGCGCATGGTGACCGGCGCGAAGCGCTATGACGAGAAGGCCCGCGACGATTTCCAGAAGGCATTCGACCGCGCGCTCGACGGGTTCAACAAGAAGACGATCGATCCGCTGGCCAAGGCGCATCGTGCGTGGCTCGAGAGCGAGGCGATGGCCAACGTGTTCGCCTGCAACTACGACGAGACCAATATGCGCAGCGGCGAGGCCTATACCGGCGCCGTGATGCTGTGTATCGGCAATACGCAGGACAAGCCGATCTGCTTCGATCTGTACAAGAAGTGGCTCGACGGAAGTCCCGACGACCAGAAGAACCTGTTGCTGCGCGCGCTGGGCTTCAATCAGCAGGACGTGCTTGCGGCTGCCGCGAAGGCGTCATCGAGCGGCGTGGATCCGTGGAACCTGTCCTGGCCTTCGCTGATCAAGGTCTACGACTTCGCCTTCCAGCGCGTGTCGAACCCGGCCACGGCGTCGTGCCTGATTGCCAATTTCATTCTCGGCATCAACGGTCCTTTGGCATGGGCGCTGAGCAAGGCGACCACCGATGGGCCGATCAAGGGCATCGCCGTTCTGTTCGGCATGTTGTCCAGGAAGGCCATGGTGCCGCTGCAGGTCGAGGGCGACTACCGGACGTTCCGCCGCGAACTGATCCGCAAGATCCGCAATTTGAGCGCGGAGGCGGGGCAGGATGTGCCGTCGCGCCGAGCCCTGTACGACCCGGTCGAGCTGGAGCTGCGGCGCCTCGAGGTGCATGGACTGCCGATGGAGGGAACGACCAACAAGTCCTTCCTGGTGCTGGTCGATCCCGCTCATCTGAAAGGCATGCCCTCCGGCCTGACCAAGGCACAGCGTACCGCGTGGTTGGCCCGCTCGTTGCGGCTACCAAACAACTATGCGCTGATGCGCCTGCCCGGTGCATGGAAAGGCGTCATCAATACCGATGTGCGCGTCGGCGCGGCGTCGTCCGTTCTCGATATCGTGCTGCTGATCAAGCTGTGGAGCGACAGCGACGACTCGATGAATCACAAGGTCGGCGATACATGGGGGCGCATTCTCGGCGGGGTGGTTGGCGTCGCGGGCGGCATCATCGAACTGGTGTCGAAGGTCGCCAAGGCCCGCGTCACATTCGGCCTGCAGTTCGGGCGCGCACTGGACGCGTCGCTAGCCAAGATGCTGGAGAGTGTGGGGCGCCGCGCGACCGCGGTCGGCGGTGTCATCATCGCGGTGCTCGATCTGAACCAGGCACGGCTCGAATTCTCGGAGGGCAACGTGATCGTCGGCGGGCTCTACGTGCTGTCGGCGGCGGTGGGGCTGCTGATGGTCTGGGCCGTGTACGTCGGCATGACGGGCTGGGGCATCGTGATTGCCATCGTGATGTTCGTAATCGCGGGGCTGATCGCCTGGCTTGCCGACGACAAGATCCAGGATTGGCTCGAGCGCTGCTATTGGGGCAGCCTCAGCGACGAGCGCTATGGGGACGTCGAAGAGGAGATGGAACAGCTGAAGCTGGCCACGAAGGACTGATATGGATTTCACGGGACTGGTGCGCAAGTACCGCGTCAACCGGCCAATCGACGACGACGAGCGCGCTCACCGCCTGCGTCAGGGGCAGCGTCTGCAGGTCGAGCCGCACGATCAGCTCTGCGTGATCAAGATCAATTCCAGCTATCTGGATTCGGTCGACCGCTACTACGACTCCCGGGGCGCGCTGACGCTGATGGCGCTGGTCGTGATCATGGTCTGCGTCGGCGGTTTCGTCGCCATGAGCCTGGCCGCGCAGCGGCCGCTGGCGCTGGGGCTGTACACCCCGGGTACCGCCGCCGTCTTCCTCGGCTTCGTGGCATTCGTGATGGCGCCCATCGTGGCGCTGTCGGTATGGATGGCACGCCGGGAGCTCGGGCGCTACACGCACTATCCGATCCGGCTGGATCGGCGCAACCGGATGCTGCATGTGTTCCGGCTGGATGGCAGCATCCTGAGCGTGCGCTGGGACGATGTGTTCTTCACGCTCGGGCGCTGTTCCGGCTCGGTTCAGCCGGTGCGCGATATTCGCGGCCTGGTGCTGGATCGCGACGGCGTCACGGTACGCGAGCAGTTCGCGTTTTCGCTGTGGGAAGTCGACCCACAGCGCTTGAAGGCGCATTGGGAATTCCTGCGGCGGTATATGGAAGAGGGGCCGAAGGACCTGATCGACCGGATCCGGTACTGCGTGCCGATCGACGGGCGGCGCGAGCGCTTCCGCGTCGGCCTGGAACGTGTCTTCGCCAATGACGCCGGTTCCCCGCCGATCTATTGGCTGATGTGGCCATTCAACCTTCTGCTGGCGTGCACGCGCGCGCTGGTCATGAGAACTTGCCGGGTGCCGGTCTGGCCGAAGGACATCGAAGAGGCCGCGCCCGTCTCGAAGGACGATCCCTATGTCAAGGATGCAAGCAGCAATCCGCCGAATCTACGCTGAGCGCCGAATGACGCGCGATGCCGCATCGTTCCGGCGAGCCGGATGGCCTGGCTCGCTGACGGCCGCCGTGGCGCTGATGGTCGTTGCAGGCGTGGCCGTCGCCGCCGATGCCGGCAATGCAGACGGCGCCGCTGCGCTGGAACGCGCCGCAAAACGCGTCTCCGAAGCCGTCGCCACTGGCGAAGTGATCGCCGCCGCAAAAGGCACGCTGAAGCAGCAAGGCGACAAGGTGCCGCCGGCGCGCGCGGCCTGCCTGTCTGCCCTGGAGCCGCGCACCGTCGCGAACCGGATCGGCTATCCGCTCGCCGAGGATTTCTCCAGGGACGAGTTCCTTGCCCTGACGCGCTTCCTCGATACCCCGGAAGGCAAGCGCATCCAGCAGGCGCGAGCCGAACGGCTGGCGTCGGGCAATCTCGTTTTCCGGCTGACGCCCGAGGAATCCGCGGTCGTCGGCAAGGCCCTGCCGGCACCGCTGGCGGCCAAGTGGTCCGCCGGCGCCGCCACGCAGCCGAAGACGCTGCAGGCGATGCGCAAGGTGTTCGAGGAACAGCAGGCGATCTGCCGCAATGAAGAAACCTCACCGCGTCCCGCGGCATCCGCGCCGGTCAGCTATCGGGAAGGGCTGCCGCCCAATGTCGGCTGCTCCCAGCCGCGCCTGAGCCTGGTCAGCGAGCTGCCCGACAAGCCGGTTTCGGTGACGGTACGGGTCTGGATCGGCGAGGATGGCTCCGTCGCCCGCACTGCGGTGGAGAAACCGTCGGGCTTTCAGCCAGTCGACAACGCGGCGCGCCGGGCGATGAACGGCATGCGTTGTTCAGCTCGGGGTAGCGGTGCCCTGGTGCCGTTCACGACGACACAGTCGTTTGTCGTTCGCGCCGGCGGCTAACGTCGGGTAGGGCTGGGTAGCGCGAATTGCGGGTAGTGCAGAGGCGGGGTATGCGCGTGTCGCACTGCCAATGACGACGCCAACCTACAACGTCGTCCTCTTCCCCTCCCGATCGACCTCATACACCTTGTGCTCGCCAAGCCGGCGCTTCAACCACAACCCGGCCTTGCCGAGCACATGCGCCTTCGCCCAGATCAGATCCACACCGACCAGCCAGTCGGTGTACGGATAAGCGGTCAGTGGCAGTTCCACCAGTTCGCCTGACGCCAATTCGGACAGGATCAGTTGCCGCGGCAGCGTGGTCCATCCTAGGCCCGTGCGCGCCAGTTCCAGCAGCGCCGCGTAGCTCTCCGCCTGCCAGCATCGCGTCGCATCGAGGTATTCGCTGCTGGGCAGCTTGTGGTTGTGGCCGCTGAACACCAGCCGCCGGTGCGCGCGCAGGTCGGCGAAATCGACGCGCTTCAATTGCGACAGCGGGTGGTCGCGGTGGGCGACATGCGACAGGATCAGCTTGCCCATCTGGGCAAAGCCGAGATCGCGCGGGTAGGCCGGCTGCGAGAACGCGATGCCCAGGTCCGCTTCGCCGCGCGCCAGCAGTTCGGCCACATCGCCATGCAGCGGATGCCGGATCTGCAGGTCGACATGCGGAAACCGTTCGGCAAAGTCGCGTAGCGGCGGCATCAGGGTGGAGTAAGGGACTTCGATCGCCAGCGTCAGCGCCGGCTCGACGCGTTCGCCCAGCTCGTTGGCATGCGCCTCCAGTTGCAGGCAGCGCTCCAGCACCAGTTCGGCCTCGTTGCGCAGCTTTTCTCCGGCCGGCGTCAGCGTCGACGCCTTGCCGCCGCGTTCGAACAGCACCAGGCCGAGGTCGGCCTCCAGATTGGCGATGGCGGTGCTGACCGCGGACTGCGTCTTGCGCAGTTGCCGGGCCGCGGCCGAGAACGAGCCGGTGCTGGCCACCAGGGTGAACATTTCCAGCTGATCGAGCGAATAGCGCATCGCCGCCTGACTCCTGCCCGTCAAAAAACTGCCTATCAAAAAAATCGATGGCTGCCGATTTGGCCCGCCGCGCAAACCCGCCGGATTATGGCGCACCGATCCGGCCGGCGCAAAAGCGCGGGACCACAGACCAGACGGAGGAGACCACGATGCATTCGCAGCAGCAGGCGGGACCAGAACCGATGCCGCAGGAGCCGGCCGCTCATTCGGCCGGTGACTCGGCCTATCAATCGGCCTATCAATCGGCCTATCAATCGGCCTATCAATCGGCCAACCACCCGGACGTCCGCCCGGCCGTCCACCCCGTCGACCAACGATTGCCGGTGCGGCAGCTGGCCAGCTTCGGCCTGCAGCACGTGCTGGTGATGTACGCGGGCGCCGTCGCGGTGCCGCTGATTCTTGGCAGCGCGCTGGGCTTGACCCAGCAGCAGATGGTCACGCTGATCAATGCCAATCTGTTGACCTCGGGCATCGCGACGCTGATCCAGACACTGGGCTTCTGGCGCTTTGGCGCACGCCTGCCGCTGATCCAGGGTTGTTCGTTTATCGCGATCGCGCCGATGATCCTGATCGGCCAGCAATACGGGCTCAGCCATGTGTTCGGTGCCGTCATTGCCGCCGGTGCACTGACCATCGCGATCGCGCCGCTGTTCAGCCGGCTGCTGCGCTGGTTTCCGCCGGTGGTGATCGGCAGTCTGATCGTGATCATCGGCGTCACGCTGATGCCCGCGGCGGCGATCTGGCTGGGCGACGGCAATCCCGCGGCACCGGACTTTGGCGCGACGCCGAACCTGCTGCTCGGCCTGGCGACGATCGCCATCACGCTGTTCGTCTATGCGCTCTTCTCCGGCTTTATCGGCAATCTATCGGTGCTGATCGGCCTGCTGGCGGGCACCGCGATCGCGATGGCCTGCGGCATGACCAGTTTCGACGCGGTCGGGCGTGCCGCCTGGTTCGAGATCAGCCCGCCGTTCGCGTTCGGCGCGCCGTCGTTCGCCCCGATGCCGACGCTGGTGATGCTGCTGGCGATGCTGGTGATCATGGCCGAGACCACCGGCAATGTGCTGGCGATCGGCACCATCGTCGGCCGGCCGTCGACGCAGCGCACGCTGGGCGATGCCTTCCGCGCCGATGGACTGTCGACGATGCTCGGCGGCGTCTTCAACAGCTTTCCCTATAACGCGTTCACGCAGAACACCGGGCTCATCGCGCTTTCGAACGTCAAGAGTCGCTATGTCGTCGCCTCGGCGGGCGCGATCATGGTGCTGATGGGCCTGTTCCCCAAGCTTGGCGCGTTGATTGCATCGGTACCGCGGCCGGTATTGGGCGGCTGCGCGATCGTGATGTTCGGCATGACGACGGTGGCTGGCATCCAGGAGCTGTCGCGCGTGAAGTTCGACGGCACGCGCAACGCGATCATCGTCGCGGTGTCGGTCAGCGTGGGCGTATTGCCGATGTCGCTGCCGGCGCTGTTCGAGCGCGTCGAAGGGCCGCTGAAGCTGGTGCTCGACAGCGGCATTTTCCTCGGCGCGATCACGGCCGTGCTGCTGAACCTGTTGCTCAATCGTGGGACATCGCAGGCCGCGGTGACCGACAGCGAGCATGCCGTCGCCTCGGGCCAGTCCTGATCTCAAGGGGCCATGCCGGCCGCAATCTATTTGGATCGAATCGAATCGCGCCATCACGCGCATCTTTGCCAGGAGAATCGTCCGATGCCAGCCATCGACACCCAGACCCGTACCACCACCTCCACGCTGTCCGAACTGGACCTGCGGCTGCTGCGCGAGTCGATCGCGCTGGCCGAGCAATCGAAGCAGAACGGCCGCCATCCCTTTGCCGCGATCGTGGCGGACGAGCACGGCAATATCGTCGCGTCGGCCGGCAACAACTCGATGCCGCCGCAGGGTGATCCGACCCAGCATGCGGAGCTGGCCGCGGCGGCGCTGGCCGCCAAGCGCCTGAGTCCGGAACAGTTGGCACGCTGCACGCTGTACACCAGCGCCGAACCCTGCTGCATGTGCGCCGGCGCGATCTACTGGTGCAATATCGGCCGCGTGGTCTATGCGCTGTCGGAGCACACCTTGCTGGGGCTGACCGGCGACCATCCGGAGAATCCGACCTTCTCGCTGCCTTGCCGCGAAGTCTTCGCGCGGGGACAGCGCCAGATCGAGGTGCACGGTCCGATGCTGGAAGACGAGGCGGCCCAGTCCCATACTGGGTTCTGGAAGTAAGGCGGGGCAGGGGCCTCGCGCTTGCGACGCGTTTCGTCGCCGATGTCAGCGGGAGGCACCATGCCGGAACAACTGACCAAGCATCCCGACGTCACCCTGCAGGTGCTCAAGAGCGCCGGCGCACGGTGCGGCACGGGAGAAACCCCACAGATCCTGAAGGCTTGCCCGGCCGAGCGCTTCTGCCAGTTGCCGGGCGGCGAGATCTGCGTGTTCGGGCTGCCCGATGCGGCCCGCATGACGCAGATCACGAAAGCCGATTGGCAGGCGCTGACCGCGACGATGGCCGGCGTGACGCCAACCGCCGCCCCCGGGTCGCCGACGGCGCCCGCTACGGCGCCACCGACGGCCGCGTCATGGCTGTGGATCGTGGTCGCCCTGGTGGTCGGCCTGATCCTGGGCGCGGTGCTGGCCCGCCGGCGCCGGCCGCCGCCCTGAGCAGTGGCGGCCGGCGGAGCGACGTCGCACGGACCCATCAAGCGCCGGGCTTGTTCCGAAACACCAGCGCCAGCCCGAGCAGGATCGTAACCATGCCGGCCAATGCAAGCGGCGCGAGCCGGTTGCCGAGGATCAGATAGTCGAGCACCGCGGTGCCGGCGGGCACCAGGTAGAACAGGCTGGTCACGTTGACCAGATTGCCGCCCTGGATCATCCGGTACAGCAGCAGCGTTGCGCCGATCGAGATCACCAGCGCCATCCAGCCGAGCGGCAGCAGCAGCGCGGGCGTCCACGAGACGTGGATCGGCTCGAACGGCAGCAGCGCCAGGCACATCAGCAGCGCGATGCCGTATTGCAGCGGCATCACGTCGATCGGCGCCTGCCGGATGCCTTTCTGCACGATGGTGCCGGCCGTCATCGTGGCCAGCGCGGTCAGCGCATAGAGCATGCCGGCCACCGGGGTGCCGGCAATGCCGATGCCCTGGTAGACGACCATCACGAGCCCCGCCAGCGCCAGCACCAGCCCGACCAGCCGCAACGCCGAGAAGCGGCGCTCGGTCAGCAGCAGCGTCAGGATCGGCTGGGCGCCGAGCAGCGTGGCCAGCATGCCGGGCGTGACGCCGCGGTCCAGGGCCAGCAGGTAGCAGATCGAATAGCAGCCGGTCAGCAGCAGCCCGACCATTGCGACCCGCGCCCGCTGTCCGGGCTCGGGCAGCCAGCGGCGGCGCCATGCGGCGATCGCCAGCAGCACGCCGAACGCCAGCACGAAGCGCAGCGTCAGGAAGGCAAAGGCGGAGGCATAGGCCAGGCCCCATTTGGCGACGATCGCGCCGCTGCTCCACAGCAGCACGAACAGCGCCGTGGAGCCGTGGGCGGCCCAGGTATCCGGCAACGACGGAAACAGCCGGGAAGAGAAGGTCGAGAAGGACGAGAGCGACAGCAAGGACAACGTCGATCGCGCCGCATGCGCGAATCTTTGGAAGTTCATCGGTTTCACCTGTCATTGGTGTGACGGGCTTCGGTCGACCGTGAGCGAACGCCGGCTGCGAATGCGAGCCGGCATCGGCGCGATGCGCGGCATCGAGCAGGCGGCAATGGCGTTCGCGCGCGCCGGGCGCGCACGGTCAGACGGAAGAGTGGGGGTCGGCTGGGGTCAGCCGAGGACGGCCGCGGGCGGCGGGGCGACCGCTGCGACGACGGCGCGCGGCGGCGGTGCAACACCGGCCACGACAGCGCGCGGCGGTGCTACGCCTGCCACGACGACGGCGACGTCAGCCGGGGGCGAGCAGACAGCGGCCGGCGGCGACCAGACAGGAGAAACGCGGGGAGGCGCCGACGCGCGCGCGCCACCGGTCGGCAGGACCGGATCGGCAATCGAAGAAGCGCGGCGTACAGGCGTCATGGAACCCAAGCGGAACCGAAAGGGGTGGAAAACCGTCACACGACCGTCATGGGACGGCCGGTGCGTCGGCGGGGGCGATCTATCGGAATCAGACCGAAATCGAATGCTCTCCGCGGCACGACTCGCGCAAGCGTACACGCTCTATGATGTGCTGACAACCCCGTCCGCGGTGGCCCGGGCCGGGGCGCCGGTCCGGTACAATGCGCGCCCCGCGGGCGCATGCCCGCCCGTATGTCTGACATCTGGCATTGGAGGACCTCATGGAATCGCGAATCACCGAGCTGGAGGTCAAGCTGGCCTTCCAGGAAGACCTGCTGGAAACGCTGAACCTGACCGTCGCGAAGCAGCAGCGGCAGATCGAATTGCTGCAGGAGCAAATGCAGGCGCTGTACCAGCAATTGCCCGCCGCCACGGGCACCGCGGCCGACGGGTCGGTGCACGAAATACCGCCGCACTATTGAGCCATTGCCGCCCTGGACCGCCGATGGTGGAACGCCGGGACGCCGCCCGGGTCTGACCGAGGTGACCACTCCAGCATCGCGCATGTCTTCGATCCCTTCGCATGGCCGCCGCCGGGGCCTCCGGCGGCCCCTGGCGGCCACGGCAACCGCCGCGGCGCTTGGCCTCGGTGCCGGCCTCGCCGTGCTCTCGGGCGCCGCCATCGCCGGCTACAACATCTGGACCGGCGAATACACCTTCACCAGACAGGAACTGCAGCGCGCCGTCGAAGGCCGCTTTCCGGCGACGCTGCGCTATGCGCAAGTGCTCGACGTCCGGCTGACCCGGCCGCGGCTGACGCTCGATGCGGCGGGCAACCGCATCACCACGCAGGTCGATGCGCAGTTGACCAACAGCCTGCTGCCGGCGCCGCCGATCAACGGCACGCTGGCGCTGAACAGCGGCCTGCGCTACGACCCGGTCAAGCGCGCGGTGCTGCTCGACAACCCGACCGTCGAGCAGGTGCAGGTCGACGGCGTGCCGGGCCAATACAGCGCGCAGCTCAATGCGGTGGGCAATCTGGTGGCGCAGGAACTGCTGAAGGACTATCCGCTGCACACGTTCAAGCCCGAGGAACTGCAGGTCAACGGCAAGCAGGTCGAGCCCGGCGCGATCACCGTGACCGAGGATGGTATCGCGGTGAAGATCGACACGAAGTAGGGCGGGCCAAGGTCTCGCCGCCCCAAAGAAAAACCGGCGCCTAAAGCGCCGGTTTTTCTTTGTCGTCCCCGCGCAGGCGGGGACCCAGTGGCCTGCCAAAGACGCTGGATTCCCGCGTGCGCGGGAATGACGGGATGGCTTACTGGATCTTGGCCTTGTCCCGCAGCGACTTCATCATCGACTGGAACTGCTCGCGCTGCCAGTTCTGGTCGCTCATCAGCATCTGCTGCAGCTGGGGCTTGGCTTCCTCGAAGGTCGGGATCTTGGTCTCGCGCTCGTCCTCGAGCAGGATCACGTGCCAGCCGAACTGGGTCTTGACCGGGGTCTCGGTCATCTGGCCCTTCTTCAGCCCGGCCATCGCGGCCGAGAACTCCGGCACATAGCTGTTGCTGCTGGCCCAGTCGAGATCGCCACCGTTGGCGGCCGAGCCCGGATCCTTCGACGAGGCCTTGGCCACGTCGGCGAACTTGGCGCCGCCCTTGATCTTGGCGATGATCGCGACCGCTTCCGATTCCTTCTCGACCAGAATATGGCGGGCGCGGTATTCCTTGCCGTTGCCGAACTGGGCCTTGATCTTGTCGTATTGCTTGCGCAGCTCGGCATCGCTGGTGCCGTGGGTGCGCACATAGTCTTCGAACACCGCGCCGGCGAGCACGTTCAGGCGCGCCTGTTCCAGCTGCTCCTGCACGTCCGGGTTCTGCGTGACGCCGCGCTTGGTGGCTTCCTGCACCAGCAGTTCGCGGTCGATCAGCATATTGCGCGCGCGATCCCGCAGCTCCGGGGAATCCGGCTGGCCGGTGCCGGCGATCAGCTTGTCGAGCTTGGCCGACGGAATGCCCTTGCCATTGACGACGGCGGCATTCTGGGCGAGTGCGGGCAAGCTGCCAGCGGCAAGCACAGCCGCCAGGCTGAACGAGAGGACAGTGGTCTTCATGGAATCAGTGTTGGGAAGTCTGGGGAAGGCTGGACGATTATGCAGATACTTGCGCAGAGGCTTGTGCAGACACCGCGCGGATGATGGTCACTGCGCGGAATACTCTTGCTCGGTGAATGCGGACACTGCCAAGGCATGGATCCGCATGGGGAAGAGACTGCGCAGCGCATCATACACCATGCGATGCCGGGCAACCCGGCTCGCGCCGGCGAAGCGTTCGCTGACGATGGTGACATGATAGTGCCCGCCGCCGGAGGCCGCGCCCGGATGGCCCGCGTGCAGCGCGCTGTCGTCGCGCACCGTCAGTTGCGACGGGGCCAGTTCGGCGCGCAGCAGCGCATCGATCTGCGCGGCGGTATCGCCGGCGGGGCTTTCGGGGCTTCCGGAGTTTTCGGGAGGCAACGAAGAAGAGACGTGGTTCATGGTTGCGATGCCCTTGCTCAATCGCGGGCGCTTTCCTGCGCTTTTTCGGGCGCGTTTTCGTTCATATGGCGCGACAGCCAGAGGCTTTGCGCGACGATGAAGACCAGCATCAGGCCCATGCTGCCGAACAGCTTGAAGTTGACCCAGATGTCGGTCGAGAACTGGTAGGCCACCCACAGGTTCAGCACGCCCATCACGGCGAAGAAGCCGGCCCAGGCGGTATTGAGGCGTCCCCAGACCGGCTCGGGCAGCTTGACGGATTTTTCCATCATGGCGCGGATCAGGTTCTTGCGCCAGATCGCGGCGGAGGCGAGCAGCGCGACCGCGAACAGCCAGTACAGCACGGTCGGCTTCCACTTGATGAAGGTCTCGTTGTGCAGCAGCAGCGTGGCGCCGCCGAACACCACGATGATCAGCAGGCTGATCCACTGCATCGGTTCGACCTTGCGGTGGCGCAGCCAGACCCAGCCGATCTGCACGATGGTGGCCGCGATGGCGACCGCGGTGGCGGCAAAGATGCCCGCCAGCTTGAAGGTGACGAAAAACAGGATGACCGGGAACAGGTCGAACAGAAATTTCATGCGGGTCCGTCGGGGAAGGCGATGCCGGCGCGCGGCATCGCGGAATCGTTATCGTGGGGTCTGGCCGCGGCGGGTCAGCGTGCGTTGGTCAGCGTGCGTTGGTCGGCGTGCGTTGGTCAGCGCTGCGGCTCAGCCAGGCGTGCCGGACTTGCCGGCGTGGCTGGCATCCTCGCCGGAGCCCGCTTCGGGTTCGCGGTCGTCGAATTTTAGCGCAGCCGAATTGATGCAATAGCGCAGGCCGGTCGGCGCGGGCCCATCCTCGAACACATGGCCCAGATGGCTGCCGCATTCCTTGCAGCGCACCTCGATGCGGACCATGCCGTGGCTGCGGTCGACGTGTTCGTCGATCACCTCACCGTTGATGGGCCGGAAATAGCTGGGCCAGCCGCAGCCGGCATCGAACTTGGTGGTGGACTCGAACAGCGGCGTGCCGCAGCCCACGCAGCGGTAGATGCCGGGCTCCCAGTGGTCCCAGTAGCGGCCGGTGAAGGCGCGTTCGGTGGCGGCCTCGCGCGCGACCCGGTATTCGATGTCGGACAGTTGCGCGCGCCATTCGGCTTCGGTCTTGTTGACGGGCATGATGCGGATCCTTGTGGGGGCGATCGGTGTTGGGTTCGATGGATCGGTTCGAGATGGGGACCGATATCAGGACGAACAGCTTACCTCGATACCGGACGCCCAGTCCGGCGGCAGCGCGGCATACGACTCGGCCTCGGGCTGCTCGTCGAATGGCCGCGACAGCACCGCCAGCAGCCGCTGCACCTCGCTGAAGTCCTTCTCCTTGGCGCGCTGGATCGCCACCTCGGCCAGATGGTTGCGCAGCACGTACTTCGGATTGACGGCCAGCATCGATGCCGCGCGGGCCGCGTCGTCCGAGTTCTCGGCACGCAGGCGGGCGCGGTAGCGTTCGGCCCACGCGTCCCAGCCGGCCCGGTCCATGAACAGGTCGCGCACCGGCGCGTCGCGGCTGCCGTCCGCCGAGGAGATGCGGGCGAGGTTGCGCCAGAACAAGGTGTAGTCGACCCGCTGGGTATGCAGCAGGCGGAACAGGTCGGTCAGCAGCGCCTCATCGGCCGCGTGGTCGATATCGGCGCTGGCCAGGCCCAGCTTGGCGCGGTACAGCTGGAAGAAGCGCTGCGCATAGCGGTCGCGGAAGGGATCGAGCCCGGCGTGCGCGGCCTCGATCGCGGCCTCCTTGGCGGCTTCGGTCGGCGCCTCGCCATCCCCGCGCTCGAGCCACAGCGGCAGCAGCGCCTGCGCCAGGCAATGCAGGTTCCAGAAGCCGACCTGCGGCTGCTGGCTGTAGGCATAGCGGCCCTGGGTGTCCGAGTGATTGCAGATATGGTTGGCGTCGAAGGCGTCGAGAAAGCCGAAGGGGCCGTAATCGATGGTCAGGCCGAGGATCGACATGTTGTCGGTGTTCATCACGCCATGACAGAAGCCCACGGCCTGCCACTGGGCCATCAGGTCGGCGGTGCGCAGCGACACTTCGCGCAGCAGCGCCTGGTAGGGGCTGATGGTCTCGCCGCCGGTGCTGTCGCGGCATTCCGGCATGAAGCGGTCGATGACGAAGTCGGCCAGCTGGCGCAGCGCCGCCACGTCGTCGTGCGCGGCGAAATGCTCGAAATGGCCGAAGCGGATAAAGGTGGGCGCCAGGCGCGTGACCACCGCGGCGGTCTCGATGGTCTCGCGGCGTACCGGCGCGTCGGAGCCGACGATCGACAGCGCGCGCGTGGTCGGGATGCCCAGCGCGGCCATGGCCTCCGAGCACAGGTATTCGCGGATCGACGAGCGCAGCACGGCGCGGCCATCGCCCATCCGCGAATACGGCGTCTTGCCGGAGCCCTTGAGCTGGATTTCCCACGGACCGTTGGCGGTCTGCGCCTCGGCGAGCCGGATCGCGCGCCCGTCGCCGAGCTGGCCGGCCCAGACGCCGAACTGGTGGCCCGAGTAGACGGTGGCCAGCGGATCGGCCCAGTCCGGCACGCGGTTGCCGATGAAGATCTCGGCGAAGTCCGGCGGGAGCGCGTTGCCGGCACTGGCGCCGTCGCTCCATTGCCAGCCCAGCAGTTCCGCCGCGGCGGGCGCCACGGCCACGAGATACGGCGCGGGCAGCGGCGTGGGGCGCAGGCGCGTGAAGAAACGCTCGCCGAGCGCGGCAAACCCCGGCGCCACGGAGAAGGGCGGCTGCGTGCTGGTCGCAGGCGACGACGGGGCCGGAGCGGGGGAGACAGCTGGGGTCGGATCAGAGGACATGAGGTCGGGGCCTTGGCATCACGCGCCGGGCGCGAATGGTCGCGGAGGGTGGCTGGGGACCGGCGCGGTGCAACAGCCTGCAATCGGAGGCCTGCCTGGAAGTGCGCTTGCAGGCTAGGGAAAACGACATGTTGAGGTGCAACATGGCTGGCAGTATTGTACTTGCACGCCGCATTTTCCCTGGTCTGACCGCGGCGCCGCGGCCGGTGTTCCCGCTTGTTCACGCTTGCTCCTGCTTGTACCCATCGCGCGGCGCGGCCATCACCGGCAGTCTTCCCGTCATGCCGCCCGCTTGCACGCCCGCAGTGCACCGGGGTAGTGCATCGATGGAAAGTGCGAGCGTGTCTGCCGACGCCTTCCGCTGGAAGGTTTTTGTCGGCCTAAAAAAAGAACGATTGTTCGCTTCTCGGCGTTGCCGGGGCGGACGTCGCCACCGATAAAGGAGACCATTCCCATGGCATTGATGGGACAAATGATGGGCGCGCCGTTGCTCATTTCCTCCATCATCACCCACGCCGCCCGCCATTACGGCAGCACCGAAATCGTTTCGCGGCGCACCGAAGGGGATCTCCACCGCTATACCTACCGCGACTGCGAACTGCGCGCCCGCAAGCTGGCGCAGGCGCTGGGCAAGTTGGGCGTGCAGCCCGGCGAGCGGGTCGGCACGCTGGCGTGGAATGGCTACCGCCACCTCGAGATCTACTACGCGGTATCGGGCATGGGTTCGGTCTGCCACACGATCAACCCGCGGCTGTTCCCCGAGCAGCTGGCCTATATCGTCAATCACGCCGAAGACCGCTATGTGTTCTTCGACCTGACCTTCCTGCCGCTGGTCGAGGGCCTGGCGCCGCATTGCCCGCAGGTCAAGGGCTGGGTGCTGATGAGCGACCGCGCGCACCTGCCGGCCGAATCGAAGTTGCCGCTGCTGTGCTACGAGGACCTGATCGAGGGCCAGGACGGCGACTACAGCTGGCCGAGCTTCGACGAGAACACCGCGTCGAGCCTTTGCTACACGTCCGGCACCACTGGCAATCCGAAGGGCGCCCTTTATTCGCATCGCTCGACGGTGCTGCATTCGTATGCGTCCGCCTTGCCCGACGCGCTGGGCTGCTCGGCCAAGGACGTGATCCTGCCGGTCGTGCCGATGTTCCACGTCAATGCCTGGGGCCTGCCGTACTCGGTGCCGCTGGTCGGCGCCAAGCTGGTATTCCCCGGCGCCAAGCTCGACGGCGCCTCGCTGTACGAGCTGTTCGAGCAGGAGCAGGTCACCTTTTCGGCGGGCGTGCCGACGGTCTGGCTCGGCCTGCTGCAGCATGTGCAGGCCAACAAGCTGCGCTTCTCCAGCTTCAAGCGCACGGTGATCGGCGGCTCGGCCGCGCCGCCGGCGATGATCAAGGCGCTGAACGCGCTCGATGTCGAGGTGATCCATGCCTGGGGCATGACCGAGATGTCGCCGCTGGGCACCACCTGCAAGCTGCTGAACAAGCATCTATCGCTGCCGCCGGAGCAGCAGCAGGCCATCCTGGAAAAGCAGGGCCGCGTCATCTACGGCGTCGACATGAAGATCGTCGACGGCGAAGGGCGCGAGCTGCCATGGGACGGCAAGGCCTTCGGCGACCTGATGGTGCGCGGCCCCTGGATCATCGACCGCTATTACCGCAGCGACAGCTCGCCGCTGGCCGACGGCTGGTTCCCGACCGGGGATGTCGCCACCATCGATGCGGACGGCTATATGCAGATCACCGACCGCAGCAAGGACGTGATCAAGTCCGGCGGCGAATGGATTTCGTCGATCGACGTCGAGAACGTCGCCGCGGCGCATCCGGCGGTACATATGGCCGCCTGCATTTCGGTCCACCATCCCAAGTGGGACGAGCGGCCGTTGCTGGTGGTGATGAAGAAGCCTGGCTCCGAGCTGACCCGCGAGGAGCTGCTGAGCTTCTTCGAGGGCAAGGTCGCCAAATGGTGGATCCCCGACGATGTGGCCTTTGTCGACGAGATCCCGCTGACGGCCACCGGCAAGATGCAGAAGCTGAAGCTGCGCGAGCAGTTCAAGGACTATCGGCTGCCGACGGCCTGAACCAGGGCCGTCGCAGGGCACGTGCAGCAGCGGCGGCGTCTTCCCGGCGCCGCGGTAGAAGCAAACGGGACCATCGGGCAAGCCGCGAGACAGCATAAAAGCGGCAGCCCCGAGCGCCCGCTCATCACGATAGCCAACGAGAGAAAGAGAGAAGGAGACAAACCATGATCAGATTGCGTCCGCTCGTCGCCGGCGTGGCATTGATGGCTGCGCTCGGTTCGGGAGCCGCCGCGGCCGATACGGTGAAGATCGCGTTCATCGATCCGCTGTCTGGCCTGATGGCGCCGGTCGGCCAGAACCAGCTCAAGAGCTGGCAGTACGTCGCCGAGCTGGCCAATCAGAAGAACTGGGCCGGCGGGCACAAGTTCGAGGTCGTGGGATTCGACAACAAGCTGTCGCCGCAGGAAAGCCTGACGATCCTGAAGCAGGCCGTCGATCAGGGCATTCGCTACGTGGTGCAGGGCAACGGCTCGTCGGTCGGCCTGGCGCTGCAGGACGCGGTGGCCAAGCACAACGAGCGCAACCCGGGCAAGGAGATCATCTATCTGAACTATGCCGCGGTCGATCCGGACATGACCAACTCGAAATGCAACTACTGGCATTTCCGTCTGGACGCCAACTCCGACATGAAGATGGAGGCGCTGACCACCTATCTGGCGCAGGACCAGAACGTCAAGAAGGTCTACCTGATCAACCAGAACTACTCGTTCGGCCACCAGGTCGCGCGCGCCGCCAAGGAATACCTGAAGCGCAAACGCCCGGACATCCAGGTGGTCGGCGAGGACCTGCACCCGCTGGCGCAGGTCAAGGACTTCTCGCCCTACGTGGCCAAGATCAAGGCGGCCGGCGCCGATACCGTGATCACCGGCAACTGGGGCAGCGACCTCGCGCTGCTGATCAAGGCCGCCAAGGATGCCGGGCTGACCGCCAATTTCTACACCTACTACGCGGCCACCACCGGGGTGCCGACCGCGATGGGCGCGGCGGGAGCCGAGCGCGTGCGCTACGTCGGCTACTACAACCCGAACAACAAGGGCTTCCGCGGCTCGGAAGTGATCGAGGGCTACGAGAAGAAGTACAACGACGACTTCTACGTGATGGCCTCGTATACCGGCATCGCGATGCTCAGCCAGGCCTTCAAGAACGCCAAGTCGACCGATCCGGTCAAGGTGGCCAAGGCGCTCGAGGGCATGAAGGTCGAGAGCATGAACGGCACCGTCGAGATGCGCGCGACCGACCACCAGGCCCAGCAGCCGCTGACCATCGCGACCTGGACCAAGGTCGACGGCAAGGAAGTCAAGTACGACCAGGAAAACACCGGCTACGGCTGGAAGACCAACGCGGTGCTGGACGCGCATGTCGCCGCCCAGCCCACCTCCTGCCAGATGAAGCGTCCAGGCTGATCCCGGACGCGCCACACGCGGCGCGCCCGCGCGGCCTCTGACCGCCAGCGCCGGTGGTATGCTGCCAGCCCCTGGGGGCGCAGACACGGCCGCCGCGCCCGCCCTCGCTTCGCCTTCGCCGGACGGCGGCACTTGCCGCCGGCCCGGCGCCAGATGGAAGGACTGGCTGTGGAATTCTTCATCATCTCGCTGTTGAACGGCATCAGCTATGGGCTGCTGCTGTTCATGCTGTCGTCGGGCCTGACGCTGATCTTCAGCATGATGGGCGTGCTGAACTTCGCGCATGCGAGCTTCTACATGCTCGGCGCCTATTTCGCGTATTCGATCTCGACCAAGATCGGCTTCTGGCCGGCGCTGATCGCCGCGCCGCTGCTGGTGGCGTTCGCGGGCGCGCTGGTCGAGCGCTTCGGCCTGCGGGCGGTGCACAAGTACGGCCACGTCGCCGAACTGTTGTTCACCTTTGGCCTGGCCTACCTGATCGAGGAAGGCGTCAAGCTGGTCTGGGGTCTGGCGGCGGTGCCGTACCGGATTCCCGCCGAGCTCGACGGTCCGCTGTTTACCGTGTTCACCTCGGCCTTCCCCAAGTACCGCGCCTTCATGATGCTGGTGTCGCTGGCGATGCTGGTGGCGATCTACCTGGTGCTGACGCGCACCCGCATCGGGCTGGTGATCCAGGCCGCCCTGACGCATCCGGAGATGG
Source organism: Cupriavidus sp. UGS-1 (assembly GCF_021213615.1). Taxonomy (NCBI): domain Bacteria; kingdom Pseudomonadati; phylum Pseudomonadota; class Betaproteobacteria; order Burkholderiales; family Burkholderiaceae; genus Cupriavidus; species Cupriavidus sp. UGS-1. Next base: position 190,734 of record NZ_JAJQJF010000005.1, on the reverse strand, counting down.
TCGAGGCCCTGGGCCACAACGTGCCGCGCGTGTTCATGATGGTGTTCGGCGGCGGCGCCGCGCTGGCGGGCCTGGCCGGCGTGATCGGCGGCAATGCCTTCGTCACCGAGCCGTCGATGGCCGCCGCGGTCGGCTCGATCGTGTTCGTGGTGGCGGTGGTCGGCGGCATGGGCTCGCTGGTCGGGGCGTTCATCGCGTCGATCCTGATCGGGCTGCTGCAGACCTTCGCGGTCACCATCGACGCGTCGCTCGCCGGCATGTTCAATTCGCTGGGGCTGAACGTGACCAGCGAAACGCCGTTCTATTCGCTGTGGCGGCTGACGGTGGCGCAGGTCGCCCCGGTGCTGCCGTATCTGCTGCTGGTCGTGATGCTGATCTTCCGCCCGCGCGGCCTGATGGGAACCCGGGAGAGCTGACGCGATGGAATCGACGATGCAACGCACGCAAGACACCACGGTCACCGGCCGCACGATGCGCTACCGGCCGCTGAACCTGGGCCGCTGGGTGCTGTGGGGCACCACGGCGCTGCTGATGCTGGTGCTGCCGCTGATCTTCACCGGCGGGTTTGCGATCACGCTGATGTCGCAGATGGGCATCATGATCGTGTTCGCGCTGTCCTACAACATGCTGCTCGGCCAGACCGGCATGCTGTCGTTCGGGCACGCCGTCTATTCGGGCCTGGGCGCCTTCATCGCGGTCCATGTGCTGAACATGGCCGGCGCCGGCACCGTGTGGATGCCGGTGTCGCTGCTGCCGCTGGTCGGAGGACTCGCCGGTGCCTTCTTCGGCGTCATCTTTGGCTACGTGACGACCAAGAAGTCCGGCACCACCTTCGCGATGATCACGCTCGGCATCGGCGAGATGGTGTTCGCCAGCTCGCTGATGTTCCCGGAATTCTTCGGCGGCGAGGGCGGCATCTCGACCAACCGCGTGGTCGGCGAGCCGTTCCTGGGCATCACGTTCGGGCCGGGCCGGCAGGTCTACTACCTGATCGCGATCTGGTGCCTGCTGTCGATGGCGGCGATGTATGCGTGGACGCAGACGCCGCTCGGCCGCATCGCCAACGCGGTGCGGGACAACCCCGAGCGCGCCGAATTCATCGGCTACAACACGCAGCGCGTGCGCTATCTGGTGCTGATCCTGTCGGCATTCTTCGCCGGCATCTCCGGCGCGCTGGCGGCGATCAACTTCGAGATCGTGTCGGCGGAGAACGTCAGCGCGGTGCGCTCGGGCGGCGTGCTGCTGGCGGCCTTCATCGGCGGCGCCGGCTTCTTCTTCGGGCCGATCGTCGGCGCCGTGGTGTTCGTGCTGTTCGCGGTCGCGCTGTCGGACCTGACCAAGGCGTGGCTGCTGTACCTCGGCCTGTTCTTCGTGCTGATGGTGATGTTCGTGCCGGGCGGGCTGGCCAGCCTGCTGATGATGCAGCTGCCGCTGGTGGCGCGCGGCAAGTTCCGTCAGATGCTGCCGTCCTACGGGCTGTGCGCGCTGGCCGGGGTGGTGCTGCTGGCGGCGATCATCCTGACGGTCGAGCTGGTCTACAAGGTGCAGGTCGACAGCGCCAATGGCACCGCGATGTCGCTGTTCGGCATCGCGTTCGATGCCGGCACGCTGGCGCCGTGGGGCGTGGCGGCGGCGCTCTGGCTGGTCGGACTGGCCGCATGGCGCTTCACGGTGGGGCAGGCGCGGCTGCGGTGGGACAAGGTGCAGGCGGAAATCGCGGGAGGAGCGGCATGAGGCGGGATACCACGGCGGCGCTGGAGCTGACCGATGTGCGCAAGCGCTTCGGCCAGACCGAGATCATCCGCGGCGTGACGCTGAACATTGCGCGCGGCGAGCGCCATGCGCTGATCGGCCCCAACGGCGCGGGCAAGTCGACCACCTTCAACCTGATCTCCGGCCGGTTCGCGCCGACCTCGGGATCGGTGCGGCTCAATGGCGAGGAGATCGGCGGGCTGCAGCCGTTCGTGATCAATCGCAAGGGGCTGTCGCGCAGCTTCCAGATCACCAATATCTTCCATCGGCTGACCGTATTCGAGAACCTGCGCTGCGCGGTGCTATGGGCGCTCGGCTACAAGTATTCGTTCTGGCACCGGCTGTCCGAATTGCGCGATGCGCGCGAACGGGCCGAGGAGGTGCTGGAGCTGATCGGCCTGCAGCATCGCCGCCATACGCAGTCGGGCCTGCTGACCTACGCCGAGCAGCGCGCGCTGGAGATCGGCATCACGATCGCCGGCGGCGCCGATGTGATCCTGCTGGATGAGCCGACCGCCGGCATGAGCCGCTCGGAGTCAGACCATGCGGTCGAGCTGATCCGCAAGGTCACCGTGGGCAAGACGCTGGTGATGGTCGAGCACGACATGAGCGTGGTGTTCGGGCTGGCCGACCGCATCTCGGTGCTGGTCTACGGCGAGGTGATCGCGACCGGTACGCCCGAGGCCATCCGCAACGATCGCCGCGTCAAGGAAGCCTATCTGGGCACAACGCTGGACGAGGGCGAAGGCGAGGGCGCGGTAGGCGCAAGCGCAAGCGAGGGGGCGCACTGATGGGCAAGCGCATGCTTGAGGTGCAGGGGCTGCACGCCTACTACGGCAAGAGCCATATCCTGCATGGTGTCGATCTGCATATCGACGAGGGCGAGATCGTCGCGCTGCTGGGACGCAACGGGGTGGGGCGCTCGACGATGGCCAAGGCCATCCTCGGCATGGTCAAGGCCGAGGGCTCGGTACGCTTTCGCGGCGACGAGATCCTGGGGCGGCGTACCTTCGAGATCGCGCACCTCGGCGTCGGTTACGTGCCCGAGAATCGCGACATCTTTCCGACGCTGACGGTGCGCCAGAACCTGCTGCTGGGCGAGAAGCCGAACCCGCGCCAGAGCCGGCCGCGCTGGAGCACCGACGACATGTTCGCGCTGTTCCCGCGCCTGAAGGAGCGCGAGAACACGCCGGCCGGCGTGCTGTCGGGCGGCGAGCAGCAGATGCTGACGCTGTGCCGCACGCTGATGGGCGACCCCGACCTGGTGCTGATCGACGAGCCGACCGAGGGGCTCGCGCCGATGATCGTCGCCCAGGTTGCCGACTACCTGAAGGTGCTGAAGGAGCGCGGCGTGTCGGTGCTGCTGATCGAGCAGAAGCTGGCGATCGCGCTGGACATCTCGCAGCGCGTCTACGTGATGGGCCACGGGCACATCGTTTTCGAAGGGACGCCGGCGGAGCTCAAGACCAATGCGCAGGTGCGCAAGGAGTGGTTGGAGGTGTGATCGGCCGTATCGGTCGATACGGCGCCGTTTCCCTCTCCCCGACCCTCTCCCGCAAGCGGGAGAGGGAGAACACAGGCGGTGCTGATCAGGGCCATCGGTTTGCTCCTTCTCCCGCAGAGGGACACACGCGGTGCTCATCAGGGGGCCATCGGTTTGCTCCCCTCTCCCGCTTGCGGGAGAGGGGCTGGGGGAGAGGGCAGCAGCGCTCGATTCGAGACTTCACTCCCTCTTTCCCCACACGACCATGCATGCCATGAAGGCGTGCCATGCAGCCCCCGCATGGCGCGCTTTTTTTGTGTCTGCGGCGGCGGATTTCTCCTCCAAAATAGAAATTGAACGACCGTTCTATTTTGTGTATGCTTGTTTCGCTCGCCTCCCCGGACGGCCGGCTCGCGCCTACTATTCCCGAGGCGCACCGCGATGCCGATGGCGCAGCCGAAGTAAAACAATATTCGAGAATTCGAATCCCGAGACAACCAAGACACCAAAGGAACCAGCATGACAGCGCAGTATCAGGTTCAGGACGGCATCGCCGTCATCACGCTCGACAATCCCCCTGTCAACGGCCTGGGTCACAGCACCCGGCTTGGCATCGTCGAAGGCATGACCCGTGCGCTGGACGATGCCGCGGTCAAGGCGGTCGTCATCACCGGTGCCGGCAAGGCGTTCTCGGGCGGCGCCGACATCCGCGAGTTCAATACGCCGAAGGCGACGCAGGAGCCGACGCTGCATTCGGTGATCAAGGTGATCGAGAATTCGACCAAGCCGGTCGTCGCCGCGGTGCATTCGGTGGCGATGGGCGGCGGTCTGGAGCTGGCGCTGGGTTGCAACTACCGCGTCGCATCCAAGGGTGCGCAGATCGCGCTGCCCGAAGTCAAGCTGGGCATCCTGCCGGGCGCCGGCGGCACGCAGCGCCTGCCGCGCGTGATCGGCCTGGAGGCCGCGCTCAACATGATCGTGACCGGCAACCCGGTGCTGTCGGAGAAGTTCGCCGGCACCAAGCTGTTCGACGAGATCGTCGATGGCGACGTGCTGCCCGCGGCGATCGCCTTCGCCCGCAATGTCGGCGCCGCGTCGGGCCCGCACCCCAAGGTGCGCGACCTGAAGGTGCGCCATGAAAACGCAGAGGGCTTCCTCGCCTTCGCCAAGAACACCGTCGCCGCCGTGGCGAAGAACTTCCCGGCGCCGGGCAAGTGCGTCGAGGCGGTGGCCGCTTCGCTGAAGCCCTTCGACGAGGGCCTGCGCCTGGAGCGCGAAGGCTTCATGTTCCTGGTCAATACGCCGGAATCGCGCGCGCTGCGCCATGCCTTCTTCGGCGAGCGCGCCGCCAGCAAGATCCCCGACGTGCCGTCGGACACGCCGACCCGCAAGATCGAGAAGGTTGCCGTGATCGGCGCCGGCACCATGGGCGGCGGCATCTCGATGAACTTCCTGAACGCCGGCATCCCCGTCACCGTTCTGGAAACCAAGCAGGAAGCGCTGGACCGCGGCGTGGCCACGATCCGCCGCAACTACGAGAACAGCGCCAAGAAGGGCAAGCTGACGCAGGAGAAGGTCGAGCAGCGCATGGGCCTGCTGTCGACCACGCTGTCCTATGACGACATCAAGGACGCCGACCTGATCATCGAGGCGGTGTTCGAGGAAATGGGCGTCAAGGAGACCGTGTTCAAGAAGCTGGACGAGGTTGCCAAGCCCGGCGCGATCCTGGCCTCGAACACCTCGACGCTCGACGTCAACAAGATCGCCTCGTTCACCAGGCGTCCGCAGGACGTGGTCGGCATGCACTTCTTCAGCCCGGCCAACGTGATGAAGCTGCTGGAAGTGGTGCGCGGCGACAAGACCGGCAAGGACGTGCTGGCCACGGTCATGCAGGTCGCCAAGAAGATCAAGAAGACCGCGGTGGTGTCGGGCGTCTGCGACGGCTTCATCGGCAACCGCATGATCGAGCAGTACAGCCGCCAGGCCGGCTACCTGCTCGACGAGGGCGCGCTGCCCGAGCAGGTCGACAAGGCGATCGAGAAGTTCGGCTTCGCGATGGGCCCGTTCCGCATGGGCGACCTGGCCGGCAACGACATCGGCTGGGCGATCCGCAAGCGCCGCGCGGTCGAGAAGCCGGACATCCAGTATTCGAAGACCGCCGACCTGCTGTGCGAGATGGGACGCTTCGGCCAGAAGACCGGCGCGGGCTGGTACGACTACAAGCCGGGCGACCGCAAGCCGTACCCGAACCAGCAGGTCAACGAGATGATCGTCCAGCATTCCAAGGATCTGGGCATCACGCGCCGCAAGATCTCGGACGAGGAGATCGTCGAGCGTCTGGTGTACGCGCTGGTCAATGAAGGCGCGAAGATTCTCGAGGAAGGCATTGCCTCGAAGGCCTCGGACATCGACATGGTCTACCTGACCGGCTACGGCTTCCCGCTGCATCGCGGCGGCCCGATGCTGTATGCGGACCAGGTCGGCCTGTACAACGTGCTGCTGTCGATGCAGCGCTATGCCAAGGGCTACCACGGCGAAGCGTGGGAGCCGGCGCCGCTGCTCAAGAAGCTGGCGGCCGAGGGCAAGGGCTTCAACGGCTGAGCGGCGAACGGCACGGCACCGACGCAATGGACGCGACCATGCAACGACGCTTCGGCAACAGCGATTGCCTGCTGGTGATCGATGTGCAGAACGACTTCATGCCCGGCGGCGCGCTCGCCGTGCCCGAAGGCGACCAGGTCGTGCCGGTGATCAACCGGCTGGCCGAGGCGTTCACGCATGTGGTGCTGACGCAGGACTGGCACCCGGCCGACCACGTGTCGTTCGCGGCCAACCATGCCGGCGCGGCGCCGTTCCAGACCACCACGCTGCCGTATGGCGAGCAGGTGCTCTGGCCCGCGCACTGCGTGCAGGAGCAACTGGGGGCCGAGCTGCATCCGCAACTGGCGGTGCCGCACGCGCGGCTGGTGATCCGCAAGGGTCATCAGCGCGAGGTCGACAGCTATTCCGCCTTTGTCGAGGCGGATCGCACGACCCCGACCGGGCTGGCCGGCTATCTGCGCGAGCATGGCGTGCGCCGCGTGATCTGCGTCGGCCTGGCGACCGACTACTGCGTGGCCTGGAGCGCGCTGGACGCGCGCGCGGCGGGCTTCGATGCGGTGGTGGTCGAGGACGCCTGCCGCGCGATCGACCTGAACGGATCGCTGGACGCCGCCTGGGCGAGCCTCGCCGAGGCGGGCGTCGGCAGGGTGCGTGCCGCCGAGCTGCTGAGCTGAGATGGCCCGTGCGACAGCGCATGGGCACCGAGACATCGAGACATCGATACACCAGACACCGAGAATACTGAGGAGCAACAAATGAACGAGGCAGTGATCGTATCGACCGCACGGACCGGTCTGGCCAAGAGCTGGAAGGGCGGCTTCAACATGACGCACGGCGCCACCCTCGGCGGCCATGTGGTCCAGCACGCGATCGCGCGCGCCAACATCGAGCCGGGCGAGGTCGAGGACGTGCTGATGGGCTGCGCCAACCCCGAAGGCGCGACCGGCGCCAACATCGCGCGCCAGATCGCGCTGCGCGCCGGCTGCCCGGTGACGGTGCCGGGCGCCACGGTGAACCGTTTCTGCTCGTCGGGCCTGCAGACCATCGCGATGGCTGCGCAGCGCGTGATCGCGGACGAGGGCGACATCTTCGTCGCCGGCGGGGTGGAGAGCATCTCCTGCGTGCAGCAGGAAATGAACCGCCACATGATCCAGGAAGGCTGGCTGGTCAAGAACAAGCCCGAGATCTACTGGAGCATGCTGCAGACCGCGGAGAACGTCGCCAAGCGCTACAACATCCCGCGCGAGCGCCAGGACGAATACGGCGTGCAGAGCCAGATGCGCGCGGCGGCGGCCCAGGAGGCCGGCAAGTTCAACGACGAGATCGTGCCGCTGACGGTGCTGGCCGGCGTGGCGGACAAGGCCACCGGGCAGCTGGTGACGCGCGAGGTCACCGTCTCGGCCGACGAGGGCATCCGTCCGGATACCACCTACGAAGGCGTGTCGAAGATCCGCACGGCGATGCCGGGCGGCGTGATCGCGGCCGGCAATGCGTCGCAGTTCTCGGACGGCGCCTCGGCGGCGGTGGTGATGAGCGCCAAGCTGGCGGAGCAGCGCGGCCTGAAGCCGCTGGGCGCCTTCCGCGGCTTCGCGGTGGCCGGCTGCGAGCCCGATGAAATGGGCATCGGCCCGGTGTTCGCCGTGCCCAAGCTGCTGAAGAAGGCCGGCCTGAAGGTCGAGGACATCGGCCTGTGGGAGCTGAACGAGGCGTTCGCCGTGCAGGTGCTGTACTGCGCCGACACGCTGGGCATCCCGATGGACCGCCTGAACGTCAACGGCGGGGCGATCGCGGTGGGCCACCCGTACGGCGTGTCGGGCGCTCGCCTGGTCGGCCATGCGCTGATCGAAGGCAAGCGCCGCGGCGTCAAGTACGTGGTCGTCACCATGTGCATCGGGGGCGGCCAGGGCGCGGCAGGCCTGTTCGAGGTGCTGTAAGCGCAGGCCGCGGTGTCTTCCACCTCGTCCACCGCACTGTCCGCCGCACCGTCCGCCGGCTCCGCCGAGGCATCGTCCGAGCGCGGCCAGCCGCGTGACCTGGGCCAGCCGGGCGACCTGCTGGCCCACGGCCGCGCGATCCTCGCCGAGCAGCCGTTCTCGGTGCTGCTCGGCGCGGAGCTGACCCTGCTGACGCCGCAGCGTGCCGAGCTGCAATTGCCGCTGCGGCAACCGTTGAAGCAGCAGCATGGCTTCGCCCACGGCGGCGTGGTCAGCTATCTGGCCGACAATGCGCTGACCTATGCCGGCGGCGCCGCGATGGCGGCGCCGGTGGTGACCTCGGAATACAAGATCAACTACGTTCGCCCCGCGCTGGGCGAGCGCCTGATCGCGCGAGCCGAGTGCATCAGCCGCGGGCGGCAGCAGGCCGTGGTCCGTTGCGATGTCTTCGCCGTCCGGGACGGCGAGGAAAGGCTGTGCGCGGTCGCGCAGGGCACCATTGCACGGATGGGCGAGGCGGGCTGAGCGGTTTTTTTGTTGGGGTGGGGCGGCTTGCCCTCTCCCCGGTCCTCTCCCGCAGGCGGGAGAGGGAGAACACCGGCGGGCTTTGACATGCCATCGGTCTGCTCCCCTTTCCCGCTCGCGGGAGAGGGCCGGGGGAGAGGGCAACTCACGCCCGCATCCCCAATCCATTTCCATCCCAAGGAGCGGCAATCGCCATGTCGTTGATCCTTTCCCGCCGCGACCTCGATTTTCTGCTCTACGAGTGGCTCGATGTCGAAACGCTGACGCGCATCCCGCGCTATGCCGACCACTCGCGCGAAACCTTCGATGCCGCGCTCGATACCTGCGAGAAGATCGCCACCGATCTGTTCGCGCCGCATAACAAGAAGAACGACCAGCAGGAACCGCATTTCGACGGCGACACCGTCACCATCATTCCCGAGGTCAAGACCGCGCTGAAGGCGTTTTGCGAGGCCGGCCTGATGGCGGCCGGGCAGGACTACGAGCTGGGCGGCATGCAGCTGCCGGTGGTGGTCGAGAAGGCCGGCTTCGCGTATTTCAAGGGCGCCAACGTCGGCACCAGCTCCTATCCGTTCCTGACCATCGGCAACGCCAATCTGCTGCTGACGCACGGCACGCCGGCGCAGATCGAGACGTTCGTCAAGCCTGAACTGGAAGGGCGCTTCTTCGGCACCATGTGCCTGTCCGAGCCGCAGGCCGGCTCGTCGCTGTCGGACATCACCACGCGCGCCGAGTACGAGGGCGAATCGCCGCTGGGCGCGCAATACCGGCTGCGCGGCAACAAGATGTGGATCTCGGCCGGCGAGCACGAGCTGTCCGACAACATCGTCCATCTGGTGCTGGCCAAGATCCCCGGCCCCGACGGCAAGCTGATTCCCGGCGTCAAGGGCATCTCGCTGTTCATCGTGCCCAAGTTCCTGGTCAATGCCGACGGCTCGCTGGGCGAGCGCAACGACGTGGTGCTGGCCGGCCTGAACCACAAGATGGGCTATCGCGGCACCACCAACTGCCTGCTGAACTTCGGCGAGGGCACGCGCTACCGACCGGGCGGCAAGGCGGGCGCGATCGGCTATCTGGTCGGCGAGCCGCACCAGGGCCTGGCCTGCATGTTCCACATGATGAACGAGGCCCGCATCGGCGTCGGCCTCGGCGCGGTGATGCTCGGCTATACCGGCTATCTGCACGCGCTGGACTACGCGCGCAACCGGCCGCAGGGCCGGCCGGTGGGCCCCGGCGGCAAGGACCCGTCGAGCCCGCAGGTCAGGCTGGTCGAGCATGCCGACGTGCGCCGCATGCTGCTGGCGCAGAAGAGCTACGTCGAGGGCGGGCTCGCGCTGAACCTGTACTGCGCGCGGCTGGTCGACGAGGAGCGCGCCGCCGCCACGGCTGGCGATACGGCGGAACATCAGCGCCTCGCGTTGCTACTCGACATCCTGACCCCGATCGCCAAGAGCTGGCCGTCGCAATGGTGCCTGGAGGCCAACAGCCTGGCGATCCAGGTGCACGGCGGCTACGGCTATACGCGCGAGTACAACGTCGAGCAGTTCTATCGCGACAATCGGCTGAACCCGATCCACGAAGGCACGCACGGCATCCAGGGTCTGGACCTGCTCGGGCGCAAGGTCGTGATGAAGGACGGCGCCGCGTTCAAGGCGCTGGGGCAGGTGGTGCAGGGGACGATCGAGCGCGCGATGGCCAGCGGCGACGCGGCGCTGGGCACGCATGCCCGCGCGCTGGCCGCGCGCGTCGCGCGGCTGGCCGACGTCACGGCCCAACTGTGGGCGGCCGGCGATCCGGCGGTCACGCTGGCCAATGCCTCGGTCTACCTCGAAGCGTTCGGCCACGTGGTGGTCGCCTGGATCTGGCTGGAGCAGGCGATGCTGGCGCACACCGCGCTGGCGGCGCGGCCGTCGGGCCATGCGGACGCGGACTTCTATCGCGGCAAGCTGGCGGCGGCGGATTACTTCTTCCGCTGGGAATTGCCGAAGGTCGGACCGCAGCTGGATCTGCTCGCGTCGCTGGACCGCACCACGCTGGACATGCAGGACGCCTGGTTCTAGCCGGCGCACCGGCCCGGCAGCACCGAATAACGAGGAGACACCATGAAGACCATCGCTGAATTGTTCGACTTGAAAGGGCGCACCGCGCTGATCACCGGCGGCTCGCGCGGGCTCGGCCTGCAGATTGCCGAGGCGCTGGGCGAGCAGGGCGCGCGGCTGGTACTGTCGGCGCGCAAGGCCGACGAGTTGAAGGCCGCGCAGGAACATCTGAAGGCGCGCGGCATCGAGGCCGACTGGATCGCCGCCGATGGCTCGCGCGACGACGAGATCGCGCGGCTGGCCGACGAGACGCTGGCGCGCCTGGGCCACGTCGACATCCTGGTCAACAATGCCGGCGCAACCTGGGGCGCGCCCGCCGAGGACCATCCGGTCGAGGCCTGGGACAAGGTGATGAACCTGAACGTGCGCGGCCTGTTCCTGCTGACGCAGCGCATTGGCAAGCAATCGATGATTCCGCGCCGCTATGGCCGCATCATCAACGTCGCGTCGATCGCGGGGCTGGCCGGCAATCCGCCGGGCACGATGGAGACGATCGCCTACAACACGTCCAAGGGCGCGGTGGTCAATTTCACGCGCACGCTGGCGGCCGAATGGGGCGAGCACAACATCACCGTCAACGCGCTGGCGCCGGGCTTCTTCCCGTCGAAGATGACGCAGGGCTCGCTGGCGCGGCTTGGCGTCGACAAGATGTGCGAGGGTGTGCCGCTGCATCGCCTCGGCGACGACGAGGACCTGAAGGGCGCGGCGCTGCTGTTCGCGACGGAGGCGGGCAAGCACATTACCGGGCAGATCCTGGCGGTGGATGGGGGCGTCAGCGCGGTTTGAGATTGTGTGCGCTGAGACCACCCCTCTCCCCAGCCCTCTCCCCATGAGGGGAGAGGGAGAACACCATCGGCGATTCGATGGTTCTTTTCCCTCTCCCGCTTGCGGCAGAGGGATCGAGGGAGAGGGCAAAGTAGCGCATCCCGACCGACACCCAGGCCATCGCCACCACCCTAAGGACCATCACACCATGACCGAGCCGCGCAAAGGCTTCCCGATCCCGATCCCCTTCGTCGATAACCTCGGCCTGCGCTGCACGCACATGGGCGGCGGCGTCAGCGAACTCGAGCTCGACATCGAGCAACGCCATCACAACGGTTGGGAAATGGCGCATGGCGGCGTGCTGATGACGCTGCTCGACGTCGCGATGGCGGTGGCCTGCCGGTCGGCCGATACCGAGGACGGCCGCGGCGTGGTGACGATCGAGATGAAGACCAGCTTCATGGCGCCAGGCCGTGGCACGCTGATTGCGCGCGGCGACTGCGTGCATCGCACCACGTCGATGGCGTTCTGCGAGGCGGAAATCGTCGACGCCGACGGCAAGCTGGTGGCGCGCAGCTCCGGCACGTTCAAGTACGTGCGCCGCTCGCCGCCGCAGCGCGCCGACACCGCGGCGGATACCGGCGCCGACGGCTGACGCTGCCCGCGCCGGGTATTGCGGCACCAAGCAATCCGCACCAACCGAATCCAAAGAGAAAAAACAAATGGAGACACCATGCAGGCCTTTCGACGCGGGCGCACGCGCCTTCGCCGCAGCTTCCCCCGTATTGTTCCCGGTTTCGCTCCCACCGCGTTGTCCGTCGCGGCCGCGCTGCTGACCGCCATGACGAATCCCACGCAAGCACAGACCCCGCCGGCACGCACCTACGCCGATGCCGCCGCGACCGATCCCATCACGCTGGGATGGATGCAGGGCTTTCCGCCGGCGCCGGACAAGGTCATCAGCTTCAGCGGCAAGAGCAACGGTTTCCCACGGCACCGCTGGACCTTCTCGCATGTGCGCGAGCTGGTGCCGACCGTTTCGGTCTGGCGCGGCCCGGGCCCGGTCTCGGCACTGCCGCGCGCCGAGCGCGATATCGGCGGCGTTCCGTTCGTCGATGCCGACGGCACGCGCGGCACCTTCGCCGACATGCTGGCGCTGACCTATACCGACGGCATCCTGGTGATGCACAAGGGCAAGGTCGTCTACGAGAAATACTTCGGCGCGCTGCAGCCACAGCTGCCGCACGCCGCGTTCTCGATCACCAAGAGCTTCGTCGGCACGCTGGCGGCGATGCTCGCCGTCGAGGGCAAGCTGGACCCGAGCGCGCCGGTCACGCGCTACGTGCCCGAGCTCGCCGATACCGCCTATGGCGACGCCACTGTGCGCCAGGTGATGGACATGACGATCGGCGTCAAATTCTCCGAGGACTACGCCGATCCGAAGGCCGAGGTCAACGACTATGCGCGCGCCGGCGGCATGATCCCGCGCGCGCCCGACTATGCGGGCCCGCGCACCTTCTACGAGTTCCTGACCACGCTGCGCAAGGAGGGCGAGCACGACCGCGCCTTCGCCTACAAGACCGTCAATGCCGAGGTGCTGGCGTGGATCGTCCAGCGCGCATCGGGCGTGCCGCTGCCGAAGCTGATGTCCGACAAGCTGTGGCAGCCGCTCGGCGCCGAGGAGGACGCCTACTTCACCGTCGACAGCATCGGCACGCCGGGCGGCGGCGGCGCGATCAGCACCACGCTGCGCGACCTGGCCCGCTTCGGCGAGGCGATGCGCAACGACGGGCGCTTCAACGGCCGCCAGGTGATCCCCGGCGCGGTGGTGGCCGAGATCCGCGGCGGCGGCGACCGCGCGAAGTTCGCCAAATCGGTCTATGCTCATCTGCCTGGCTGGAGCTATCGCGATATGTGGTGGGTCTCGCACGACGATCACGGTGTGTTCGAGGCGCGCGGCATCTTCGGCCAGCGCATCCATGTCGACCCGAAGGCCGAGATGACCATCGTGCGCTATGCCTCGCACCCGATCGCCGGCAATGCCGCGAATGACCCGATCACGCTGCGCGCCTATCGTGCGCTGGCGTTCGCGCTGATGCAGCGCTGAGCGGCTGGGTCGACACCAAACCCGACGCCAACATCGAAGTCCAACGTCCCACGACTCCCTGACAAAGGAACCGCCCATGTCCGATACCTACAAGCGCATCGTCCTCGCCTCCCGTCCCAGCGGCGCCGTCTCGCCGGACAACTTCCGGCTCGAGCAGGTGCCGGTGCCCGAGCTGGCCGACGGCCAGGTGCTGGTCCGCAACCACTATCTGTCGCTCGATCCGTACATGCGCGGCCGCATGAACGAAGGCAAGTCCTACGCGACACCACAGCCGCTGGACGAGGTGATGATCGGCGGCACCGTCGGCGAGGTGGTGGCCTCGCGCAATCCGAAGTACGCGGTCGGCGACAAGGTGCTGGGCATGTTCGGCTGGCAGGAGATGGGCGTCAGCGACGGCAGCGGCATGCAGAAGGTCGACACCAGCAAGATCCCGCTGTCGGCCTATCTGGGCGCGGTCGGCATGCCCGGCGTCACCGCCTGGTACGGCCTGAACCGCATCATCGCGCCGAAGGCGGGCGAGACCGTGGTGGTCAGCGCGGCCTCGGGCGCGGTGGGCAGCGTGGTCGGACAGCTCGCCAAGATGGCCAGCTGCCGCGCGGTCGGCATCGCCGGCGGCAAGGAGAAGTGCGACTACGTGGTCAACGAGCTGGGCTTCGATGCCTGCGTCGACTACAAGGCCGCGTCCGACCCGAAGGCGCTGTACGCGATGCTGAAGGAAGCCACGCCGCAGGGCGTCGACGGCTACTTCGAGAACGTCGGCGGCGAGATCCTCGATGCCGTGCTGTCGCGGATGAACGCGTTCGGCCGCATCGCGGTGTGCGGCATGATCGCCGGCTATGACGGCGAGCCGCTGCCGATGAAGAATCCGCAACTGATCCTGGTGTCGCGGCTGAAGATCGAGGGCTTCATCGTTTCCGAGCACATGGACGTATGGCCGCAGGCGCTGTCCGAGCTCGGCGGCGCGGTGGCGCAGGGCAAGCTGAAGTTCCGCGAGAGCGTGGCGCAGGGGCTGGAGAGCGCGCCCGAGGCCTTCATGGGCCTGCTCAAGGGCAAGAACTTCGGCAAGCAGCTGGTCAAGCTGATCTGATCGGCCCTCGTTATCCGCTCATTAGCCGCAGGAGATCGCGATGAACGCTCCCATCCAGGCACCGCAGCGTGCCGGCCGCGCCGACGAGATCGGCGCCGATCTGCCCGAGGAAATCAAGGCGAAGTACCGCGTGTTGCCGCGTCCGCCGCGCTTCGAGACCCACGCCGAGGAGCGCCTGCACCGCAAGCAGCGGCTCGCGGCGGCCTTCCGGCTGTTCTCGAAGTTCGGTTTTGACGAGGGCGTGGCCGGCCATATCACCGCGCGCGACCCGGAGTTTCCCGATACCTTCTGGGTCAACCCGTTCGGCGTCCACTTCAGCCAAGTCAAGGTGTCGAACCTGATCCGCTGCGACCATCACGGCAACGTGGTCGAGGGCGATCACCCGGTCAACGCCGCCGCCTTCGCGATCCACTCGCGCGTGCACCAGACCCGCGAGGACGCGGTCGCCGCCGCGCATTCGCACAGCACCTATGGGCGCGCCTGGTCGACGCTGGGCCGGCCGCTCGATCCGCTGACGCAGGACGTCTGCGCGTTCTACCAGGACCATGCGGTCTACGACGACTTCGGCGGTGTGGTGGTCGAGCTGGACGAGGGCCAGCGCATCGCCAATGCGCTGGGGGCCAACAAGGCCGTGATCCTGCAGAACCACGGCCTGCTGACCGTGGGCCGCACGGTGGACGAGGCGGCCTGGTGGTTCATCACGATGGAGCGTTCGTGCCAGGTGCAGCTGCTGGCCGAGGCGGCCGCGGCGCGCACCGGCGGCGCGCCGAAGACGATCTCGGACGCGGCGGCGCGCCAGGCCTACTCGATCGTCGGCACCGCGCAGGCCGGCTGGTTCCAGTTCCAGCCGCTGTACGCGCGCATCGTCAAGGAACAGCCCGACCTGCTCGACTGACGCGCGAAGGGGACCACCAGGAGACCACGATGAAACAGTTCCAGGAAAGGGTGGCCGTGATCACCGGCGGCGCGTCGGGATTCGGCAAGGAATTCGCGCGCCTTGGCGCGGCGCTCGGCATGCGGCTGGTGCTGGCCGACGTCCAGCAGGACGCGCTCGATGCCACCGTGGCCGAGCTGCGCACGCAGGGCGCGCGCGTGATCGGGCTGCGCGTCGACGTATCGAAGGCCGAGCAGGTGCAGGCGCTGGCCGATGCCGCGATCGAGGCGTTCGGCGAGGTCAACCTGCTGTTCAACAATGCCGGCGTCGGCGCCGGCGGGCTGGTCTGGGAGAACTCGCAGAAGGACTGGGACTGGGTGCTCGGCGTCAACCTGCACGGCGTGATCCACGGCGTGCGCATCTTCACGCCGCTGATGCTCGAGGCGGCCGCGCGCGATGCCTCGTACGAAGGCCATATCGTCAATACCGCATCGATGGCGGGGCTGCTGAACCCGCCGGCGATGGGCATCTACAACGTGTCCAAGCACGCGGTGGTGTCGCTGTCCGAGTCGCTGTACCAGGACCTGGCGCTGGTGACCGAACAGGTGCATTGCTCGCTGCTGTGCCCGTATTTCGTGCCGACCGGCATCCACCAGTCGCACCGCAATCGCCCGGCGGACCTGAGCAACGAGGCGCCGCCGACGCGCTCGCAGCTGGTCGCGCAAGCGCTGTCGGACAAGGCGGTCACCTCGGGCAAGGTCAGCGCGGAGGACGTGGCGCGGATGACCTTCGACGCGATCCGCGAGCAGCGCTTCTATATCTATTCGCATCCGCACGCGCTGGCGCCGGTGCAGCAGCGTTTCGAGGACATCGTCGGGCAGCGCAATCCCGGCGACCCGTTCGCCGGCAAGCCGCAGGTGCGCGACGAGCTGGTGGCGGCGCTGCGGGGCTGAGGCAGGCCTTCGCGCGCAGGCATGGAGCGTGCATGCCGTTCCATTGACGACCACGCTCGTCGCCCGCGAAGGCGGGGCCCAGTGACGTTCTCCGCGTCGGCGGAAGCCACTGGGTCCCCGCCTTCGCGGGGACGACGGCATTTGCACCACACAGAGAGGAGACCATGAGCACATCGGCCGTGATTCATCATCTGCAGTACGCCTCGCTGCCGAATGGCACGCGGCTGCACTATGCCAGCGCGGGGCAGCGCGGCAAGCCGTTGATGCTCTTTGTCCATGGCTTCCCCGAGTTCTGGTACGCGTGGGAGGCCCAGCTCGCCGAATTCGGCCAGACCCATTTCGCGGTTGCGCCGGATCTGCGCGGCTTCAATCTGTCCAGCAAGCCGGCCGCGGTCGAGGCCTACAAGCCGCGCCATCTGGTCGAGGATCTGGTCCAGTTCATCGCGGCGCTGGGCTATGACCGCTGCGTGGTGGTGGCGCACGACTGGGGCGGGGCGGTGTGCTGGAACCTGGCGATCCAGTATCCGTCGCTGGTGCAGCAGCTCGTCATCGTCAACGCGCCGCACCCGTATCTGTTCGCCCGGGCGCTGGCCGAGGATCCGCAGCAGCAGGCGGCGTCGGCCTATATGAACTGGCTGCGCAAGCCCGGCTGTGAGGAGGTGCTGGCGGCCGACAACCATGCGAAGCTGGCCGCCTTGCTGTCCGGCGGCGACGCGCCGCCGGACTGGTTCAGCGGCGACACGCGCGACAAGTATCTGGCCGCGTGGTCGCAGCCGGGCGAGGGCGGTTCGCATCCGCTGACCGGCAGCGTCAACTACTATCGCGCCTCGCCGCTGCATCCGCCGGCGCCGGGCGAGCCGCCGCCCGATCTGTCGCGCCTCGATCCGGAGGCCTTCGTCGTGCGCGTGCCGACGCTGGTGATCTGGGGCGAGAACGATCGCGCGCTGCCGAAGTCACTGGTCGACGGGCTCGACCGCTTCGTGCCACAGCTGCGGCTCGAACGGATTCCCGAAGGCACCCACTGGGTCGTGCACGAGCAGCCGGAGCGGATCAATCTGCTGATTCGGAGCGCGTTGAGCTAGGGAAAGGGACGGGGCGCAAGGGCGTCCCTTGACCCGCCGGTATATCAAAGCCCGCCAAACGCCCCCAGCCGCTCCCGATACAGCCGGTAGTTCTCGTCGTCGAAGCAGACGAAGGTCACCTGTTCGATCGTGTCGGCGTCGGCCAGCGCCTCGCGCACCGCGGCGATCGCGATATCGGCCGCGCGTTCGCGCGGAAAGCCGTAGACCCCGGTGCTGATATTGGGGAACGCCAGCGTGCGCAGCCGATGCTCGGCCGCCAGCTTGATGCTGCTGCGATAGGCGCTGGCCAGCAATGCGTCCTCGTTGTCGTTGCCCCCGCGCCAGACCGGGCCGACCGCGTGGATCACATAGGGCGCCGGCAACAGGCCGCCAGTCGTGATCACCGCCTCGCCGGTCGGGCAGCCGCCCTGGCGATCGCGGATCTCGCGGCAGGCCGCCATGATGGCCGGACCGCCGGCGCCGTGGATCGCGCCATCGACGCCGCCTCCGCCCAGCAGCCCGCTGTTGGCCGCGTTGACGATCGCATCGACCTCCATCCGCGTGATATCGCCGTGCACCACCTGCAAGTGTTCGCCAGCCATGCTTGCCTCCTTGCGCCCGATGCGGTTGGCATCGGATCGAGCCTTACACGATTGCGCCCTACACCGACTGCGTCTTACATCAACTGCGTCTTACATCAACTGCGGCTTACACCGACCGCGGCTTGCAGCGGTTGAGCCCTACATCGATTCCGCCAGCATACGCCGGTAGTCGTCGGCGCTGGCTTCCTTCGGATTGGTCTTGTGGCAATGGTCGGCCAGCGCGCCGGCCACGACCTTGTCGAACATCGCCTCGGTCACGCCCATCGCGGCCAGCCCGGTCGGCAGGCCCAGCCGTGCGGTCATGTCGTACACCGCCTGCGCGACATCGGCGTCGGCAGGCAGATGCATGGCGCGGCGCAGGCGGCCATAGCGGTCCTCGCGCACGATGCTCGGCGCATCGGCATTGAAGCGCAGCACCGCGGGCATCACCACCGCGTTCAGCGTGCCGTGATGCAGGCCGGTGCGGCCGTCGATCTTCAAGCCGCCGAGCGGGTGCGACAGCGAATGCACGCAGCCGAGCCCCTTCTGGAACGCCATCGCGCCCTGCATCGACGCGCTCATCATGTTCAGCCGCGCCTCGCGGTCGCTGCCGTCGCGCGTCGCGCGTTCGATATGGGCCCACGCGCGCTCCAGGCCGTCCAGCGCGATGCCGTCGGCGGGCGGGTTGAAGGCCGGGGCGAGGAAGGTTTCGATGCAATGGGCGATCGCGTCCATGCCGGTGGCCGCGGTCAACCCCGGCGGCAGGCCCAGCGTCAGCTCGGGATCGCAGATCGCCGCCTTGGGCAGCAGATGCCAGGAATGGAAGCCGAGCTTGCGCCCGTCGTCGAGGATGATGATCGCGCCGCGCGCGACCTCGCTGCCGGTGCCCGAGGTGGTCGGCACCGCGATCAGCGGCGCGGCGCGCTCGGTGATCTTGCCGCTGCCGCCCTCGATGGTCGCGTAGGTCGTCAGTTCGCCCTCGTGCGTGGCCAGGATGGCGATGCCCTTGGCCAGATCGATCGAAGAACCGCCGCCGACCGCGATCAGGCCGTCGCAGCCCTCGCTGCGGTATTGCGCGGCGGCCTGGCGCACCATTGCCTCGGTCGGGTTGGACGGGGTGTCGTCGAACACGGCCACCGGCAGCCCGGCGAGCGCGTCGATGGCGCGCTGCGCGATGCCGGCGGCGACCACGCCCTTGTCGGTGACCAGCAGCGGCCGCCGGATGCCGATGCGCTCGCATTCGGACTTCAGCAGCTTGACCGCGCCGAAATCGAGATGGATATGGGTCAGGTAATAGATAAAGGCCATCGTGCTTGTCTCCGTGATTGTTATGTCGGTGCGGGCGATGGGCGGCCGTATCGTGCTGCGCTGCCATGCCGGCGCCGCGGTGCAAATCCAGGCCCGGACGATTGTCGCAGCGTTTTCCGTCGGGTGGGGAGGGGGCAAACGCGGTGTCGCATTGCCACATTTTCCATGCCGGTATGCCCACAAAGCGTTGGCATCATACTAAAATCGAACGCTCGTTCACAATTCGAACTTCACCGGAATTCCAGCCGCGCAGTTCACCGTTACACCGGATCCACCGCATCGATCGCCTCGTCTTCATGTCAGCCGTCCCGTCCGCGTTCCCCGCGTCCTCGCCCCAGTCCAGCGTGCCCGGCATGCCGGCTCAGCCGCTCGATCCGCAGATTGCGCAGCTGCTGGATATGGTGGCGCGCGCCAAGCGGCCGCCGCTGCATCATCTGGACCCGGCCGACGCCAAGACCGCCTACGAGAAGAGCGCGCTGATCCTGGACGTGGCACCGGCGCCGGTGCACAGCGTCGAGGACATGACGGTACCCGCGCGCGATGGCCATCCGATTCCGGTACGGCTCTATGCGCCGCGCGAGGCGAACTGGGCCGAGCCGTTGCCGCTGCTGCTGTACTTCCACGGCGGCGGTTTCACGGTCGGCAGCATCGCCACGCACGAGCCGCTGTGCCGGCTGCTGTGCGCGCGCGCCGATGCGATGGTGCTGTCGGTCGACTACCGGCTCGGACCGCAATGGAAATTCCCCACGGCCGTCGACGATGCGTTCGACGTGCTGCACTGGGTCTTCGAGCAGGCGCCGCGGCTGGGCGTGGATGCGAATCGCATTGCGCTGGGCGGCGACAGCGCCGGCGGCACGCTGGCGGCGGCCTGTGCGGTCGAGGCGCGCGACCGCGGCCTCGCGCCGGTGCTGCAGATGCTGCTGTATCCGGGGACCAGCGCGCGCCAGGACACGCCGTCGCAGCGGGCGCTGGCCGACGGCTATCTGCTGACCGCGTCGATGATCCAGTGGTTCTTCGCGCAGTATCTGGACCGCGAGCAGAGCCGCGACGACTGGCGCTTTGCGCCGCTCGATGGCGGCGGCAGCGGTGCGGATGTGGCCGGGTGCTGTCCGGCCTGGATCGCGGTGGCGGGCTACGATCCGCTGCACGACGAAGGCGTCGCGTATGCCGGCAAGCTGCGCGCCGCCGGCGTGCCGGCAGAAGTGGCGGACTACCCCGGCATGATCCATGATTTCTTCAAGCTGGGACGCTTCGTCCCGGCAGTGGCGCGCGCGCACGACGATGCCGTGCGCGCGTTGCGGACGGCCTTCGGCACGGCGCCGCCCAACTAGGGCCGCGCTCGATGCCAAGCCAAGGCGGTCGCAGAACCCCCGGTTTTTTCAGGCAATCCACGAGTACCCGAGCAGTACCTTGTAGCAACAGGAGACGACTACAGATGCAACGCCGCCACTTCCTCGCCCGCGCGGGCGCCATCGCCGCCGCCGCGGTAACCGGCCTGGCCGCCACCCCCGCGGCCCACGCCCAGGCGGACAATTTCCCGCAGAAGCCGATCCGCCTCATCATCGGCTATACCGCGGGCGGTTCCACCGATATCCCGTTCCGCGTGCTCGCGGAGAACGCCTCGAAGATCCTGGGCCAGCCGGTGATCGTCGAGAACAAGCCCGGTGCCGGCGGCGTGCTGCCGGCGCAGATGATGCAGGCCACGCCGCCCGACGGCTATACGCTGGCGCAGATCCCGCTGCCGGTGTTCCGCCTGCCGTACACGACCAAGATCAACTGGGACCCGGTCAAGGACCTGACCTATGTGATCAACCTGGCCGGCTATGCGTTCGGCCTGGTCGTGCCGGCCGATTCGCCGATCAAGACGATGCAGGAGTACATCGCCTACGCCAAGGCCAACCCCGGCAAGCTGACCTACGGCACGCCCGGCTCGATGACGACGCTGCATCTGACGATGGAAGAGCTGGCGATGAAGCAGAACGTCCAGTTCTCGCACATCCCGTTCAAGGGCAATTCCGAGTCGATGCAGGCGCTGCTGGGCGGCCACGTGATGTCGGTGGCCGACACGCCGGCCTGGGCGCCGTACGTCGAGCAGGGCCGCCTGCGCCTGCTGTCGGTGTGGGGCGACAAGCGTTCGCCGCGCTTCCCCAACGTGCCGACGCTCAAGGAGCTGGGCCTGGGCATCGTGCAGACCTCGCCGTTCGGCCTGGCCGCGCCCAAGGGCACCGACCCGAAGATCGTCAAGAAGCTGCATGACGCGTTCAAGCAGGCGATGGAGATGCCGAACTACCGCGAGTCGCTGGCCAAGTTCGACATGGAGCCGTTCTACATGAACAGCGAGCAGTACGCGAAGTTCGCGGCCGATACGGTCAAGAAGGAAAAGGCCATCATCGAGAAGCTGGGCCTGGCTCGGCCGCAGTAAGCCGCGGCAGCAATATGTGCGCTGGCCCTCGCCGAGGGCCGTTGATCCCGTCGTCCCCGCGCAGGCGGGGACCCAGTGGCTTGCCGCGCCACGCGGAAATGGGAAAAGCCGCTGGGCCCCCGCATTCACGGGGGCGACGAATTTCCCGGACGCTGTCTTACCCGAGGACCCCGCATGGCCAAGGAAGAGTTTCGCCACAGCATGCCGCTGCGCGTGCGCTGGGCCGAGGTCGATCCGCAGTCGATCGTCTTCAACGCGCATTACCTGACCTATTGCGATATCTGCGTGACCGAGTACTGGCGCGCGGTCGGCATTCGCTATCCCGAGGACGTGCTGCACGCGCATGGCGTGGACATGTACGTCGTCAAGTCGACGCTGGAGTACCACGGCTCAGCGCGCTTCGACGACATGCTGGACATCCGCGGGCGCATCGCGCGCATCGGCCGCTCGAGCATGCTGTTCCGCGTCGAGATGTACCGCGGCGACGAGCATTTGATCACCGGCGAGATCGTCTACGTCTGCGCCGATCCGGCGACGCAGCGCTCGGCCCCGGTGCCGGCGGCCGTGCGCGAGGCGATCGTCACGTACGAGACGGTGGCGCCGGAGCAGTAAGCCTGCCCATCTCGACAAGATGAAGGGCCGCGGCACGGGCCACCCCCGCGTCCGCTGAAAGATCGGTCCGACGCGGGTATCATGCCGATCCTCGCCAACCGACGCGCCATCCCTGCATCATGACCCTTACCGTTCGCCTGCTGCCCTGGTCCGAAGCGCGCGAGACCGCGCGCGCGATCCGCTATGCCGTGTTCGTCGAAGAACAGGGCGTACCGGTCGAGCTCGAGTGGGACGAATGGGACGAGCCCAGCTGGCATGCGATCGCCTATGACGCGCAGGGCGTCGCGGTGGCGACCGGCCGCCTGCTGCCGGACGGCCACATCGGCCGCATGGCGGTGCTGGCCAGCGCGCGCGGCACCGGCGTCGGCGCCCGCGTGCTCGATGCGCTGATGGCCAAGGCCGAGGCACTCGGCTATCCCGAACTGGTGCTCAACGCGCAGTCGCATGCGGCGCCGTTCTACGCGCGCGTCGGCTTCCAGCAGGTCGGCGAGCCGTTCGAGGAAGCGGGCATTCCCCATATCGAGATGCGCAAGCGGCTGGGAGGCTAGCCTCCAAGGGCCGAACACGCTCGAGCGACGCTCGGGCGACGCTCGAGCGCCCGCGCGTCAGTCATCGGCCGACGGCCGGCGCGGCGGCGGTATGAGACCATGCAGGACCATACCGAGCCGTACCCACCGTCTCGCATGAACGACCTGTCCACCGATCTGCCGCGGCCGTCCGCTTCGGCCCCGCATCCCCCCGCACCGCCCGATCCGCCTCCGCCGCAGCGTACCGCGCCGGCCACCTGGGCCACGATGGCGCTGTTCTTCGTCAATGGCGCGACCTTCGCCACCTGGGGCGTCCATATCCCGACGATCAAGGCGCGCTTCGGCCTGTCCGATGCCGTGCTGTCGATGGCGATGCTGGCGGTGGCCTTCGGCGCCATCGTCGCGATGGGCCCGGTGGGACGCTGGATCTCCCGGGTCGGCAGCACGCGCGCCTGCGTGTCGGGCGGCGTCGCCTATGGGCTGGCCACCATCGCGATCCTGGCGATGCCGCATTTCTACGCGCTGGTGCCCGCGCTGATCGCCTTCGGCATGGCCAGCGCCGTGTTTGATGTCGCGATGAACGCGCAGGCCGCCACGGTCGAGTCGAATCGCCACAAGCCGATCATGTCCGCGCTGCACGGCATGTTCAGCCTCGGCGGCATGGTCGGCGCGGCCGTTGGCGGGCTGTTGCTGTCGCTGCAGGTTCCACCGCTGGCGCACGCGATCGGCATGGCGCTGCTGACCGCCGGCGTGGGGCTGGCGTCGAAGCGCTGGCTGCTGCCGGACCACCCGACTGCGCCGCACGCCGGCAAGGGGCACGACCACGCCGGCCGCGCGCTGTGGCTGCTGGGCCTGATGGCGTTTCTCGGGCTGGTGGGCGAGGGCGCGATGTACGACTGGACCAGCGTCTATATGCGCGAGATCGCGCAGGCGCCGATCGGCTGGATCAGCTTTGGCTATGCCGCGTTCTCGGGCGGCATGGCGGTCGGCCGCTTCACCGGCGATCTGGCGCGGGCGCGCTGGAGCGACGCCGGCACGCTGACGGCGAGCGCCTGGCTGGCTTTCGTCGGCATCAGCTTGGCGCTGCTGTGGCCAGCGCCGTGGGCGAGCCTGCTGGGCTTCGCGATGATGGGCCTGGGGGCGGCCAATATGGTGCCGATTTTCTTCGTGGCGGCATCGCGGCTGCCCGGTGTGCCCCCGGCCGAGGGCATCTCGCGCGTGGCGCGCTTCGGCTATATCGGGCTGATGCTGGGGCCGGTGATGATCGGCGGCGTCGCTCACGCCAGCGACCTGCGCTATGGACTTGGCCTGGTGGCGCTGACGATGGGATGGATCGCGCTGGCCGGGGCGCGGACGGTGCGGCGGTATCTTGCCGCCTGACAGTCCATATCCTGTCGCCCCCGCGCAGGCGGGGGCCCAGTGTCTTTGCCAGCGGCGCCTGTCTAAGCCACTGGGTTCTCGCCTGCGCGGGAACGACAGCTGGACTTTAGCGCGGCGCCGGAATCGTGCCCGCGCTGCTGACCACGTTCATCTGGCCCTGGTACGAGACCTCGCCGATCGGCCCGGACGCGTCGAAGCTGCGCTCGCTCAGGTCGAAGCGGCCATCGTGGCGCACCCGCAGCACCGTGCTGGCGCGCGTGCCGTAAGACGGCGAACGGATAAAGGCCGACGACAGCAGCTTCTCCCATTCGGGCGCGACGCCGGTCTGCGGCAGTTCGAAATCGCAGGCCTGGCGGGTATCGGCCAGCAGCGCCAGATAGGGCTCGACGCTGGCGCCGGGTGCGCCGGTGTCGGCGGCCAGCGTCTCGGCCAGCGCGCCGACGCGGCTGCGCACCTTGGGCCACGGCGTGTCGAGCAGCGCGTTGGACAGCCCGTACAGGCCGGGCTTGAGCCGCTGCGGGGCGCCGTCGGGCGAGCGGTTGCTGTACCACCACAGCGCGTCGAGATCGCCCGCGAGCAGGTTGAAGCCGTTGTAGGCGCCGGGGCTGCGGATGCCGGCGCCGCGCGCGAGATCGCCGACGTATTGCTCGGGCGACGCCTCGCCGCGCAGGAAGCCGGCCACCAGTTCGCCGCGCGAGCGGGCATCGGTGCGCTTTTCGGAAGGCGCGCGGTAATTGGTCAGCGCGGCAAAGCGGCCGCCCGCGGTCACGCCCATCCAGGTGCCCGGCTCGCCGATCACGTCCGCCTGGTCGCGGCCGGCCAGCACTTCGGGCGCATCGTCCCACCAGTGCGCCGGCGCCGCCGGGCGGACATAGAATTCATCGCGATTGGCCGCGACCACCAGCGCATAGTCGGGGTGGGCCTGCCAGGCGACGAGGATCAAACACATAAGCCTTTCCTTGTTGCGGGCCGCCGCATCGCTGTGGGCGGCACCGCGCTACAACAGGTCCAGGTCGACGAAGCGTTCGACCTGGCGCTCGCCTTCGAGCCAGTGCTGCAAACCGCTTTGCCGCCACAGACCGTCGAGCGTCGCATCGAAGGCCGGCGGCACGTCGGCGTAGGCCTCCATCCAGGTCTGCAGGCCGGCGCGGGTTTCGGGCCTGCGCATCAGCGTACCACCGATCCCGGTGGCTTCGGCCACCGTGGCCATCCAGCGGTGCCAGTGCGGCAGCGCCTCGGCGGCATCCTGCTCGCGCACGCGGAAGTAGACGAACAGGTGGTCGCTCATCGTGGCGTCTCCTTGCGGCGTCTTGCTGCGGGCCGTGGGAAGGCCGGCCTCAGGCGGCCGGATCGGTGGCCAGCAGCGGCACCGGGTAGGGCAGCTCGCCCACGGTGATCGCCAGCCCTTCGGCATGGCCCAGATGCAGGCTCGCGCCGGCCGCATCGATCTTCAGCTCGGCCAGCGCGTCCCAGCCGGCGCCGTCCGGCTTGGGCGCCGCGTTGACGATCATGCCGCTCGGCTGTCCGGGATCGTCGGCACGATAGATCTCGGCGCCTTCGTCCGGCGTCTCGCCTTCGCCGCTGACCAGCCACATGCGGCGCTTGAGCGTGCCGCGGTACTGGCTGCGCGCGACGACTTCCTGGCCCGGGTAGCAGCCCTTGCGGAAATTGACGCCGCCGATCAGCTCGTAATTGATCATCTGCGGCACGAACTGTTCCTGCGTGGCGACGACGATGCGCGGGATGCCGGCGCGGATCTCGAGCCAGTCCCACAGTTCGGCATCGGCTTGCAGCAGCGTGGTGCCCAGCGTTTCGCCCAGGGCATCGGCCTGCGCGGCAGGGGCCACGACCTGCCAGCGCGGCACGCCGTCGGCGTCGGGCAGGCGGATCACGGTCGCCTCGCCGGCGCCGGCGGTGCTCCAGGGTTCTGCCGGCGCGGGCAGGCCGGCGGCCGCCAGCGCGCTGTCACCCTTGGCGCCGGCCACGCCGACGATGCCGGCCTCCGCGCCCAGGTCCGACAGTCTGGCCTTGGCACGCAGCACGAACATCGACAGCCGCTTCTGGATTGCCGGCTGCAGGTCGGCCGACAGCTGCATGGCGATGCCGTGGGCGTCGCGCCAGATCAGCAGCGTCGCCATCAGGCGGCCCTTGGCGGAGCAATAGCCAGCCAGCCGGGCCTGCCCCTGCGGCAGGTCCTCGACGGCGTTGGTCAGCTGGCTGTGCAGGAAGGTGGCGGCATCATCGCCGGCCACGCGGATCAGGCCGAGGTTGGCGGGGCGGCAAACGACGCCGTCCTGGCGCAGGGCGGCGAACTGGGCGGCGCGGGCGGGATTGGGGGCGTGCATGGAGAGAATTCGAATTCGAAGCCGGCGCGCGGGCCGGCACGGTTGGCGGATGGCTTGTGCGGGGCCTGTCACAACTTGTGACTCGGCGAGCGGCGGCCCCGGACAAGGCTCCCGGTATTATATGGGTCTGCCGTCATTGCGGCCGGCGGCCGTCTTCTGGTCACCGGTGGGGCCTTCCACCCTTGCCGCTTTGCCCTGTTGGCGCCGCGCGGCAGGGCCCGCGACACCGATACACGCAGGCTGCACGCAGATCCGCGCGCAGATCCGCCCGTTGAGCGCATTTATCCGCACCTTACCCAAGCTTGTCGATGAAACGTTTTTTCTCCCGGCTGGTTCTGGCCGCCGTGGCATTCGCGCTGGCCGCCGCCGGCGCCTTCGCCTGGTGGGCCAACCAGCCGCTGACGCTGCGCAGCTCGCCGCTCGAAGTGATCATCAAACCCAATTCCAGCGTGCCGAGCGTCGCCCGTCAGGTGGCCCGCGGCGGCGTGCCGATCGATACCCGGCTGTTCGTGCTGCTGGCCCGGGCGACCGGCAACCACGCCAGCCTGAAGGCGGGCGGCTACCAGTTCGAGAGCGGCGTCACGCCGCTGCAGGTGATCGGCCGCATCGCGCGCGGTGAGGTCAACCACCATGTGCTGACGGTGATCGAGGGGTGGGAATTCCGCCGCATGCGCGCGGCCGTCGATGCCCATCCGGCCTTGCGCCACGACACCAAGGGGATGAGCGAGGCGGACCTGCTGAAGGCGATCGGCGCCACCGAGCCCTCGGCCGAGGGGCTGTTCTTCCCCGACACCTATCTGTTCGCCCGCGGCAGCAGCGATGTGGAGCTGTACAAGCACGCCTACCGGGCGATGCAGCGGCGCCTGAACGAGGCCTGGAACGCGCGCTCGCCCGACCTGCCGTACAAGACGCCTTACGACGCGCTGATCATGGCGTCGATCGTCGAGAAGGAGACCGGCCAGGCCGCCGAACGGCCGATGATCGCCGCCGTCTTCATCAACCGGCTGCGCAAGAACATGATGCTGCAGACCGATCCGACCGTGATCTACGGCATCGGCGAGGTGTTCGACGGCAACCTGCGCAAGCGCGATCTGCAGGCCGACACTCCGTACAATACGTACACCCGCACCGGCCTGCCGCCCACGCCGATCGCCCTGCCGGGCGTGGCGTCGCTGGCGGCGGCGACCACGCCGGCGCCGACCGACGCGCTGTATTTCGTCGCCCGCGGCGACGGCACCAGCCACTTCTCCAACTCGCTTCCCGAACACAATCGCGCGGTCGATCAATACCAGCGCGGCAAATAATCACGAACACGATCGCCATGCGCGGAACATTCATTACCTTCGAAGGCATCGACGGCGCCGGCAAGAGCACGCACCTGGCGTGGTTCGCCGAGCGCCTGCAGCAGCGGCTGGGGCAGGGCAGGCAAGTGGTGACGACCCGCGAGCCAGGCGGCACCGCGCTGGGCGAGGACCTGCGCCAATTGCTGCTGCACCGGCCGATGCATCTGGAGACCGAGGCGCTGCTGATGTTTGCCGCCCGCCGCGAGCATCTGGCCGAAGTCATCGAACCGGCGCTCGCGCGCGGCGATTGGGTCATCTCCGACCGATTTACCGATGCGACGTTCGCCTACCAGGGCGGGGGACGCGGCCTGGCCCGGGAGCGGCTGGAAGCGCTGGAGCGCTGGGTGCAGGGCGATCTGCAGCCGGACCTGACGCTGCTGTTCGATGTGCCGCTGGAGGTCGCCAGCGCCCGCCTGGCCGGCGCGCGCGAGCCGGACAAGTTCGAGGCCGAGTCGGCCGCCTTTTTTGCGCGGACCCGGGCCGAATACCTGAGGCGGGCAGAAGAGGCACCGATGCGCTTCCGTCTGATCGACAGCACGCGGCCGATCGCGGATATTCAGAAGACGCTTGAGGAAATTCTCGCAAGTCTTTGACGCACATACAGTATCAAGACTCGATGATAGCGGGGGGCGGTATCGTCGTTGTCGAATCCGCAACAACGCCCCATGCTCTCAAGCAACATCAATTTCTGCCGATAACGCGTTGATTTCCATGCTCTATCCCTGGCAAACCGAAGACTGGCGGCAACTGATGGCGCTGCGCGGCCGGCTGCCGCACGCGCTGCTGCTGCATGGCCAACAAGGCATCGGCAAGCGCGACCTGGCGCTGCACTTCGCCCAGGCGCTGCTGTGCGATACCCCGCTCGCCGATGGCCAGCCCTGCGGCACCTGCGCGGCCTGCCACTGGTTCGGCCAGGGCAACCATCCGGACTTCACCGTGGTGCGCCCGGAGGCGATGGAAGGCGGCGATTCAGATGCCGACGCCAAGGCCGACGAGGGCGGCGGGAAGAAGAAGGCGCCCAGCAAGATCATCCGGATGGAGCAAGTACGGGCGCTGATCGAGGCGGTCGGCATCGGCACGCACCGCTCCGGGCTGCGGCCGGTCGTGATCTACCCGCTCGACGCGCTGCAGCACGAAGGCGCCAACGCGCTGCTGAAGACGCTGGAGGAGCCGCCGCCCGCGACGGTGTTCCTGCTGGTCACCGACCGGATCGACCGGATCCTGCCGACGATCCTGTCGCGCTGCCGCCAGGTCGCGCTGCGCCGGCCGGGCGAGCAGGCTGCGCTCGAATGGTTGCGCGCGCAAGGTGTCGCCGATGCGCCGGCCCAGCTGGCGCAGGCCGGCGGCGCCCCTTTGACGGCGCTGCATGCGGCCGAGGCCGAAGAACTGCCGCTGCAGCGCTGGCTGGTCGGACAGCTTGCCACGGGTCCCGCCCTCGACGCGCTGGCCGCCGCCGAGCAGCTGCAGAAGCTGCCGGTGCCGTCGGTGCTGGGCATCCTGCAGCGCTGGACCTACGATCTGCTGGCGCTATGCCTCGGCGGCGAGGGCGCAGCGCGCTATTTCCCGGGCGAGATGGCGGCGCTGCGGCGCTGCGCCGGGGCGACCGACGCGCATCGGCTGCAGGCTTTCGCCGGACGACTGGTCCAGCACCGCCGCCATGAGCAGCATCCGCTGGCGGCGCGTCTGGTGATGGAGGCGGTGCTGATGGACTACCGGCAGCTGTTCCCGCGGCAGCCGGTTTAAGCATCGCTCACACCGGCGGCGCGTTTCTCATAAAAGACGTGAAGTTCCTGCCATAACAGTTTGATTTAAAAAAGAAGAGAAACATGGAAGCAAGCGGTTTCACCGTGCGTGACGCACAGCGCCAGGACCTGCCTGGCATCGTCGCGATCTATAACGGCACGGTTGCCTCGCGGATGGTCACCGCCGACACCGAGCCGGTCAGCGTCGCCTCGCGTCAGCCGTGGTTCGATGCGCACGGTCCCGAGCGCCGGCCGCTGTGGGTGGTCGAGGACGCTGGCGGCCAACTGGCCGGCTGGCTCAGCTATTCGGATTTCTATGGCCGGCCGGCCTATGGCGCCACCAGCGAGGTGTCCATTTACCTGGACGAGCGCTTTCGCGGGCAGGGCCTGGGCCGCCTGCTGCTGGAACGGGCGATGGCCCACGCGCCGGCGATCGGCGTCAATACCTTGCTCGGCTTCATCTTTGGCCATAACGCGCCCAGCCTGGCGCTGTTCGAACGGCTCGGCTTTGCCCGCTGGGGCGAGCTGCCGCGCGTCGCGGTGCTCGACGGCATCGAGCGCGACCTGATCATCGTGGGGCGGCGCGTCGACCAGAGCGCTTGATCTGTCCCCGTCCGCCCAATCTGCCTGATTCCCCGATCTGCCATGTTTGTCGATTCCCACTGCCACCTCGACTTCCCCGACCTGTCCGCGCGCCTACCCGAACTGCTGGCGCATATGCGCGAGAACCGGGTCACCCATGCGCTGTGCATCTCGGTGACGCTGGAGGATTTCCCGCGCGTGCTGGCGCTGGCCGAGCAGCATGCGAACCTGTACGCCTCGGTGGGCGTGCATCCGGACTACGAGGACGGTGCCGAGGAGCCGACCGTCGAGCGGCTGGTCGCGCTGTCGAACCATCCGCGCGTGGTCGGCACCGGCGAAACGGGGCTGGACTACTACCGGCTCAACGGCCGCAGCATCGACGAGATGGAATGGCAGCGGGAGCGGTTCCGCACCCATATCCGCGCCGCGCGCCAGACCGGCAAGCCGCTGATCATCCATACCCGTTCGTCGGCCGAGGACACGCTGCGGCTGATGCGTGAAGAGAATGCCGGCGAAGTCGGCGGCGTGCTGCACTGCTTCACCGAGACCTGGGACGTCGCCCGGCAGGCGCTGGACATGGGCTTCCATATCTCGTTCTCGGGCATCGTGACCTTCAAGAATGCGGTCGAGCTGCAGGAGACCGCGCGCAAGGTGCCGCTCGAGCGGATGCTGATCGAGACCGATTCGCCGTATCTCGCGCCGGTGCCGTACCGCGGCAAGACCAACGAGCCGGCCTGGGTGCGGCATGTCGGCGAGTTCATCGCCACGCTGCGCGGGCTGCCGGTGGAGCAGGTCGCGCAGCAGACGACGGACAACTTCTTCAATCTGTTCAAGCACATAGAAAGGACTGCTAATGCTTGATATGAAGTCGCTACGCGGCCCTTTGCTGGCGTCGGTGCGGGCCGCGGTGCTGGCCGTGGCGCTGACCGGCGGCGCGCTGCCGGCGCTGGCGGCGCCGGCCGACGACCTCCGGCTGGCGGTCGAACTGGACAACGGTTATGAAGTGCGGAAGCTGCTGTCGCGCGGCGTCGATCCGAACCTGACCGACCGCCGTGGCGATCCGCTGCTGGTGGCGGCGCTGCGCGAGAAGTCGCTGAAGGCCGCCGAAGCATTGATCCAGGCGAAGAACCTCGATTTCGACAAGACCAATGCCGCCGGCGAAACCGCGCTGATGATGGCCGCGCTGCAAGGCCAGCTGGACATGGTCAAGCTGATGGTCGAGCAGCGCCAGGTCGAGATCAACAAGACCGGTTGGACCCCGCTGCACTACGCGGCCACCAACGGCCATCTGGAGATCGTCCGCTACCTGCTGGAAGAGTCGGCCTATGTCGACGCGGAAAGCCCGAACGGCACCACGCCGCTGATGATGGCCGCGCGTGGCGGCCATATCGAGACCGTCAAGCTGCTGCTGGACGAGGGCGCCGACCTGCGGATCCGCAACCAGCAGGGCATGACGGCGATCGATTTCGCCGACCGTTATAACCAGCCGGAAATCGCCCAGGGGCTGCGCTCGCGCTGGCAGAAGCAGTTTCCGGACACGCCGATGGACGGCGGCAAGGGGAAGGGCAAGGCGGGGTGGTAAGACCTGGAAGATTCGCTCTCCCGCTGGCGGGGGCGCAAGGCGTTGCCGGCTTGTCTGCCCTCTCCCGCAAGCGGGAGAGGGCGCCAACCCTCGCTACCGCCGGCGATCCGGCCGAGCGATCAAGCGGATCGCGGCAACGGCCGGCTAGGCATCGTCCGCCAGCCGCACGCCGGTGAACTGCCAGCGCTGGTGCGGATAGAAGAAATTGCGGTAGGTCGCGCGGATATGGGACTCGGGTGTCACGCACGAGCCGCCGCGCAGCACCATCTGGTTGCTCATGAATTTGCCGTTGTACTCGCCGACCGCGCCGGGGCTGGGGCGGAAGCCCGGATAAGGCAGGAAGGCGCTGGCGGTCCATTCCCAGACGTCGCCGTACATCTGGCGCAGCGCGCCGGCGGTGTTCTGCCGGTCGGGCAGCGGCCGCAGCGCGCGGCCTTCCAGGAAATTGCCGGTGGCCGGCAGGTTGCGCGCCGCATGCTCCCATTCGGCCTCGGTCGGCAGCCGGCGTTCGGCCCAGCGCGCGAAGGCATCGGCCTCGTAGTAGCTGATATGGGTGACCGGGCTCTCCGGATCGACCGGATGCATGCCGCGCAGCGTCATCTGCCACCAGGTGCCGTCGCGCTCCTCCCAATACAGCGGCGCCTCGATGCCTTGCTCGCCGACCCAGCGCCAGCCGTCCGACAGCCACAGCCCGGCGCTGCGATAGCCGCCATCCTCGATGAATTCGAACCACTGCCGGTTGGTCACCGGGTGCGAAGACAACTGGTAGGGGTGCAGCAGCACCGGGTGCCGCGGCCCCTCGCAATCGAACGCGAAGCCGGCGCGATCCTGGCCGAGCTCATGGCCGATCGATACCACGCCGCCGGAGAAGGTCAGCCATTCCGGCGCGGGCCGCGGATCGGCGATCACCGGGGCCACCAGTTCGGGCGCGAACGCGGGCTTGAGCGGATTCTGCGCGAACAGATGCAGGATGTCGGTCAGCAGCAGCTCCTGATGCTGCTGTTCGTGATTGAGGCCCAGTTCGATCAGCGCCGCTTCCTCGTCGGTCTGCGCGCGCATCAGCAGATCGAACATCGCCTCGTCGACCGCTTCGCGGTAGGCCAGCACCTCGTCCAGCGTGGGCCGGGTCAGCAGGCCCCGGCGCGGGCGCGGATGGCGCGCGCCGACGGCCTCGTAATACGAATTGAACAGATAGCGGTAGCGCGCATCGACCGGCTCGTAGTCCGGGATGCGCGCCGTCAGCACGAATTCCTCGAAGAACCAGGTGGTATGGGCCAGATGCCATTTGGCCGGGCTGGCATCGTCCATCGATTGCACCGTCGCGTCGGCGTCGCTGATATCGGCCACCATCGCTTCGGTGGCGGCGCGGATATGGCGATACCGGGACAGCAGCGCCGGCTCCTGCGGAGGGGGGACGACGCTGGCGGGCAACAGGGAAGAGGGCATGCGGGCTCCGGGGTCGATGGCGCGGCGATGCCTGCCTGGCACCGTCGCCGTGGCCGGTTCCGGCCAGCCCGCGCATCGCGCGGCAGCGCCTGCTCCCCCGAGTGGGCGTACGCCGAAACCGCAGGTACGAACCGCTCCATCATAGACGCGATCCCTCCCTGCGGGGAGTCGGGCAGCCTCTGACGGCGCTTGCCGTCAGAGGCCTGTCAGCAGCGCCGCGATCAGGCGGCCAGGCGGCCGTTCTCGTCGTTGAGCGCGGCCAGCTCGCGCTGGGCGGCATCGAGGCCGGCAGTCCGGTATTCCGGCCCCATCGCCAGGCCGTGGGCGCGGACATAGGTGATGTCCGTGATGCCGAGGAAGCGCAGCACCGTGTCGATCGTGACCTCGTGCAGATCCAGGCCGTTCGGGTCCTGGCGCACGCCGCCGCGCGAGGACACCACAATGGTCTTCTTGCCGCCGGCCAGGCCCACCGGACCGTTTTCGGTGTAGCGGAAGGTGCGGCCGGCCTGGGCGATCCGGTCGATCCAGCCCTTGAGCTGGCTCGGGATGCCGAAGTTGTATTGCGGCACGCCAAGTACCAGCACGTCGGCCTCGAGGAATTCCTTCAGCCAGGCCTCGGTGCGCTCCAGTTCGGCCTGCTGCACCGGGTCCAGCCCTTCCTTCGGGCCGCCCAGCACCGGCAGCAGATGGCCGGACAGGTGAGGCGCTGCCTCCTTGTCCAGATCGCGCACGGTCACGGTGGCCTCCGGATGGCGGGCGCGCAGATCCGCCACCACTTGCGCCGTCAGGCTGCGCGACACCGAGTTGTCGCCCAGTACGCTCGAATCGATTTGCAGAATCTTCATCACGCTCTCCACATCGGAATTGGTTTGGATGTGAGGAAAGATAATGGCTGGCGATTGATGTCGGTAGTGATCCATAATGGAAATTATTGTTCTGCCTATAGAACGAGCCACCCCGGCCACGCCGGCCGTTCAGCCCTTACGATGGCGACCATGCAAGACCTCAACGATCTCTATCTGTATGCCCAGGTGGTCCAGCACGGCAGCTTCTCCGCCGCCAGCCGCGCCACCGGCGTGCCCAAGTCGCGCCTGAGCCGGCGCATCGCCCAGCTGGAAAAGGAGCTCGGCGTGCAGCTGCTGCGCCGGACCACGCGGCAGGTCCGCGTGACGCCGCTGGGCGAGGCGTTCTACGAGCGCTGCAAGGCGATGCTGTC
This sequence comes from Cupriavidus sp. UGS-1, assembly GCF_021213615.1. Lineage (NCBI taxonomy): Bacteria > Pseudomonadati > Pseudomonadota > Betaproteobacteria > Burkholderiales > Burkholderiaceae > Cupriavidus > Cupriavidus sp. UGS-1. The sequence goes on along the minus strand of NZ_JAJQJF010000005.1, from coordinate 156,407 downwards.
GGAGGCGCAGGCCGCGCGCGACGTCGTCGAGCAGGCGCGCGCCCAGCCCGGCGGACATCTGCGCGTCGCCTGCGCGGTCGGCATCGCGCAGAACCTGCTGGCGCCGTCGATCGGGCGCTTCATGCGCGAGAACCCCGGCGTGCGGGTCGAGATCGACGCCACCAATCGGCGCGTCGACGTGATCGGGGAGGGCTACGATCTGGCGCTGCGCGTGCGCGAGGTGCTCGACGACTCGTCGCTGGCGATCCGCACCTTCGGCTCCAGTCCGCTGACGCTGGTGGCGAGCCCCGGCCTGCTCGACGCGATCGGCCGGCCGCGCACGCCCAAGGCGCTGGCCGGCGTGCCGGGCGTCGGGCAGAAGCCGCACGATGGGCGCCATGTGTGGAACCTGTCGATCGGCGACGAGCCGCCCACGCAGATTCCCTACGATCCCCGGCTGGTCTGCGACGAGTTCGCGGTGCTGCTGTCGGCCGCGGTCGAAGGCATCGGCGTCGCGATGCTGCCGCGCATGTATTGCCGCGAGGCGATCGAGCGCGGCGAGCTGGAAGTGCTGCTGCCGCAATGGCGCATGCCGGTCGGGACCCTGCACGCGGTCTTCCCATCGAGGACCGGCATGCCGCCGGCGGTGCGGCGCTTCCTGGATTTCCTGACCGAGATCCTGCCCGAGAACGTGCGCCAGGCCGGCATGCAGCCGATCATGCCGCCCGGCATGAACCAGCCGCTGCCGCCGGCGGCCCCGGGCTGATCCGCCGTCGTGCGGACGGTTCGGCGCGGGCGGCATGCCGCGGTGTTGCGATCCGCGCCACAACCCGCGCCCAGCAAGGACTCCGCAAGCATTTGCGGCTTTACCTTCACGCGAACCGGCGCTAAGGTACAGGGGCGCCTCGCGTGCAGCGCAAGGCGCCTACAACGTCCGCGCACGGATCGAACCGGGGACCCGTTTGCGTCAACCACCAAAGGAGTGACATCGATGGCTGCTACTCATGGTTCTCAGGATCTGGGCAAGGCGGTGCTGCGCATCGTGCTGGGAATACTGATCCTGCTGCACGGCATCGCCAAGGTCATCAACGGCCCCGGCCACATCGTGCAGATGGTCGACCAGGCGGGCCTGCCTTCCTTCCTCGCCTATGGCGTCTACATCGGCGAAGTGCTGGCGCCCGTGCTGCTGATCATCGGCCTGTGGACGCGCGCCGCGGCGCTGGTGATCGTCATCAACATGCTGTTCGCGGTCGGCCTGGTCCATATGCATCAGCTGGGCATGCTCAACAAGAGCGGTGGCTGGGAGCTGGAACTGCAGGGCATGTTCCTCGGCGCCGCGGTCGCGGTGATGCTGCTCGGTGCGGGCCGCTTCAGCGTCGGCGGAGCCGGCGGGCCGCTGAATTGATCCGCCGCGCGCGGCGTTTTTTGGCTGTGGCAGGGACGGCACCGGCGGCATAACCGCTACAATCGCTGCCCGTGGTTTTTTCGATGGCGTAGCGATATGGGTTTGGGCTGGTTCGGATTGTCGACCTTCTGGCTGTTGCCGCTGGCGTGGCGCATGGTCGCGCGCATGCTGGCAGGACAGCCGGTGTTTTCCGGGCCCGGCACGCTGCGCGTCTGGCTCGGCAGTGCGCTGACGCTGTGCGCGAGCGCGGCGCTTGAGGCGCTGACCGCGAGCGCGTCGGCCTCGTCCGACGTGGAGCCCAGCGCGTCCTCCGGCGGCGCCGCCGGGGCAGGGGTGGCCGGCATCGCGGCCGATCTGTTCGGCTGGACCGGCGCGCTGCTGCTGATGCTCGGTGTGCTGGCGCTGGCCGCGCCGATGGTGTTCGGCGAGACCTGGCCCAGCCTGTTCGCACGCAAGCCGCGGCGCCATGCCGCTGCCGGCGATGCGAGCGAAGAAGCGGTGCCTGCCGCGTCGCGTCCGCTGCGTGAAGCTTCCATGCCGGCTCCCGCGGCCACGCGATGGACGCCGGTTGGCGACGACAGCGTCCGGCGCCCGACGGCCCGCCACAAGGGCATCGAAGCGGTGTCGGCCCGACGGTCGCCGGCGTGGCAACCGCCGCCGCGCACCCGCGTGTCGCCGCCACAGCCCGGCGAAATCTGGCTGCATCCGACGCAACCGACCCGAACCGTTCCACCGGCGAGCGCCGCGGCAACCGCGCCAGCGCAGAAATCTCCGCCCGCCAGGACGACCGCTTCGGCACCATCGCGGCCGGCAGCCGTTGCGCCGACGGCCGCTGTGGCATCGACCGCGTCCGCTGCCGCCGCCGCTTCGTCGCGCGGGCAACTGCGCGCGACCGTCGTCGCCAGTCCCTTCCATCAGCCGCAACTGGGTTTGCGCGCTGCAATCACGACGTTGCCCGCAGCGCAGCCGCAGGCGAGGGCGGCGAGCGCTGTGCCGGCGAATGGCGGCAACGTAGCGGTGCCTTCCCCGACGGCGGCGCCGGCCGTGGAGCAGGGCACCTCCGTGTCGGCCGACGACGTGGCCGCAGCGGCAGCCGTAGCCGAACCGATGGCCGTAGCGGAAGCGACGGCCGCGCCGGCCGAATCTCACCCGGCCGAAGCGGAGCCAGCGGACGCCGAGCAGACCGCCGCGTACGAGGCGATCCGCGCCGAGGCGCAGGCGCTGCTGGCCGAACTGCGCGCACTGGCTGGCGCCGAACAGGGCCAGCCGGGCAGCGAGCTCGCGGCTGACGGCGGGCCGGCCGCTCCAGCGGAAGTCCAGCCCATCGCGGTCGCCACCGTCCACGAGCTTGCACTGACGCAGTCCGATGACGCGACGCCGGCCGTGGCGTTGCCGCCGGCGGGCGGATCCGAGCCGTATCCCGAGCCGTATCCCGAGCCGTATCCCGAGCCGAATACCGAGCCGAATACCGAGCCGAATACCGAGCGGGTTTCCGAGCCGACGCCAGAGCCGACCCCGGCGGCCATGCCCACGCCAGCCTGGGAACCGCCGTGGCACGAGCCGGACGATGTCGCCGCAGCGTCCGCCGGCACGATGGAACACACTTCGGAAACCGCGCGCGAAGCCGCACCGGAAACAGCCGACCCCACGCCGGCCCCGGCGCAAAAGCCCCGCATCGTGCTGCCGGCCGTGGTCGGCCGCGCGGTGCCGCTCGACGCCGCAGCGCCGCCCGCGGTCGCCAATGCGACGGCAAGACCGGCCGCACCGGCTCAGCCGATCGTCCCGCCACCGCCGCCCCGCATCGTCGACTACCGCCTGCCCGGCATCGATCTGCTGGAACCGGCCGTCGAACACGCCGAGCAGGTCTCCGAACAGCATCTGGCCGAGACCGGCGAGCTGATCGCGCAGCGGCTGGCCGAGTTCAAGGTGCCGGTGTCCGTGGTCGGCGCGTCGGCCGGTCCGGTGATCACGCGCTTCGAGGTCGAGCCCGCGATGGGCGTGCGCGGGGCGCAGGTGGTCGGGCTGATGAAGGATCTGGCGCGCGCGCTCGGCGTCAGTTCGATCCGCGTGGTCGAAACGATTCCCGGCAAGACCTGCATGGGCCTCGAATTGCCCAATGCCCGCCGCGAGATGATCCGCCTGTCCGAGATCGTCGCCGCCTCGTCGTTCCAGGCCCATGCCTCGCGGCTGGTGCTGGCGATGGGCAAGGACATCACCGGCAATCCGGTGGTCACCGATCTGGCGCGCGCGCCCCACCTGCTGGTGGCTGGCACCACCGGCTCGGGCAAGTCGGTGGCGATCAACGCGATGATCCTGTCGATGCTGTACAAGGCCACGCCGGACGATGTGCGGATGATCATGATCGACCCGAAGATGCTGGAGCTGTCGGTGTACGAGGGCATCCCGCATCTGCTAGCGCCGGTGGTCACCGACATGAAGCAGGCCGCGCACGCGCTGAACTGGTGCGTCGGCGAGATGGAGAAGCGCTACCGCTTGATGTCGGCGCTCGGCGTGCGCAACCTGGCCGGCTACAACCAGAAGATCCGCGCCGCCGAGGCCGCCGGCGACAAGGTCCGCAATCCGTTCTCGCTGACGCCGGACGCGCCCGAGCCGCTGTCGACGCTGCCGCTGATCGTGGTGGTGATCGACGAGCTGGCCGACCTGATGATGGTGGCCGGCAAGAAGATCGAGGAACTGATCGCGCGCCTCGCGCAGAAGGCGCGCGCGGCCGGCATCCATCTGATCCTGGCCACGCAGCGCCCGTCGGTCGACGTGATCACCGGGCTGATCAAGGCCAATATCCCGACGCGCGTGGCCTTCCAGGTCTCGTCGAAGATCGACTCGCGCACGATCCTGGACCAGATGGGCGCCGAAAGCCTGCTGGGCCAGGGCGACATGCTGTTCCTGCCGCCTGGCACTGGCTATCCGCAACGCGTGCACGGCGCCTTTGCCGGCGACGATGAGGTCCACCGCGTCGTCGAGCACTGGAAGCAGTTCGGCGAGCCGGATTACGACGACGCCATTCTCGCGCCCGATCCGGCTGAAGCCAGTGGCGGCGATCTGTTCGGCGACGGGCCCGGCGGCGATGCCGAGGCCGATCCGCTGTACGACGAAGCCGCGGCCTTCGTGCTGACGTCGCGCCGCGCGTCGATCTCGGCGGTACAGCGCCATCTGCGCATCGGTTACAACCGCGCGGCGCGGCTGATCGAACAGATGGAAGTGGCGGGGTTGGTTTCGCCGATGGGGCGCAATGGGGCGCGCGATGTGCTGGCACCTGGGGGGCAGGAGTAGCGCGCGGACGGTGGCGGTTGGCGAGCGCCGCTTGCCCTCTCCCCCGGCCCCTCTCCCGCAAGCGGGCGAGGGGAGCAGCCAAGCGCGATAGCAAAGTCCGCCGATGTTGTCCCTCTCCCACTACCCGGAAGGCGGCAAGGGGAGCAAAAAATACCGTCGGTGTTCTCCCTCTCCGGCTACCCGGAGGGCGGGCAAGGGGAGCAAAAAATACCGTCGGCGTTCTCCCTCTCCGGCTACCCGGAGGGCGGGCAAGGGGGAGCAAAAATTACCGCTGATGTTCCGCCTCTCCCGCTACCCGGAAGGCGGGCAACGGGAGCAAAAAATACCGTCGGTGTTCTCCCTCTCCCGCTTGCGGGAGAGGGCCGGGGAGAGGGCAAGCAGCGGCCCAACATCCCCTTACGCTTGCACTGCCACCACCGGCTCGCCCAGATTCAACATCAACCGATTCGCCCACGCAAAGATCGCAATGGCGTGAATGCCGTCGAGGATCTCGGCATCGCTCAATCCTGCTTCGCGCAGCGCCGCCAGCGACGCCGCGCCGATGCGGTCCGGGTGCTCGGTCAGCGCGACCGAGAAGCGCGCGATGGCCTGCTCACGCGCGGTGGTGCCGGCCGTGCGCGGATTGTCGAAGACCTGCGCGATCGCGTCGTTGCGCTTGGCCAGCTGTTCGAAGCGTTGCGCATGGACCGACGCGCAGTAGACGCAGCCATTGATGCACGACACCACGGTGCTCGCCAGTTCGCGCTCGGCGCGCGCCATGCCGCCGGGCGCGTACATGATCGCGTTGAAGGCCGCCGAACGCTGCCGCAGGATCTCCGGCTGGTGCACCAGGAACAGGTAGTAGTCCGAGACCTTGGCTTTCGGATGGCTTTCCTCGAGCACGGCGATCTGCTCGGGCGTCGCCCGGTCGACCGGCACCACGTCGAGCCATGCCTTCCAGTCCAGCACTTCATTGGTGAAGCCGTTGATGCGAATGATGTCGCCCGGCCTCGTGGTCGCCGCAGCGGCCGGCGCCAGGTCGCTCGGCAGCGCCTCGCCCTGCGACGCGCCGCTCAACGCGCGCAGACCGGCGACCAGCCGCGCCTGGTATGACAGGAAGGCGATCAGCTGCGCCAGCGTCACGACTTCGGGCGTTGACAGTCCGGCGGCCGGCAGGCTCAGCAGCGCGGCGCGGTCGCCTTCGACCGGTTTTTCGATCAGCTTGCGCGTGAAGGCCAGCATCGCGCACAGCCGCGCATCGGCGACGGCATCGAGACGCGCACCGTCGGCCGCCGCCACCGTCTCGGCATCGGCGCCGGCCGCGCGCAGCCGATCCAGATAGTGCGCGGTCAGTTCGGCCGACGGCGTCAGCCGCGACGCATACAGCGCGACCGCGAGGCGTTCGGTCAGCGACAGGCCGGGCAGGGCCGGATCGAACATCGTGTGATAGCTGCCCTCGGTCGCGACGGCGACCTTGTCGCGCTGATGACGCAGCACATGCGTGGCGCTGCCGGCGGCAAGGCCCGCGAGGCGGTCGATCAGGTCGAGTTCGGCGGTGGCGTTGGCTGGGGTGAACGAAGCAGTCATGGTGTCGGAAGGAAAAAGCCAGAAAAGTCAGCGGTCAGCGAAGGAGCAGGGTTCGGCGCTTGCCAGCGAATCCGTCGTCCCCGCGCACGCGGGGACCCAGTGACTTCCAAATACGCTGGGTTCCCGCCTTCGCGGGAACGACATCACGGCCGATCGTGTTCATTGCCCTTGAAGCGCAGGCGGCGGCGCCGGCGTCCATTCGTCGCCGTAGAGCTCCGGCTCGGCATAGGCCTGCAGCACGGCGAAATGGGTCTCGACGTCTTCCTGGTACAGCAGCGCGGCGATGCCCTGGCCCAGCCGGCGCGCGCCGTCGCTGATGGCCGGGATGTCGCCCGAAATCGTGCCGTGCGACAGCGCGGCCGGATAGCAGAAGCAGTGCACGCGCGACAGGCCGGGGCAGGCGCCGGGCGTCTTCTCCTGGAATTCGAATACCGGGCCCAGGTCGGGCGAATCGCGCAGTTCCGGGTCTTCCTGGCCGGCCGGCGGCTGGAAGCGGTCGCCCCACAGCCGGATCTGCGGTGCGATGACCGAGAACTCCGGACGCGCACCGAAATCGACGCGAAAGCCCGTCGACAGCAGCAGGAAGTCGAGCTCGAACACGCCCTTGGCGGTGTGCACGCGCAGCGTATCGCTGTCGCCCCCGCCGCCAACTCCGCCGCGGACTTCGACTCGCTCGATCGGGCAGCCGACATGGAAGCGCGCATTGTCGTGGCGCGACACGCGCAGCGTGCTGCCGCGCGGCGGCGGCACCTGTTCGCTGTTGATGTAATGGCGCAGCCGCCATTTCCACTGATCGGGCAGTCCGTAGTGGCCGTGCGTCAGCCCGGGGTTGCCCGAGCCCTTGCTCTTGTTGATGCGCGGAATCTCGGCGCGGCGGATCAGCAGGTCGACGCTGGCCGCGCCGGCCTCCAGCGCGGTCGCGGCACTGTCCATCGCCGATGCGCCGGCCCCAACCACGCCGACGCGCTTGCCGCGCAGCAGGCGGTAATCCATCGGATCGGACGAGTGCGCCCACAGATGGGCCGGCAGGTCCTGCGCGAAGGATGGCAGCAGCGGGCCGCCCAGGCCATCGCGCCCGGTGGCCAGCACCACGCGCCGCGCCATCACGCGCCGTGGGCCGGCGGGTGTGGTCATCCGCAGTTCGACCAGGCCGTCGGCGCGGGGCAGCACGGTATCGACGGTGTGTTCGTTGGCCACGTCCAGATCGAGCACCTGCCGATACCAGCGCAGATAGTCCATCCATTGCAGGCGCGGAATCTTGTCGAGCGCGTCCCATGCCGCCGTGCCGAATTGCGCCTCGAACCAGGCGCGGAACGTCAGCGCGGGCAGGCCGAGCGCCGGGCCGGTCAGCTGCTTGGGCGAGCGCAGGGTTTCCATGCGGGCGGTGGTGGCCCATGGCCCTTCGAAACCCGCCGGCGCACGGTCGAAAATCCGGGCAGCGATGCCCAGATGCTTCAGCGTCGCGCTGGCCGCGAGGCCGGCCATGCCGCCGCCGATGATGGCGACGTCGAGCACCGGCGCGCCGTCGAACTGGCGCGGCGGCACCCACGGCTTGGCGGGCAGGTCCAGCCAGGCGAGGTCCTGGCGCAGGCGGGCTTCCAGCGCGGGCAGGCCGGCCGGAGCGGAAGACAGTGTGGAATCGGTCGTGGACATCGAGAGCACTTCAGGCTGACATCAATCGTTCTGTCGGGATAGGGCGGGACGGGCCGGCCCGCGTGCGGTGCCGGCGTCGCTGTCCGCTTCGGATTGCGGCACCAGCGGCGGCACCGGCGGCGGCACCAGCGGCGCCAGCGGCATCACGCTGTCGCCCTCGCGCGCGTCTCGCCGAACGAAGCCCGGCAACAGCCGCGCCGCGGCAAGCGCCAATTGCTCGGTCAGGCTCTGCACCGCCGGCGTCGGCGGCCGTCCCTGCGGCGTGATCACGCAGAAATGGAAGGGGATCGGCACGTCGATCGGCCGCACCGCCACGCCATCGACCGGAAAGCCATAGGCCGTCACAGGCTCGAGCACGGCCAGCCCCAGCCCGGCGCGCACCAGCGCCAGCGCGTTCAGCGAGGTATTGGTATCGATCCGGCGCGGCACCGCGATGCCGGCGCTCTCCAGCGCCCGGTCCACCAGCTGGCGCAGCCGGTAGGGGTTCTGCATCGTCACCAGCGCGCGTTCGGCGCAGGCGGCCAGCGGCACGGTATCGGCGGCCGCAAGTGGATCGCCGGCGGCCAGCGCCGCCACGCATTGGACCTCGCCGATCCAGTGCACCGCCACGCCGCGATGCTCGAGCGGCAGGCTGGTGACGCCGACCTCGGCGGCGCCAGTCAGCACCGCGTGCACCACCTTTTCGGGCGAGGCGCTGTGCAGATGGATCTGCGCCGGCAGCGACGGATCGGCGGCCAGGGCGGCGGGTACCAGCCCGGCGGCCAGCGCCGGCGTTGCCACCACGTTGAGGGAGCGGCTGCCTTCGCGGCCGATCACCGCTGCGCTGGCACGGATCTGCTGCATGCCGAGCAGCACCGGCTCGACTTCCTCGTACAGCAGGAAGCCGCGCTCGGTCGGGCTGACGCGCGGTCCGCTGCGGGCGAACAGCGCGAAGCCAAGCTCGCTCTCCAGCTCCTGGATCGAACGCGTGATCGCGGGCTGCGAGCGGCCCAGCAGGCGGCCGGCGGCGGTGACGCTGCCGGTCGACATCACTGCGGCGAAGGCTTCGAGCTGACGGATTTCCATGGCGGGTGAGTATGCGTATATCGCATTCTTGCGCGCTTATGATGCCAAAGGCAAATACTATTTCGGCATACGCTTCTGCCAGCGGCGCGAGCGGCCGTCCTGCTGCGGGGGCGGCCGGGCGGTGGGTCGCTATCATGAGCCGATCGTTCGCGTGGAGAAATGCGATGAAGGAATCATGCGGCCGGCCTTTCGGTCCGCGATGGAGACCGCTGTCGAGCCTGCTGATGGCGCTGTCGGTCGCGGTGCTGCTCGGATGCGGCATGCCGCTTTCCGGCTGGGCGCAGGGCGATCCGCCCGCCGCCAACGCCCCGCTGAAGGTCGGCTCGAAGCGCTTTACCGAGTCCTACATCCTCGGCGAAATCCTGACCCAGAGCGCGGCGAGCGCCGGGCCCGCCCGCCATCTGGCGGGACTCGGCAATACCGCAATCGTGTTCGCCGCGCTGCGCGCCGGCAGCATCGACCTGTATCCGGACTACACCGGCACCGTCGCTGCCGAACTGCTGAAGCTGCCGGCCACCGCGACGCTGGCGCAGATCAACGCGGCCCTCGCGCCACTGGGGCTGGGCGCGGCGGTGCCCTTCGGTTTCCAGAACACCTATGCGATCGCCGTGCGCGGCGAGAGCGGCAAGGCTGCGCAAGCCGCCGCGGCGCCCGACAACCTGCGCACGCTGTCCGACCTGGCTCGCGCACCGGGGCTGCGGCTCGGCCTGTCGCACGAATTCCTCGGCCGCGCCGACGGCTGGCCCACGTTGGCCAGCCGCTATGGCCTGCCCCAGCAGCCGGTCGGGCTGGACCACGGCATTGCCTACGAAGCGCTGGTGGCCGGACAGGTCGACGCGATCGACATCTATTCGACCGACGCCAAGATCCGGGCCTATCGGCTGCGCGTGCTTGACGACGACCGCCAGGTGTTTCCGCGCTATGACGCGATCGTGCTGTATCGGCTCGATGTGCCGCAGCGCCATCCGGCCGCATGGCGTGCGATCGCCGAGCTCGAAGGCCGCATCGACGGCGAACGGATGATCGCGATGAACGCGCAGGCGGAGCTCGATGGGGCCAGCTTCGCGGCGGTGGCGCGGCGGTTTCTGGCGGGCGAGCGTGGGGCCGAGGAAAAGTCGGCGCAGATGTCCGGCGAGATCTCGGAGGGCAACGCGGCCGACAAGCGGGCAGGGCTGTTAGGCGCCTTGCTCGGCCCGGATACCTGGCGGCTGACCCGCCAGCATCTGGCGCTGGTAGCCGGCGCGGTCGGGGCCGCGGTGGTGGTCGGTGTGCCGCTGGGCGTCGTCGCGGCGCGCCGACGGCGGCTGGGGCAGGTCGTGCTGGCGATCGCCGGCATGTTGCAAACGATCCCGTCGCTCGCGCTGCTGGCCGGGCTGATTCCGCTGCTTGGCCGCATCGGCCTGTGGCCGGCGATGGTCGCGCTGTTTCTGTACGCCTTGCTGCCGATCGTGCGCAATACCTGCACCGGGCTGCAGCAGGTGCCGGCCGGCCTGTCGGACGCCGGCCGCGCGCTGGGGCTGACCGCCCGCCAGCGCCTGCGTCATGTCGAATTGCCGCTGGCGCTGCCGGTGATCCTGGCCGGCATCAAGACCGCGGTCGTGATCAGCGTCGGCACCGCCACCGTGGCCGCCTTCGTCGGTGCCGGCGGCTATGGCGAACGCATCGCCACCGGCCTTGCGCTCAACGATGACACGCTGCTGCTGGCCGGCGCGATACCGTCGGCGCTGCTCGCCCTGCTGGCGCAGGGCCTCTTCGAGGCCGCCGAGCGCTGGGTGCTGTTCCGCGGCCAGCGCGCGGCCAGGCACGATCAGAAGTGATGGCGCATGCCGACCATCACGCCGACGCGCGTGGTGCTGTCCACGTCGAGGGCCGGCGTGCCGGCCCAGTACTCGGTCTCGCGGCCGACCGCGCCACCGCGCGCCCGTGCGGCATCGGCCTCGACGTAGACGTGGGTGCGCTTCGATAGCGCATAGTCGGCCACCACCGCGATGCTGTCGGCATTGCCGCTGCCCAGCGGCACCGGCACGTCCTGGAACTGCGTGGCGACGTTGCCGTTCTGCCAGTAGCGGTAGTAGGCCCCGGACAGATGCAGCGCCGGCGTCAGCTGATAGCCCAGCCCCGCGAAGGCGATCGCATGGCGCGCATCGGTCGCCGATTCGCGGCGGCCCATATGGCCGAGGAACGCCTTGGCCTTGCCGAACGCATACGAGCCGCCGACCGTGTAGTTGCGCACGGTGCCGCTGCCATCGTCGTTCTTGCGCTGGTCGTAGGCGACGCCGAAGGCGACCGGCCCATGCTGGTACAGCGCGCCGCCGCCCAGCGTGGTGCCGCGGACCATGCTGCCGGGCTGCTCGCCGGCGCCGTAGTCGAGCTGCACGGTCAGCGGACCCATCGTGCGCTGGTAGACCACGCTGTTGTTGATGCGGTAGTCCTGGATAAAGATGTCGCCCCCCAGGTACAGCGGGTCCGACCAGAAGTTGCCCCAGCCCTGGTCGAGCGGATTGAAGGCCCAGCCGATATTGTTCAGTGCGTTGTACTGCCGCCCGAAGGTCAGGCTGCCCCAGTCGCCCTTCAGGCCGACATAGGCCTGCCGGCCGAAGAACGCGTTGTAGCCGAGGCGGCCGTCGTCGCTGCCGACGCCCGCTTCCAGCTGGAAGATCGCGTGATTGCCGCCGCCGAGGTCTTCGTCGCCTTTCAGGCCGAAGCGGCTGCCGACCATGCCGCCGGACACCAGCCCGACCTGATCGTTGTGATGGCCGTCGAGATTCGAGGTGTAGCGCACCGCCGAGCTGACGATGCCGTACAGCGTGACGCCGGGCTCGGCTTGCGCGGCGCCTGGGAGAGCGGCGACGGGCAATAGCCCGGCCGCCAGCAGCCAGGGGCTGGCTGTCTTCTTCATGGATTGTCCTCCGAGGTCGGACCCGTCCGGCGCACGGGGCGCCGGCGGACCCGTCAGGCCGATGGCCTGCGGTACCAGTCCCGCGCGGGCACGCGGGTCGTCATCGGGACGCGCGCGATGGCGCCTATCCCGGGCGAGGGTCGAAGTGAGCGACGTTGCCTTGCTGGCGGCGAATGCCGGCAGTGGAGCCGGGCAAGCCTGCGCGATGCCGGACAGTCCGGCGCCGCAGAGTTGGCCCGAAGGCCTGATGGTGGGTTCGCCGGCGCCCACCTCGCGCGTCGTTCCGGCTATCGCAGGGCGGACGGTGAAGGCATGTTCCGGGTCGTCCCCGGTACGGCGAACGGGCCGTAGTTTACCTGCTTTGCCGAGCGGGCCCGAAAAACGCGGTTTTGACCGCTCGATGACCCGCGCCATCGCCCGGCCGAAACTGGCTCGACGGAATACCCGGCAGGACGACTGAAATGTGATGTTTAAATAATTTTTCTAAAAATAGACAATATTTAATCGGTAAACAGGTGCGTTTAAACGCATAGGAGATCCGCGATGGCGTTGAGAAACGCCTTCCAGGACTTTGGTGGTACGGGTGCACTTCATCGCAATGCAGACGCGGCCGAAGAGTAGGGCTCGGATCCAGCTACCGCCTCTCGGTACCCTCATACGAAGAAAACTCAGTTTCCGCCATATCGTAGTCAAAGGATGGCGCGCAGGCCGTGGTGGAGCAAGCGAACTGCTCGATGAACCGGGATGTCATCGCGCCATCGCCGCGAAGCCTCGCTCGAGATCCGCAATCAGGTCGCGCGGATCCTCGAGGCCGATATGCAGCCGGACGATCGGCCCGCGCGCCGACCAGTCGTCGACGCTGCGAGCGCGCCCCAGGTCGGACAGCGTGGCCAGGCTCTCGTAGCCGCCCCAGGACGCGCCGATGCCGAACAGCGTCAGTGCGTCGATGAAGCGCTCGGCGGCCGCCAGCCCGTGCCCGCGCAGTTCGAAGGAAAGCAGGCCGTTGGTACCCGTGCAATCGCGCTGCCACAGCGCATGGCCTGGATCGGCGGGCAGTGCGGGGCAGAAGACCGTGGCGACCTCCGCGCGCTGCGTCAGCCAGTCGGCCACCGCTAGCGCATTGGCCTCGTGCATCGCCAGCCGCGGCGCCAGGCTGCGGATGCCGCGCAGCACCAGATAGGCGTCGTCGGGGCTGACCGCGATGCCGAAGCTGTCGGCCAGCGTGGACAGCGGCTGCCAGGCGTCCTTGGTGGTCGTCACCGTGCCCATCATCACGTCGGAATGGCCCGACAGGTATTTGGTCGCGGCCATGATGGAGACATCGGCGCCGAGCGCCAGCGGCCGGTATTGCAGGCCGGAGCCCCAGGTGTTGTCGGCCACCAGCAGCAGCCCGCGCCGGCGCGCCAGCGCCGACAGTTGGCGCAGGTCGCACATCTCGTAGACCAGCGAGCCCGGGCATTCGGCGTACAGCATGCGCGTGTTCGGTTCGATGCGGGCCTCGATATCGTGGCCGTCGGCGGCGTAGAAATCGACGCGGATGCCGTGGTCGCGCAGGAAGGTGTTGGCCAGATTGCGCACCGGTTCGTAGACGCAGTCGGCCATCAGCACATGGTCGCCCGGACGCAGATAGGCCAGCAGCGTCATGCCGATTGCCGCCAGCCCGGTTGGATACAGCCGCGTGCGGTAGCCGCCTTCGAGCGCGCAGACCGCGTCCTCGAGCGCGAAGCTGGTCGGCGTGCCGCGCGCGCCGTAGGTGAACAGGCGTTCCTCGCCGCGCCGGGCGCGCGCCTCGCGCTGCTGCGCGACGGTGTCGAACAGCACGGTACTGCTGCGCACCACCGGCGGATTGACCGGGCGGCCGCCTGGGTAGTCGAGCGCCTTGCCGGCGTGGATCAGCGTGGTCAGCGGCGAATGTCTGGTGGGATCGGGCATGGCGTCAGAGCGGCATCAAGGCGGCCATCACGGCGGAGCGGCGGCGCGGAATGGATGCGGAATGGTGTGAGACGGAAGCGGCGGAGGCGGGTGACCCAGGCGCGGTGCCGGCCGCGAACGGACCCGGCACCGCGCAACGGCGTCGGCATCGGCAATCAGTCGATCTTCGCGCCCGACAGCTTGACGATGCGCGACCACTTCGCGATATCGCTCTTGAGCTGCGCCGCGAAGGCCTCGGGCGTGCTGGCCACGACCTCGCTGCCGCCGTCGTGGATCAGCTTGACGACCTCGGGCGACTGCAGCACCTGCACGATCGAGGCGCGCAGGTAGGCGACGCGCTCGGGCGAGGTGCCGGCTGGCGCGAAGATGCCGTACCAGTCCTCGAAGCTGGCGTTCTTGTAGCCGAGCTCGTCGAGCGTCGGCACCTTGGCGAATACGCCGAGGCGCTTCGGGCTCGTCACCGCCAGCACACGCATCTTGCCGTTCTGCACGAAGCCCGCGACCGACGACGTCGACGTGATCAGCGTCGCCACCTGGCCGCCGAGCAGGTCGGTAATGGCCGGGCCTGCGCCCTTGTAGGGCACATGCGTCAGCGCAATCTTGTGGTCCTTGTCGAGGACGACGCCGACCAGATGCGACAGCGTGCCGTTGCCCGGCGTCGCATAGGTCAGCTTGCCCGGCTCGGCTTTGGCCTGCGTGACCAGGTCGGCAAAGGTCTTCAGCGGCGAATCGGCGGCAACGACGATGGCCAGTGGCGCGGCATTGAGTTGCGTGATCGGCGTGAAGCTCTTGACCGGATCGAAGCCGGCCGACGAGTACAGCGTCGGATTGACCGCCATCAGCGAGACCTGCGAAGTCAGCAGCGTATAGCCGTCGGGCTTGGTCTCGGCCACCAGCTTCGCGCCGATATTGCCGCCGGCACCGCCGCGGTTGTCGACGACCGCGGGCTGGCCGGTGACGGCGGCCAGCTTGTTGGTGACGATGCGCGTGATCGCATCGTTGCCGCCGCCGGCGGGGAAGGGCGACACAAAGCGGATCGGCTGGCTCGGATAGCCGCCGACCGGCGCCAGCGGCTGTGCGCTGGCGCTGGCGATCGGGGCCGCGGCCAGTTGCACCGCGGTCAGCAGGCTGAGCATCGACAGGGATATGGTTCTTTTCATGGGGACTCCTCCAGGCTGGGTGGGTACTACGGCAGGCGGTAGCTGCCCAGCTCCGCGTCGTCGAGCTGGGAGATCAGATTGGTTTCCCACGCCAGGTACTGGCGGGCGGCGGCCTTGTTGCCGTCGTGGCGGTCGTGCACGAAGAACAGGAAGTCGATGCAGTCGCGGTCGGCGGGCTCGTTCGGCGACGCGACCAGCGGCAGGCCCGCGGCCTTCCACGCCGCGATGCCGCGGTCGAGCACGCGCGCCAGCGCCCGTTGCGGCGCGGGCAATGACAGCGCGGCGGCCGCGGCGATTTCCGGCTGATCGGCGATCAGCACCAGCGGGCGCGCGTCGCCGGCCACGTCGTGGGCGAGGCGCGGGCGGATCGACCACCGCGCACCGGGGACATGCGCCTTGCGGTAATCCATGCTGGCGCGCAGATCGATCGCGACGACCTCGCCGCTGTCGAGCTCGCGCGCCAGACGTGCCGCATCGACGGCGGCCAGTGCCGGCAGTGCGGCCGCGGGAGCGGGCGGCAGCGCCAGGCCGCTGCGCAAGCCGTCCGCCAGCACATGGGCGTCGTGCCCCAGCTGGCGCAGCCAGCTCGCGACCACCGGCGCGCGCACGCCGTCGTCGTCGAACAGCACCAGCCGTGCGCCGCGCACGCCGACGTACTGATCGGTGGCCTGGATCAGCTGGCCGCCCGGCGTATGCTGCGCGCCGGGCAGCGTGCCGCGCGCGAATTCTTCCGGGGTGCGGACGTCGCACAGGAACAGCGTGCGGGCGGTGTCGCGGGCCCAGCCCTGTACCGTCGCGGCGCCGACCGTCTCGGCGCCGTGACGTTCGGCGAGCCGTGCCGCCGCGGCGCGCATCGGTTCCAGGTCACTGGCGCCGGTCTTCTCGGGATAGTGGCGATCGTTGCCGTGCTCGAGCTGGTAGTCGGCCAGATACCAGCCCTGCGTGCCGTTCTCCAGCGCGTAGACCGGATTGGGCACGCCCAGATTGATCAGCGTCTGCGCGCCGATGATGCTGCGCGTGCGTCCCGCGCAATTGATCACGATCGGCGTGTCGTCGTCCGGCACCAGGTCGCGCAGCCGGTAGGCCAGCTCGCCGTTGGGGCAGCAGATCGCGCCGGGAATATTCATCTTGCGGTATTCGGACAGCGGCCGGCCGTCGAGCACGACCAGCTTGTCGCCGCGCGCCTGCATCGCATGCAGCTGCTCGGCACCGATGCGCGGCGTATGCAGCTTGTGCTCGACCAGTTCGCCGAACGTCTTCGATGGCACGTTGACGCCGGCGAACAGCGCATAGCCGGCCGCTGCCCAGGCCGCGGTGCCGCCGCGCAACACGTGCACGTCGGTGTAGCCCGCGGCGAGCAGCGCGGCGGCGGCCGGCACGGCGACGCTCTCGTCATGGTCGTAGACCACCACGCGGACATCGCGGCGCGGCACCAGGCGGCCGATCTCGAGCTCGAGGCGGCTGTACGGCAGCGGCACCGCGAGGAACAGGTGCGATTCGCCGTACTGGCCGTGTTCGCGCACATCGAGCAGCGCGATCTCGGCGCCGTCATGCAGCCAGGACTTCAGGGTCGGGGCGTCTACGTATTGGGTCATTGCGGGGTCATTGCGGGGCATTGCGGGTTCATGGGCCAGCGGTTGCGACACTGGTGGCCGGCGGAATTCAGGCAAAACGCTCCCCTGGCCGAGGACAGCCATAGGTGGCAAGGGGAGGGGAATCGGTCGGAGGTGGCGGTCGTCGCGCGATGCGCTGGCGCGGATCGACGGGCCGCGCGGAAATCAGCGGCGCGTCTGCACGCCGACCGACATCACCTGGTAGCGGCCGGTCTCGAGGTCGAACGCGATGCGTTCTTTCAGCGTTTCCAGCGCGCGGCCATACATGTGCAGATGGCGGATGACCTGGTCGCCCTGGATCTCGACCGAGTGAATGTCGTCGGGCATCAGCGCGATGCCTTCGCCGGGGCCGACGCGCACGGTATCGCTCTGCTCGAGATGGCCGATGCCAGGCTGCGAACCGTCGTCGAGTCGGCGATAGACGTAGTTCTGCTCTTCGCCCTCGACTGCGGCGATGCAGGCCCAGGTGGTGTGGTTATGCGGCGGAATCCGCTTGCCCGGGCGCATCACGTTCAGATAGAGCGCATAGCGCTGGTCAGGGTCTTCGCTGATCAGATAGCGGGCCTGGCGCTCGCCGGCCTCGGGCGGCGCGAAATCGGCTTCGCTCCACCATTCGCGATGGGCCGCCAGGTCCTTGACCACGGCCAGCACCCGGTCCAGCGCCTCGCGCGTCAGCGCCTTGTTTTCAACAATATCCTTAATGCTTTGAATGGCGCCCTGGACGGCTGCGGTGCGGGCTTCGGCGCGGGCGGGAGCGAGGCTCATCGAAAACTCCTGAATTATGCGGATAGATGCGGATGGATACGGGTCTGGAGCCACACTGTACTGAACGCGATGGGGGCGAACAACTTAGAATATTGCGCAAACATATAAGTAAGTCTTATATATATACTTGGCCGTCGTCCCCGCGAAGGCGGGGACCCAGTGGCTTTGAAAGACGCTGGATTCCCGCCTTCGCGGGAATGACGCGATGGTCGTCGGCACATTGCCGACCACACCTTTCTATTCCCATGCGCCATCTCGATCTCGAACTGCTGCGGACGCTGGTCGCCATCGCCGAGCACACCACCTTTGCGGCCGCCGCCGACGCAACCCACAAGACCCAGTCCGCGGTAACCCAGCAGATGCAGCGGCTGGAGGAGCAGGTCGGGCTGCCGCTGTTCGACAAGCAGGGCCGCAGCAAGCGGCTGTCGCCGCATGGCCAGAAGCTGCTCGAATACGCGAAGCACATGCTCGCGATCCATGACGAGGCGCTGCGCGCGCTGCGCGAAGGCAATCTGGAAGGGGCGCTGCGCATCGGCGCGCCGCACGATATCGCCGACACGATGCTGCCGCCGCTGCTCGCGCATATCGCGCGCAGCTCGCCGAAGCTGCAGCTGGAAATCCACGTCGGGCGCAGCCCCTTCCTGATGGAGTCGCTGCGCCGGGGCGAGATCGACCTGACGCTGTCGACGCGCAGCGATCCGACGCTGGAGGGCGTGGTGCTGCGGACTTCGCCGACGGTGTGGATCTGCGCGGCCGACTACGTCCATGACATCTCGCGACCGGTGCCGCTGATCCTGGCCGACGAACCGAGCCTGTTCCGCCGCCTCGCGCTGGAGGCGCTGGAATTGGCGCAGGTGCCGTGGCGGCCGGGCTATCTGGCGCCGAACCTGATCGGCATCAAGGCCGCGATCCGCGCCGGACTGGGCGTGACCGCGCGCAGCATCGAACTGCTCGGACCGGACATGCGCGTGCTGGGCGAGAACGACGGCATGCCGCGCCTGCCCGATGTCGCGTATTACCTGTGGATGCGTCCCGACGTGATCAATCCGGCCACGCGGCAGGTCTACGAGATGCTCAAGTCCACGCTGGGGCTGAACGCAACCGCGGCTGGATCCTTGCCGGCCTGATTCCTTCACGCGTTTCCTTCGCACCCATCCAGCTCACGCTTGCGCCGGGCCTTGGTGGCCCGCAGCAGCGGGCAACACAGCCGATACCGCTGGTTTCGGCCGGCCGCTTGCATGGCTGCCGCCCTTCGCATAGACTAACCAAAACGTTTTGGTTCAGCAGTTTTCTAACATTCAGCGGCGAAATACGCACAGACGGGCGCATAGACGCATGGACACACCGGCGCGGCTCACCGATCGCGCCACCGACGCATTCACCAATAGACGCCGCTGTCATCCAAGGAGGAGACCCCCATGTCCCAACCCGCAATCGCGGCCGTCGACGAGGTATTGCCATGGCGGCGGCTGTTCGCCTTCGGCATGCAGCATGTGCTGGTGATGGCCGCCTCGCCGATCGCCTCGGTATTCCTGATGAGCAAGGCGCTCAATTTCCCGCCCGCGCTGGCGATGCAGCTGCTCAGCGCGACCTTCGTGATCTGCGGCCTCGGCACCTTGCTGCAGTCGTTCGGCCCCACGGGCATCGGCGCGCGGCTGCCCTTCATCATGCTGCCGGGCGGGGCGCCGATCGTGCTGTTCATCCTGATCGCGCAGCAGACCGATGTGCAGACCGCCGCCGGCGCGGTGATCCTGACCGGCGTGTTCTATTTCCTCGTGCTGCCGGTGTTTCGCCGCTGCCTGCGCTATTTCCCCGCGGCGGTGGTCGGCACCATGCTGTTGCTGGTGGCGATCAACCTGGCGCAGGTATCGGGCAAGCTGATCGCGGGGCAGCCGGGCACGCCCGGCTTCGGCGCGCCGGTCAACCTGCTGCTGGCATTCGCGACGATCGCCTTCACCGTGCTGTTCTCGCGCGTGCTGACCGGCATGCTGGGACAACTGGCGATCCTGCTGGGCCTGCTCGGCGGGGCGCTGGTGGCGGTGGGAATCGGCGCCTTCCATGGCGAGCACCTGTCGCTGTGGCCCGTGCTGGCGCTGCCGTCGGCCTTGCCGTTCGGCATGCCGAGGTTCGACCTGATCGCGGCGATACCGCTGATGGTGTTCTCCATCGTGTCGATGGTCGAGGCCACCGGCCAGACCATTGCGATCGGCGATGCGGTCGGCAAGCCGATCGACGAGCAGCGCGACGTGCCCCGCACGATTCGCGGCGACGCCTTGACCTCGCTGCTTGGCGGGCTGTTCGGGACCTCGCTGATCATCACCAGCGGCGAGAACATCGGCATCGTGCGGGCGACTGGCGTGCGCTCGCGCTTCGTCACCGCGGTCTCGGGCGGCATCCTGGTGGTGTTCGGCCTGCTGGCGCCGGTGTCGTCGCTGATCGCCGCGATTCCCGAGGCCGTGGTCGGCGGCACCGGGCTGATCGTGTTCTGCATCGTCGGCACCATGGGCATCGACATGCTGCGCAAGGTGGACCTGCGCGACCACGCCAACATGTACATCGTCGCGGTGGCGCTCGCGGTCGGGCTGCTGCCGATCCTGGTGCCGGGCATCTATGCCAGCGTGCCGGCCAACATCCGCATCCTGGTCGGCAACGGCGTGGCGATGGGCGCGATTACCGCGGCGCTGATGAACTTCCTGTTCTTCCATACCGGGCTGCGGCGCGGTGTGGGCAAGGTGCCGGTCGCGCATTGAGTTCGCGCTTGATCGTCGCGTCGGTTTTCTCCGCTCTGCCGCTTGCGGGAGAGAAGGGCTCACCAGGTTTTTTCCCCTCTCCCGCAAGCGGGAGAGGGAGCAATGCACCCAACCTCGCGGCATGGACAAGGTGCCGGTCGCGTATTGAGTTCGCGTTTGATCGTCGCGTCGGTTTTCTCCCCTCTCCCGCTTGCGGGAGAGGAGTGGGGGAGAGGGAAAGGGCGCTCGTCATGGCTGACGCGGCTGGTTGGACCACCGCCGGCTTCCCTCTCCCCAACCCTCTCCCGCAAGCGGGAGAGGGAGCGATTCACCCAGGCGCATGCCGCTGCATGCATGCGCCGCAACCCGTAGAACGTATGTCGCCTTTTCCTTCCGCTTTGCCCGATCCCAATTCCAATCCCGAGCACGCCGCACTGCGTCCCGCGTCTTTCGACCGCCCGCAGATCCTGCTCCCCGAATGGACCCTGCTGCGCGACGGCATCGTGCGTGACCACGCGATCGTGGTGCAGCATGGCCGCTTCGCCGCGGTCGGCCCGGCCGTGCAGATCGCCGCGCAATTCCCGCATCTGCCGACGCTGGCGCTGCCGCGCATGCTGCTGATGCCCGGGATGATCGACACCCATCATCATCTGACGCAATCGTTTGGCAAGTCACTGGTGTTCGGCGAGCCGTCGGAGATCTTCCGGCGCGTGTGGGTACCGCTGGAGGGCAGCCTGACCGAGACGCATCTGTACCTGTCGTCGAAGCTCGCCGCACTCGAGGCGCTGCGCGGCGGCTTCACCACGGTGTGCGATGCCGGTACCCGTGCCGATGCCGGGCTGGAGGCGATCGCGCAGGCCGTCGGCGAGGCCGGCTTGCGCTGCGTGCTGGGCCTGATCTGCAACGATCGCCCCCGCGGGCAGACTCTTGACGCCGCGCCGATCCTGCGCCGGGCCGAGCGCCATCTGGCGATGTACGACGATCACCCGCTTGTGGTACCGTCGCTGGCGATCTCGATTCCCGAGGTGGCCAGCGATGCGATGCTGCATGACGTCTATCGGCTGTGCGAGGAAGCGGGCCGCGTCTTCCAGACGCACGCCAACGAACACCTGGTCGCCGTGGAGCGCTCGCTCAATGCGCGCCGCCAGCGGCCGATCGAACATCTGGAAGCGGTCGGCGCACTGGGCCCCGCCGCGCTGCTGGCGCACGCGACGCTGGTGACCCCGCACGAAATCCGCCTGCTGGCCGAGCGGGGCGCGGCGGTCGCCTACAACCCCGTCGCCAGCGCCTGGAAGGGCAATGCGGTGGCCCCTGCGGAAACCATGGCGACCTTCGGCGTACGCCTGGGCCTGGGCACCGACGGCACCCGCAGCGACGGCTTCCGACTGCTCGACTATGCCGAGGCCGCGCAGCGCTTTGCCTTCGGCATCGGCGTCGGCGATTCGTCCTGCGGCGCGGGCTGGCGCTGGCTCGACATGGCGACGCACGATGGCGCCGATGCGGCGGGCCTGGGCAAGGTCACCGGCGAGATCGCGGCCGGCAAGCAGGCGGACTTCCTGCTGGTCGACTGCGATGTGCCGGAGCTGACGCCGTCGTGGGACCTGAGCTGGGAACTGGTGCGGTTGGCCAATCGCGACCAGATCCGCGGCGTCTTCGTCGACGGGCGGCTGCGCCTGTGGGACGGCTGGCCGCTGGACTGGGACGCGCGTGCGCTGATGGCGGAGATCCGCCAGATGGCCGAGCAGACCATAGCCAACGCGCCGATCACCAAGCTGCACGATCCGGCGGACGTCCATCGCGCCGCCTGCGCGGCTTGGCTGCGGACCGCAAAGGGCGGGGCGCAGGCATGATGCTCGATACGACGATGCTGAGCGTCTGGCTCGCCGTGTTCGCCGGCGCGCTGATCCAGGGCACCACCGGCATGGGCTTTGCGCTGATCGTGGTGCCGGTGCTGGCGCTGGCCGCGCCCGCGATGTTGCCCGGTTCGCTGCTGATCGCGATGCTGCCGCTGAACGCCTATGTGGCCTGGCGCGAGCGGCATGCGATCGATCTGCGCGGCGCCGGCTGGATCAGCGCCGGGCGGCTCGCCGGTACCTTCGGTGGCCTGTGGGTGCTGGTGGCGGTGCCGATGGCCTGGCTCAATGCGCTGGTCGGCGGCAGCACCATCCTGGCCGCGCTGGTGTCGCTGATCGCACCGGCTTTCACGCCGGGCAGGATGACGTTCGCCTCGACCGGCCTGATCACCGGCGTGACAGAGACCGCCACCGGCGTCGGCGGGCCGCCGCTCGCGCTGGCCTACCAGCACGCGCCGGTGGCCACGCTGCGCGCCACCGTTGCGCTGTGCTTCCTGGTGGGCGAGGTCATCTCGCTGATCGTACTGGCGGTAAGCGAGCGCCTCGGCGCGCCGCAGTGGCACTACGCGCTCGGCATGCTGCCGGTGCTCGGCGCCGGCATGCTGGCCAGCCATCTGGTGCACCGGCGCATCAACCAGCGCATGCTGCGTATCGGCGTGCTGGTGTTCGCGCTGGTATCGGGACTGGTGGTGCTGGTGCGCGGCTGACGCCGCCTAGGCTGCCGATGTCGCCGACGTCGCGGGGGGAGTGGATGTCGCCGACGCAGCCGACGACTCGCGCGGCACCAGCTCGGGCAGCGGCGCCGCGACGGAAGCGCGTTCGTGCCGGCCCGAGACATGTTCGAACAGCAGTTCGACGGCCTGCGACGCGACCCGTTCCAGATGCAGATTGACCGCCGTGATCGGCGGCTGATGGCTGCGGGCGCGAATGCCGTCGTAGCGGGTCACCACCATCAGGTCCTGGGGCACGCGCCTGCCGAGCGCTTGCGCATGCGCGATCGCGCCGACCGCGAACGCATCGACCGGCGCGCACAGCGCATCGATGTCCGGCTGCTCGCGCAGCAGCGCCGCGCAAGCGGCCGCGCCGCCCGCTTCGCCTTCGCTCTCCTGTGCGGTGACGATATGGCAGGGCAGGCCGGCCTCGGCGACGAAGGCGCGATAGGCGCGCTCGGTCTCGACATAGGATTGGCGCGGCGTGGCGCCGATCAGCAGGCCGATGCGGCGCCGGCCCTGCGCGTGCAGATGCTCGAGCAGCAGCCGCGCGGTGTATTCCGATTGCAGATCGACGAAGGGCACCGGATCGTCGGTGCCGGGCTCCCGGCCGATCGACACGATGCTGACGCCGCGCTGGCGCAGCAGCGCGATATGCGCGTCGTTGGCGACCGGCTCGATCACGATGGCGCCATCGATGTCCAGGCTGTCCAGCAGGCCGCCCGCACCCTCCAGCGGCGGCACCAGCACCACGCCGATGCCGCGGCCCAGCGCCGCTTCGGCGGCGATTGCCGCCACTTCCATCATGAAGCCCAGCCGCGAGGTGCCGCCCGCCACCGCGAACGGCATCGACGACACCAGCGCGATGCTGTTGGCGCGTCCCGAACGCAGCCGCTGCGCGCGGACACTGGGCCGATAACCGAGCTGCTGGGCAACCTGCTTGACCCGCGCCCGCGTGGCCGGATCGACGACGCCGCGATCGTTCAGCGCATGCGATACCGTCGTTAGCGAGACGCCGGCCTCCCGGGCCACGTCATGGATGGTGATGCGTCGGGGCGGGACGGATGCGCTCGGCCTCGGGTCTTTCATGCGATGTGGGTAACGGAGCAGGGTGATGGAGCAGGTGATGGAGCAGGGTGATGCGCGAGCGCGGCACGACAGGCGCCGTGGCAAGCATACACCAGCGATCGCGCCGCTCCGTCATGCCACGCACATCGTCAGGCGGTCACCGCAACCACATGCGCCGATATCCGGCCCTCGATCGGTCCCTCGCCGAACTGGCTGCGCAGCGCGGCCTCGCAATAGTCGGTGGCGCGCTGCATCGCATCGCCGCCGCGCGCCTCGAGCTCGGCGCGCATCGGCGTGGCCTGGCAGAAGCCGACCGCCGGCACGCGCGCCGAATCCGCATGGCTGCGCCTGGCTACCGTGTCGAAATCGGGCGCCGTGGCGAAACCGCCGGCGCGCAGGTCGCCTTCGATCCTGTCCCGCTGGTGGTAACCATGCGGGGTGCGGGCCATGAAGTCGGGCGGGGAGTCCGGAAAGCATTCGGCCAGCGCGCGCGACACCGCGTGCGCAAACTCGTTCTCCTCGATGCGATCCCAGACGTTGAACAGCAAGGTGCCGCCGGGCTGCAGTACCCGGCGCGCCTCGGCGAAGGCCCTTGCCTTGTCCGGAAAGAACATCACGCCGAACTGGCACACCACCAGATCGAAGCTGCCGTCGTCGAACGGCAATTGCATCGCATCGGCCTGGCGCCATTCGGCCACGCGGCCGCTGAGGCCGATCGCCTCCGCACGCGCCAGCATCGGCGCATTCAGGTCGGTGACGACGAGCTGCGCTTCGTCGGGCAGCACCTTCGCCATCGCGCGCGTGACAGCCCCGGTGCCGGCGGCGATCTCGAGCACGCGGGCAGGGCGCCGCGCGCCGACACGGCCAGCGATGTCGTCGGCATAGGGCCGAAAGATCATCGGCACCAGGTATTGCTCGTACAGCTCGGGAATCGGGCCCGTGAACAGCTTGTCGGTGTTCGGTGTGGTCATGGTGAGTCTCCTGGCAGGCTGCGGAGCAGGGCGCTCGCCGCTTGTTTGGCCTGCCAGTTCATCGTAGACGGCGGTGGCCCGCACGGCGACGCGAGTTCGCTGCGGCCCGACGCGTTGCGGACGCTAACCGTTCGGCTGCCCAACGCCGGCGCGAAGGAACCGCGTACTTGTGCTTTTGCGTTTGCCTTGTACGTAATTGGGCGGCATGCAGGACGGACCACTTCGCCGGTATCACTGAGACACCTACGATCCGCGCATCGCCGTTCCGTGTAGTCGGTCGGCGATCGGCGCCCCGCGCCTCCCACCATTTCCGAATCACCAGATGACAGGAGTCCGATCATGCAAACAAACCGTACCCCGTTGCTTCCGACCCATCTCGCAATCGACATGGCGGCGCTCGATGTCAATCGCACCTGGGAGGATGGTTACGGGCTGCTGCAAGAATCCCGCATTCGTGTCGACGCCGATGCCCGCCAGCAAGGCCTCTGTAGCCGCGTCTGGTCCGATTACCCGAAGGTGGCAGCCGGGGCGGTTGCCGGTGTCGCGTTCGGCCTGGTAGCAGGGGCGAGCGGTGCCACCTTCGCCGCCACCCATGACTGGGCCGCCGCCGCCGCGGTGTTCGGGCTGGGCAATGTGCTGATGGGCTGCGTCGCGGGATGCCTGCTGAACCTGGCGGAGCGGCCAATCCGATGATCCACCGGCCGCCACGACGAAGCCGCACTGGTCATCAAGCGGCCGTCGGGTGATATCCGGGCTCGGCCACGGCAAAGGCCGTGCCGCGATGCGCCAGCGGCGGATAGATCCACTGCTGGTTGATCTGCCGCTTCAGCGCCTTCGCTGCCGCACCGGACAGCCGGACCTCGCGCTGCCAGCCCTCGGTCAGCACCGCGCCCCACGGGCCGAGGTCCAGGCACGTGACATAGCGCGGCTGCGCATACGGCGTCGCCGGCACGCCGAGCAGATCGGCCATCGCGTTGTTGCCGGCGACGCGCCCCAGCGGCATCGCATGCTGGCAGGACATCAGCGTGCGGTGGCCCGCCTCGTCGGTCTGCGCGCTGGCCGCATCGCCGGCGGCGAACACGCTTGGCGCGCCAGGCACCCGCAGATCGCCGTCGACCAGCAGCCGTCCGGCGCGATCGCGTTCGCCCGGGATCTGCTGCGTCAAGGGCGTTGCGCGGACACCGCCGGTCCAGATGACGGTGGCGGCATCGATGCGCTTGCCATCGCTGAGCGTGATGCCCTGCGCATCGACCGCCGTCACCGCGACGCCCAGGCGCCGTTGCACACCGAGTGAGTCCAGTGCCTGTTCGATGACAGGCCGCGGCCCCGGCCCCAGATCGGGGCCGATCGCGTCCGCCTGCTCGACCACGATCGCCTGCACGTCGCGGTCTTCGCCGAGCGCGACGCGCAGGCGCGCCGGCATTTCGGCGGCGGTCTCGATGCCGGTGAAACCGCCGCCGGCCACCACGACCGTATTGCGCGCGACCGACCACGGCCGCTCGGCCAGCGCATGCAGATGCCGATCGAGCGCGATCGCGTCTTCGCGCTGATCGACGCTGAACGCGAAGCGGTCCAGGCCCGGCAGCGCCGGCATCGCCAAACGGCTGCCCGCGGCAAGCACCATCCGGTCGTAGCCGATCTCGCTGTGCCGGCCCTCGCCGTCGCGCAGCACGATGCGGCCGGCCGCGGCGTCGACGGCTTCGACCCAGCCCGCGACGAAGCGTACGCCGACGGTGTCGAACAGCGCATCGAGCGGCGCCGCCA
Organism: Cupriavidus sp. UGS-1; assembly: GCF_021213615.1. Taxonomy (NCBI): domain Bacteria; kingdom Pseudomonadati; phylum Pseudomonadota; class Betaproteobacteria; order Burkholderiales; family Burkholderiaceae; genus Cupriavidus; species Cupriavidus sp. UGS-1. The sequence goes on along the minus strand of NZ_JAJQJF010000005.1, from coordinate 129,984 downwards.
TGGTGGCCGGCGCGCGTTCATAGAGACGTGGCCGCAGCGTGATGGCTGCTTCGGGTGCCACCACGACGATCTCGATCGCGTCCGGCGCCACGCCGTGGCGATCGCGCAGTCTGGCGGCGGCCAGCGCCGCATACATGCCGGCAAAACCGGCCCCGACGATAACGACTTGCTTGCTCATGACACCCCACGATTGAAAACGGCGGAGATCCGCCTGGATCGATACGTGGGGATGGTAGGGGTGGCGGGGTGGGCCGGAACAGTACCAAGATCCGAGCAAATGCAGGCACCATCGAATGCAGGCTCCATCGCGGCTCGGCACACGATAGCGCCCCGGCAAGGGTCAGCGCATCTCCGCCAGCAATGCCATCAACGTGTCGCAAGCCGGTCCCAGCCGCGCGTCGCTCAGATTGGTGACGCCGAGCAGCAAGCCGCGCTGCCGCGGGTCCTGCTGCGGATCGGCATACCAGCGCGATACCGCGGAGGGTGCGATGCCGCGGCGCACCGCTTCGGCCGCGATCGCGCGATCGTCGCTGCCGGGTGGCAGCCGAAGGTGAACCGCCAGCCCGGCCATCGCATCGACGTCCGCCTGCGGCCCCAGGCGCGCGCGCAGCGCGTCGCGCCGCTGCGCATACAGTGCCTTCATATGCCGCAGATGGCGCAGATAGTGGCCCTGGGCCATGAACTCGGCAAACGCGAGTTGTGTCGCCAGGTTCGGCGCGGGAGCCAGGCAGCCGGCCACCTCGGCGAAGCGTTCGGCCAGCGGCAGTGGCGCCACCACGAAGCCCAGTCCCAACGCAGGGCTCATCGTCTTGCTGAACGTGCCGATATGGATCACACGGCCGTGCCGATCGGCGGCCGCCAACGCCGGTGCGGCGCGGCCCTGCAGCTGCAGTTCGCTCAGATAGTCGTCCTCGACGATCCACGCCCGCGTGCGGGCGGCCCAGCGCAGCAGCGCCTGACGCCGTGCCGGCGACATCGCCACGCCCATCGGCGCCTGCTGCCCGGGCGTGACCACGGCGAGCACCGCCTCCGGGGCCAGCGCAAGGCCGCGTTCGACGTCGAGTCCGTGCGCGTCCACCGGTATCGGCACCGGGCGCAGCCCCGCCAGTTGCAGGCCGGTCCGCGTGACCATATAGCCCGGCTCTTCCATCCATGCGGCGCGGCCGGCCAGTTGCAGTACCGCCAGCGTCAGGCCCAGTCCGCCGCGATAGCCGGCCGTCAGCACGATCTGATCCGGCGCGCAATGGATGCCGCGCGCGATCGCCAGATAGCCGGCCAGTTGCGCCCGCAGCATCGCCGCGCCACGCGGATCGGGATAAGTAACCGGGGACATCGCGCCGGTGCGCAGCGCCCGTGCCCGCAGCCGGGACCACAGCTTGGCGGGAAACGCGTCCTGCGCCGGCACGCCCATTTCGAACGGCAGCGGCGGCGCAGAGAAGTCGTGGAGGATGCCGCTCAGCGGTGCGTTGAACGCCGGAATCGGCTCGGCGGCGGGTTCGGGTCGCTCCGGCTGTGCGGCCACGCGGGTACCGGCTGCTCCCGCCGTGACGATCAACCGCTCGTCGAGCAGCCGATCATAGGCGCTACGCACGGTGCCGCGGCCCACACCAAGCCGGGCTGCGAGGTCGCGCCACGATGGCAGCCGCGCACGGGGCGCCAGCCGCCCCTCGTGGATTGCTACACGCAGATTGCTGGCGATCTGCGCGCTCAGGGGTTCCGATGACGATCGGTCGAGGCTGACGTCGAGGCTGGGATCCATGCGGGGAAAACGATCGGCGGTGCAGGGGCCGCTGTGCGAAATCAGGCGGCGGGATGCGGTGGCCTGGGACAGGCATTCCACGCCGCGGCCATTGTAGTGCGACATGGAGCGCGGCCGTATTTTGGCCTAGAGTGGCGACATTGGCCGCGGCCAGCGCAGCGTTCGCGCGGCGCCGCCTGCCGCCGCTTGCCGTTCGCCGTTCGGAGGACATCGCCATGGATCGCGCGTTATTGCGCCGGCCCTCGCGCCTGTTGCCGCCTTCGCATCCATTGCCGCCGCGGCAGCGGCCCAATCCGCGCCGGCGACGGCTGCTGGCCATCGCCGGTGGCGCGATGCTGGTGCCTGCCGCATGGCCCGGACTGGCGTCGGCCCAATTGCCATCGCCATCGCCATCGCCATCGCCATCGCCACAGCAGTCGGTGCCCAGGCCCTCGGGCAGCAAGCCGATGCAGATCGGCGTGATCGGCAGTGGCCGCATCGGCGGCACGGTCGGGGCGCTGTGGGTCAAGGCCGGCTATCCGGTCCTGTTCTCGTCGCGGCATCCGGAACAGCTGAAGCCGCTGGTCGACGGGCTTGGACCGCTTGCCCGGGCCGGCACCGTGGCCGAGGCGGTCGCTTTCGGCGACGTGCTGTTCATCGCCGTGCCCTACGGTGCGCTGCCCGAGATCGGCAAGGAGCATGGCCGCGGAATGGCCGGCAAGGTGGTGCTCGACGCCACCAACGCCTATCGCCATCGCGATGGCGCCGCCGGCGAGGACGCCCTGGCCAACGGGATCGGCCTCACTACGGCGAAGTACCTGTCCGGCGCGCGCATCGTGCGGGCCTTCAATTTCACCAGCGCCAGCGATTTCGCGACCCGGCACCACCAGGAACCGCGGATCGCGATCCCGATCGCCGGCGACGATCGGGCCGCGCTGGACACCGCTTCGGAACTGGTGCGCGCCGCCGGCTTCGAGCCGGTGGTCATCGGTCCGCTGAAGATTGCCGACAGCTTCGCGCCCGGCGGACCGCTGTTCCGCCAGGTCGGCGGCGCCGAGGAGCTGCGGCAGAAGGCGAGGGCGGCAGTGCCGGCGCAGCCGCCAGGGCGCTAGCGGCCGGCGATCAAAGCGGATGCAGGGGTGCCAGTGAACGCGCCGGCGGACTCATCAGATTGCGCACGGTAACCTTGGCCAGCAGGTTGGTCCGCGCTGCATCGCTCAATTGACCGCTGTGGATCAGCGCCATTGCCTTGTCCTGGACACCGGCGGGCGGCTGCGGCCACGCCAGCCATTCGGCCAGCCATGCAGCCTGCAGATCCGCCGGCATGGCGGGCAGCCCGGATTCGATGGCGGAGATCGACGAAGGGGAAGCGCCCGGACGCAGCGCGAGGCGCGCGGCTTGCTCCTGCAGCTGCGAGCACGCGGCCATCGTGCCGGTCAGCGCCGCGGCCGCCTGCGGACTCCCTGCGTCGGCGAGGAGCCTGGCCAGATACGCCCTCGGCGTTTCCCACGGGGCGGCGCCGCGCCCCTGATTGGCCAGCCCGGCGGACTGCTCGACATCGCGCACCAGGCAATTGCTCAGGCGGGCACCGCGGTTCTGTAGCAGCGCGCCGAGCAGTTCGCGGAGATGAGCGCCAGGATGCGGCTGTCCACTGTGCTCGAGCGCCTCGAATACCGTGCTCAGTACAGGACTGTCATCGCGCGATTCGAGCGCGACCCGCGCGTCGTCGGCACCAAGGGCCAATAGGGGCGGTAGGGGCAGTTCGCCTGCTGCGGCGAGATCGACGTCGGACTGAAGCGGTAATGGCTCGGAAATGGATTGCTGGGGCGCGGCAGCGCCCGTGGAGGTGGTGTACATGATGGAAGAAGGGGGTAGGCGTTGGGCGGAAGACCGTGGCGTGCCGGCTGGCTTGCTGATCCGCCGCCACCGCGGTCAATTTGATGTTCGCGACGCGAACCGCGCGATTGTCGCGAGCGCTGCCGCAGCGCGCTTCCGATTTGCGCCGACGACCGCAGGAACCGCGCTTCGTCGCACCACGCCCGACTTGCGAGCGCTCCCCAACGCCCCTGCTCAGTCCACCGCAGCGCCCGACCGCTCGACGATCTGCTTCCATTGCGCGAATTCCTTCTGCTGCCGCGCCGCGAGCTGCTCGGGGCCGTCGCGCAGCACGGTCACGCCCAACTGCTGAAAGCGCTGCTGCAGCGCCGGCGATGCGAGCGCGGTCTTGATCGCGTCATGCAGCCGGTCGACCACGGGCTGCGGCGTTCCGCGCGGCGCGTAGAAGGCAACCCACAGGTCGCCGCTGAACCCGGGAATCTGTTCGGCGATTGCCGGCACGTCGGGCAGCAGCGGGGCGCGCGTCGCGCTGCTGACGCCGATGGCGCGCAGCTTGCCAGCCTTTACCGCTTCCACCGCGGACGGCAGGCTGGCAAACAGCATCGGCACCTGGTTGCCCAGCACATCCGTCATCGCCGGGGCGACACCCTTGTACGGGATGTGCTGCATCTTGAGGCCGCCTTTCTCGTTCATCATCTCGCCCAGCAGATGATTCAGCGTGCCGCTGCCGGCGGAGGCATAGCGGTACTTGTCGGGATTCGCCTTCACCTCGGCCAGGAAGCCCTTCAGGTCCTTGGCGGGAAACGACGGATGCACGCACAGCACGTTGGGCACGATCCCGACCGCCGCGATCGGCACGAAGTCCTTGATCGGATCGAAGCCGGGCTTCTTGTAGACCCACGGCACGATCAGCTGATTGCTGTTGGCGGTGAACAGCAGGTTGTAGCCGTCCGCCGCTTCCCGCCTGGCGGCTTGCGTACCCACTACGCCACCGGCACCCGCCTTGTTGTTGACCACGACGGGCTGACCCAGCGTGCCGCCGAGCTGCTCCGCCATGATGCGGGCGACGATATCGACCGTGCCGCCCGGTGCGGTCGGCACGGTGATGGCGATGGGGCGCTCCGGGTAGGCAGCCTGTGCGACAGGCGCCGCAGCGGTCAGCGCCGCAGCTGCCAGCAGCGCGGCACGGCCGGCGAATTTGCGGATGGCGAGGTTCATGGTGGATGTCTCCGTCAAGATAGGAAAGAGTAAGCGGTCCGGCTCGCAGGCAACACGCCGCGGCGCCGGTCGATTGCCGCATGCAGGCGGCCGGCCCAGGCCAGCAGTTGCCGGTCGGCGCCAGGCCGAGCCACCAGCAGCACGCCGATCGGCAGTCCGGCGGCGTCGACCGTTACGGGCAAATGCAGGCAGGGCCAGCCCAGCACCGACCAAGCCTTGTTGAAGCCGGAATTGCCGGTATGCGACAGGCCGGCCGGCGCCGGACCCAGTGCGCTGCTGGTCAGTACCAGGTCGATGTCGCCGAAGCTGTGTTCCCAGCTGTTGCGCGCGGACTCCTGCAGGCGCCGCGCCTGCGCATGATCGGCATCGGACAACGACAGGCCACGGCGGATCGTGTCGTGCAGCGCCGGGCTCAGCAGCGCATCGGCGGCGGTCGCGATGGCCGCCAGGCTGCGCGCCATTTCATAGGCCACCAGCACGCCATGCGCCTCCAGCAGCCGCGCCGAGGACGCCGGCGGTGCAACGGTGGCCATCGCGTGGCCTCGTTCCAGCAGGTCGCGACGCGCGTGGTCGAGGACGTTGGCGGCTGCCGGCTCGAGCCGATATCCGGGCGGCTCGGGCAGGAATCCGAAGCGCAATGCGGCGCGGCGATCGACATCGGCGCCTGGCAGCAGCACGGCGCCAACGCGCGCCGCGGTGTCCACCGTGTCGGCATGCCAGCCGATCACGTCCAACGAGGGGCACATCACGCGCATGCCGCGGCGCGACAGCACGGAATAAGTCGGTTTGAAACCCACCACGCCGCAGAACGCCGCCGGCCGGATCATCGAGCCTCCGGTCTGCGTACCGAGCGCGAAAGGGACCATGCCGGCCGCGACTGCCGCCGCCGATCCGCTCGACGAGCCGCCCGGGGTGTGGTCCGCATTGGCGGGATTGCGCGTGGGCCCAGGTGTCACATGGGCGAACTCCGCCGTCACAGTCTTGCCGATCGGCACGGCGCCTGCCGCGCGCAACCGCGCCACGCAATCGGCGTCGGCCGGCGCAGGGTCGTCCGGACTGGCGGGCGAGCCGCACCGCGTCGGCATGCCGGCAACGTCGAGCACGTCCTTGACGCCGAAAGGCATCCCTTGCAGCGGGCCGGACAGCGAACCGGCGTCGCGAAGCGCGGCCTCGCCGGCAAGCCGAACCCACGCATGCAGGGCTCGATCCTGATCGGCCACGCGGCGCACCCAGTTCGTCAGATCGTCGGCCCTGACCAGGGTGGGGAAGGAAGAAACGGAGGGAACGGGATAGCGATTCACGATGGGGCACCAAAAGATGCCCCCATGCTAGTTACACTACTGTGTACCGTCCAATTCAAAATCAATGCGACATTATGACCAATACCGACATAATGTTTCTCGACGACCGATTGCTGGCGTGCTTTTGCGCGGCGGCCGAGGAATTGCACTTCGGCCGTGCCGCCGCGCGCCTGTTCATGAGCCAGCCGCCGTTCAGCCAGCAGATCAAGCGGCTCGAGGCCATGGTCGGCGCGCCGCTGTTCGTCCGTACCACGCGATCGGTGCGGCTGACGCCGGCCGGCGAGGTCATGTACCAGCACGCCCGCACCATCGCGGGACAGACACGCGTGATGCTGCGCGCGGTGCGGCAGGCCGCCGAAGGCGAGGGCGGCTCGCTGGTGGTGGGCATCGCGCCGACCGCCGCGTACTCGCCCGTGGCGGACGCGCTGTACCGCTACCGCGTCGCGCATCCGGAAGTCACGCTCGACCTGCGCGAGATGAATTCGGTGACGATGGAGGCGATGCTGCGCGCGCGGACGATCGATGTCGCGGTGATGCGGCCGATGTCGATGGATCCGGAGTTCGACCGCTTCGAGGTCTTTCGCGAACCGATGATGCTGGCGCTGCGGCGGGACCATCGTTGGGCCGGCCGCCGCCGCGTCAGCGTCGACCAGGCGGCGACGTTGCCGTTGATCGGCTATTCGCAACAGGCGTCGCCATACTTCCGCGGCATGCTGCAGGCCATGTTCGCCGACGCGGGCAAGGCGCCGCGCTTCGTGCAGGACAGCGTGATACCGACGGTGCTGACGCTGGTCGAGATTGGCGTCGGGGCCGCCATCGTGCCGCGCTCGCTGGCGCGCCTGCGCAGCGAGTCGCTCGCCTTCGTGCCCCTGCAGGACCCGTCCCGTGCGATGGCCACCATCGTGGTCGCGAGCCTGCACGGGCACGCCAATTTGGCTGTCGATCATTTCCGCGCCGCGCTGCGCCAGGCGGACCGCAAACCGGCTCCTGGATGAGCGCGGGACGAGGGCTGGGGCACGCTCGCCCGCACAGCGGCCGGAACGGGGCCCCGGCAGTGTAAACTGCGGGGTTTTTCACTCAGGCGCTATGCTGCAAGTGCCCCCGAGCGCAGGCCCCGGCGGACAGACGCTGATCCGGCTGCTTGCGCACCTGACCGAAGCCCAGGCCCCCGAACCGGGGCCGTCGCTGTCCGGCCAGCTGAGCCAATGGCTGGGCTGGACCGATGCGATTGCCCTCTCGTCGGCGCTCAATGGCAACCCGCCGGCCGCGCCGGCGGCCGCCGCGCGCGTCGCCAGCGACGAAGCGGCCGACTGCGCGCGGGTGCGGGCGATGCTGGTCGACGCGATCCGCGACGACCGCGCTTCGGCCCGGGGGCGGCGCAGTCCGGTCCGGCCGTTGCCGGCGGAGGCGCTCGACGCGTCGGCCGACTTCGCGATCTACCGCCAACGCTATCTGACGCTGCAGCAGCGGATGGAGACCGCCATCGGCGATCTGCGCGGCCGCCTGCGTGCCGCCCTGGCCCGCCGGTCAGGCCAAGGCAGGCTTGCCATGCTCGATGCGGTGATGGAACGCGTGATGGGCGCGCGCGAGCAAGCCTTGCTGGCGAACCTGCCGGCCGTGCTGGAGGCGCGCTATCAGCGCTTGCGGCAGGCCGAGGAGCGCGCGCTGGCCCAGATCGCGGCCGCCGATGCAACCGAAGCCGCCGAAGCCGCGCAAGCGCCCGATACCCACAATGCCGCCAATGCCGCCAATGCCGCCGAAAGGGCCGAGCCCGCTGGCGTGGCGGTGACGATCACGCCGGGCGCGTGGCGCCGCGTGTTCCGCCGAGACATGGAAGACCTGCTGCTGGCCGAACTGGACCTGCGTTTCCAACCCGTCGACGGATTGGTCGCAGCCCTGGGCCCCCATCGATCCGGCAGCTAATCAGAACATCATGACCCGATTCCCTATTCAACTTGTTGTGTTCCTCGCCGGCCTGCTGGCCGTCTGCTGGATCGGTGCCGGCTACGCGGGCTCGAATGCGCTGGCGTTCGCCGTGACGCTGCTGATCGGCGGCTTCTATGTCGGTGGCGCCTTCGAGCTGCAACGCTATCGCCGCGCGACGGCGAGCCTGACGCAGGCGGTCAACGGCCTGTCGGAGACGCCGGCCAGCCTGGGTGCCTGGCTCGACCGCATCGATCCTGGCCTGCGCCAGGCCGTTCGGCTGCGGGTCGAAGGCGAACGCGTGGCCTTGCCCGGTCCCGCGCTGACCTCGTATTTCGTCGGGCTGCTGGTGCTGCTCGGCATGCTCGGCACCTTTCTGGGCATGGTCGCCACGCTGAAGGGCACCGGCCTCGCGCTGGAAACCGCGACCGATCTGCAGGCGATCCGCGCCTCGCTGGCCGCGCCGGTCAAGGGCCTGGGCTTCGCCTTCGGTACCTCGGTGGCCGGCGTGGCGACCTCGGCCATGCTGGGACTGCTGTCGGCGCTGTGCCGTCAAGAGCGTATCGGCGCGGCGCAGGCGCTGGACGCCCATATCGCGACGACCTTGCGCGTCCATTCGCGGGCCCATCAGCGCGAGGAGGCGTTCCGGCTGATGCAGAGCCAGGCGGAGACGATGCCGGTACTGGTGGACCGGCTGAACGCGATGATGGCCGCGATGGAGCAGCAGAGCCAGGCGCTGACCGAACGGCTCGCCGCCAGCCAGGACGCGTTCCACGGGAAGACTGAAGCGGTCTACACCCGCCTGGCGGCGTCGGTCGAGCGGTCGCTGAAGGACGGCGTCGCGGAAAGCGCGCGGGCCGCCAGCGCGGCGATCCAGCCGGCGGTGGAAGCCACGATGACGGGCCTGGCCCGCGAAGCGGCCGGACTGCGCGATACCGTCACGCAGTCGATGCAGCAGCAACTGGAAGGCCTCGCATCCCGTTTCGATGCCACCACGACCCAGGCGGCCGGCCTGTGGAACGAGGCGCTGGCGGACCACCGGCGTACCAGCGCGGCGCTGGCCGACGGTCTGCGCGGCACGCTCGATGGCTTCGCCGCCAGCTTCGAGCAGCGCTCGGCCGGCCTGCTCGAGCAGGTTGCTCAGCGCATGGACACCGCGGCAGCGGCCGTGTCGGCCCGCTGGAACGAGGCCATGTCCGGCCAGGAACGCACCATCGGCGCGATTGCGGCCGAGAACCAGCAGGCGCTCGCCAACGCCGCGAGCGCGTTCGAGCGGAGCGCCAGCGCGCTGCTCGGCACGGTGGCACAGGCCCAGGCCGAACTGCGGGCGCAACTGGCCGCGCAGGACGAACAGCGGCTCGCCAACTGGAGCGCGACGCTGTCCAGCCACGAGCGCGCGATCGGCGCGATCGCGACGGAGAACCAGCAGGCGCTGGCGGCCGCCGCGGGCGCCTTCGAACAGAACGCCAGCGCGCTGCTGGCCACGGTGGCGCAGGCACAGACCGAATTGCGCGCGCAACTGGCCGCGCAGGACGAGCAGCGCCTTGCCAACTGGAGCGCGACGCTGTCCAGCCACGAGCGCGCGATCGGCGCGATCGCGACCGAGAACCAGCAGGCACTGGCGGCCGCCACGGGCGCGTTCGAACAGAATGCGAGCACGCTGCTGACCACGGTGGCACAGGCGCAGGCCGAGCTGCGCGCGCAACTGGCGGCGCACGACGAGCAGCGCCTTGCCAACTGGAGCGCGACGCTGGACGGCATCGCCGCCGCACTGCGCCAGCAATGGGAACAGACCGGTGCGCAGACCGCGAGCCGGCAGCAACAGATCTGCGAGACGCTGGAGCGCACCGCGCACGAGATCACCGCGCAGACGCAGGCGCAGGCCGGTGCCACCATCGCCGAGGTCGCCCGTCTGGCGCAGGTCGCCGGCGAAGCGCCGCGCGTGGCCGCCGACGCCATTGCCGAACTGCGGCGCAAGCTGTCCGATGAAATGGCGCGCGACAACGCGATGCTGGAAGAACGCACGCGCCTGATGGAGAGCCTGTCCACGCTGCTCGACCAGGTCAGCCGGACCTCGACCGCGCAACGCGAGGCGGTCGACACGCTGGTCGGCACCAGTGCGGAACTGCTCGAACGCATCGGCTCGCACTTCACCGACAAGGTGGAGGCCGAGACCGGCAAGCTGACCGACGTCGCCGCACAGGTCACCGGCAGCGCGGCCGAGGTGGCCAGCCTGGGCGAAGCATTCGGCGTGGCGGTGCAGCTGTTCAGCGAATCGAACGACAAGCTGGTCGCGCATCTGCAGCGCATCGAGGCCGCGCTCGACAAGTCGATGGCCCGCAGCGACGAGCAGCTGGCCTACTACGTGGCCCAGGCGCGCGAGGTGGTCGATCTCAGCATGCGTTCGCAGAAGCAGATCCTGGAGGACCTGCAGCATGTCGCCGGCCGGCGCGCACCCGACGCAGAGGCGGCATGAGAGAGGAGATCGACGCCGGCGTCGAGCCGGCCGTACCGACCTGGGCCGTCTTCGGCGACCTGATGTCGGTCGTGCTCGGCGCCTTCGTGCTGATTCTGCTGGGCGTGATCGGCATCCAGCTCGAACTCGCCTCGCGGCTGGACAACGAGGTCAAGCAGCGCCAGCAGGAAATGCATCGCCGCGAGAGCCTGGAAAAGGCGCTGGCCGGGCCGCTGGCGGCAGGGCGCGTGACGCTGGTGAACGGACGCATCGGCATCAGCGGCAACGTGCTGTTCGCGCTGAATTCCGCCGAGCTGCAACCCGAAGGACAGGACGTGCTCAAGAGCCTGGCGGCGCCGTTGAAGGCCTATCTGCGCAATCGGGACGAGATCCTGATGGTCAGCGGCTTCACTGACGACCGGCAGGTGCGCGACGGCAACCGCCAGTTCGCCGACAACTGGGAGCTGTCGGCCCAGCGCGCGCTGACGGTGACCCGCGCGCTGATCGATGCGGGCGTGCCGGCGGCGTCGGTGTTCTCGGCCGCGTTCGGCTCGCAGCAGCCGGTCGCGTCGAACAAGGACGCGCAGGGCCGCGCTCGCAACCGCCGCGTCGAGATCGCGCCGATTCCGCGCGTGTCGATGGGAACAGGGAAGTCCGGTGGCTAGCCTGGATGCGGACGACGTGCGCGCGCGCATCGACGCATGGCGCGACAGCGGGGCGGATCGCGTCGATCCGGTCCGCTTTCGCCTGCTGGAGGGACTGGCACGCCGGATGGAAGCCCAAGGCGGCGAGGCGCGGCGGCGCCTGCAGGACAGGCTCGCCGCACTCGTTCAGGCCTATGACGACGCGCTTCAGCAAGCAGCCGGCGAGTCCGGCGAGCCCGAGCACAATCCACAGCGAGGCGCGCGCACGCCGGGACCGCTGGCGGCGCTGGCGTGCGAGCTCAGAGGCGATACGGACGCGCAAGGCGAGGGCCCGGCAGCCGCGCCGATCGCGCCGAGGCATCCGCCGCAACCGGATCCGGCCCTGGTCGACTATGTGCGCCGCACATGGACCCGTCTGAGCGCCGATCGCGCCTGGCGTCAATCGCTGGAGCGCGTCCCCGAGAACGCCGGACCGCTGAACTCCAACCATCTGATCCATCGCGCGCTGTCGGCGATGCGCGAGCTGTCGCCGGGCTATCTGCAGCAGTTGCTGTCGTATGTCGATACGCTGTCGCGGCTCGAGCGGATGAACGCCGACAGCGCCGCCGACCGCGCCGCCGACAGCAAGAGCACGCCGCCCGCCGCCAATCCGGCCAAGTCCGCGCGAGGCAAAGCGCGCCAGTCGCGCGCCCGGCCCGCGGGGTCCTCGAAAGCCTGAGACCCGGCGGCATCACCGCATCACCGCATCACTGCATCGGGGATCACGACATCACGACCTCACGGCGCCACCGGCGTCAGTCCGGCCGCGGTAAAGATCTGCTGCAGTTCGCCGCTGCCGCGCAGCGCATCGAGCGCGCGCTGTACCGCGTCGGCCAGTTCCTTGTTATCGGCCTTGACCGCCATGCCGACCGCCCAGCCGCGCGGCGGCAGCAGCGGCGACGAGACTTCCGCGGCCGCGTACTGCGAAGCGGCGCGACCCTCGTCCTTCAGCGCGCTCTCGTACTGCGAACGCGTGACCATCGCGGCCGCGATCTCGCCGGCGAACAGCGCCCGCAAGCTGTCGCGCGGCGACGGATAGATGCGGACCTTGTCTCGCAGCGCGCCGCCGGCACCGGCCAGCAGGGCATTGGCACCGGCCGATCCGGCTTCGGCGCCGAGCGGCAGGCCCGCCAGATCGCCGAGGTCGCGGATCTGCGGCAGCCGCGCGGTGTCGTGCACCAGCACGAACTGCTCGCGATAGTACGGCGCGAAGATCGTCGCCTTGTCGTTCTCCCGCATGAAGGCGCGATCGACCGGCACGTGCAGCATCACGTCCGCCGGCCCATAGCCCAGATAGTGGCCGCGCCAGACCATGTTGCGCAGGTCGTCCACCATGTTCTCGTCCGCGTCGAAGGGCAGCAGCGTCAGCGACAGATTCAGCTGGCGGCTCAGCGCTTCCGCGATCGCGACGTCGACGCCGGTCGGCTTGCCATCGACGACCTCGGAGAAGGGGGCAAAGGCCTTGTAGACGGCGACCTTCAGCCGGCCACTCTCGCGGATTCGGGCCAGATCGGCCCAGGCGCCGGCCGACCAGGCGAGTCCGGCCGACAGCAACAGCAACGCGATGGCGCGGCGGCGGCGCGGGGCCGCCTTCGGTGCGAGCGCTGCCCGCATCGAAGGCGCGTGGGACATCGGGGGCATCGTTGTCTCCTGAAGGGGCGAACGGAAAAGAAGGGGAGCGACCGCGGCGCACCGAGCCGCGCCGAAGCGCGACAGGCATCGCCGTGCGCTCTCACTGCGGCCGGCGCGACTCCAGATAGGTCTTCAGCGCCCACACGGCTTCCTGCGTCAGCGTTTCGTCGAACGGGGGCATGTAGACGCGGCCGTCGCGCGTGCGGCCGCGGCGCACGGTGGTGGCGAAGTACTGGTCGATCTCGCTGTAGCAGCCTTGCTTCTTCTTCGGGTCGGCCAGCGCCGAACAGTCCGAGTCGAGACTGCGCAGGTCCGGCGCAATGCCTCCGGAGATCGCGTCGAGCCCGTGGCAGCGCGCGCAGTTCTGGTTATAGGCGGAGCTGCCGATGCGTAGCGCCTCGTCGTGAGCCGGGCCTGTGCGGTAAGGGTTTTCCTGCTTCCACTCCTTGCCAAGCTGCGGCAACGTGCTGGTGTCGACCGCCTGGGGCGTGACGTCGCCGTGGGCGTGCGCGGCACCCGGGATCGCGGCGGCGGTCAGGCCAGCGCCGAGGACAAGGGCGCAGAGGAGGGGGCGGAAAAGCGGGCGGAAAGTCGGGCGGAAAGTCGCCATCGTGGTCTCCTGATGTTGTCGGGATCGTTTGCCCCGATCGTCCGCAAGAGCTGTGCCACTCGCGCCAGGCCCGGAAACCGCGGGAATTGCCATGCGGCGGCGTCGCCCGCGTTGCAGCATGGCCGCCGGGGCGCCCTCGAATTCAACACCCTGGCAAGCATTTTGCTCCACAATGCAACAGTGCCCGGGCGGAACGCTCCGCGCGGGCGCCCCGATCGCCGAAGATCCGGCACCAAGATGCCGGGCAGCCGAACAGGAGACATCCCATGACCCCGCACGAGCCGGAGCCGCACGGCGGCACGCACGCCGACACCATCGCCCAGGCCCACCAGCGATCGCAGTCCTATGGCTTGCGCCCCTACGAGACTCCGGACTTCGGACCCGTCGCCCCGGTCGACCTGCGCAGCCAGATCGAGAAGAGCCAGTCGCTGTTCACGCACGCGCTGCCGGTGATGGAGATGCTGTACGACCAGATCGTCAACACGCACAGCATGGTGATCCTGACCGATACGGCCGGACTGATCCTGCATTCGCTGGGCGACGACGACTTCCTGGAGAAGGCCGACAAGGTCGCGCTGCGTCCCGGCGCGGTGTGGTCCGAGGAGAGCAAGGGCACGAACGCGATCGGCACCGCGCTGACGGAGGGGCTGCCGACGCTGGTCCATGGCGACGAACACTTCCTGCGTGCCAATCACTTCCTGACCTGCTCGTGCTCGCCGATCCTCGATCCCTACGGCAAGACGGTAGGCGCGCTCGATGTCACGGGGGACCATCGCGGCTTCCACAAGCACACGATGGCGCTGGTGCGCATGTCCGCGCAGATGATCGAGAACCATCTGTTCGAAAACGCGTTCCAGGACATGGTGCGCGTCCATTTCCACGCGCGCCAGGAGTTCATCGGCACCATTGCGGAAGGGCTGGCTTCGTTCACGCCCGGCGGCCGCTTCCTGTCGGCCAATCGCAGCGGGCAGTTCCAGCTCGGCCTGTCGGTCGGCGCCTTGCGCGCGCATACGTTTTCGTCGCTGTTCGGGCTGTCGATGGGGCAGCTGTTCGACGCGCTGCGCAGCGCCCCCGGTGGCGTGATGCCGCTGCAGCTGTCGAGCGGGGTCAAGGTCTGGGCCCGCGTCGAGATCACTCGCTCGACGGTGGTCCCGTCCGGCGGACTGATGCCCGAGGCCCGCGAGACGGCCGTGCCGCGCCGCAGCCGGCTGCCGAACGCCGCCCAGCCCGGCGGCCTGGACGAGCTCGATACCGGCGATCCGCAGATGGCGGCGGTGATCGGCAAGCTGCGCAAGGTCGTCGGCCGCGATATCCCGGTGATGATCTGCGGCGAAACCGGTACCGGCAAGGAACTGCTGGCGCGTGCGATCCACGCCGAGAGCCAGCGCCAGCAGGGCCCGTTCGTCGCGGTCAACTGCGCCTCGATTCCCGAGACGCTGTTCGAGTCCGAGCTGTTCGGCTACGAGGAGGGCGCGTTCACCGGGGCGCGCAAGAAGGGCGGCATCGGCAAGATGCTGCTGGCCAACGGCGGCACGCTGTTCCTCGACGAGATCGGCGACATGCCGCTGCATCTGCAGGTGCGGCTGCTGCGGGCGCTGCAGGAACGCTCGGTGACGCCGCTGGGCAGCAACAAGGTCATCGAGGTGGACTTCGTGCTGATCTGCGCGACCAACCGCAATCTGCGCGAGGAAGTCGCGGCCGGGCGCTTCCGCGAGGACCTGTACTACCGGCTCAATGGCCTGGTGGTGCGGCTGCCCGCGCTGCGCGACCGCAGCGACCTCGACGTGGTCGCGGCCAAGGTGCTGGCGCGGCATGGCGGCGCGTCGCCGCCGCTGCGCATCGCGGAGCCGGTCATGCGGATGTTCGCGTCCTACCACTGGCCGGGCAATATCCGCCAGCTCGCCAACCTGCTGAACACGGCGCGCTTGATGGCGGAGGGAGAGGACGAGATCGACGTGTCGCACCTGCCAGACGACTTCCTTGACGACTGGCGCGAACGCAACGAAGCGGGCCTGGGTGCGTCGACTGCGGTGTCGGCCGCCCCGGCCGGCGGGATGCCCAACTTCGCGCCGGCGGGCTCGCCGTCGCAGCCGCTGCGGCCGACGCGGCTCGCCGATGTCGAGGCGCTGACGATCGTGGCAGCCGTCAAGGCGCATCACGGCAATATCTCGGCGGCCGCCAAGGCGCTCGGCATCTCGCGCAATACGGTCTACCGCAAGCTCGGCGAGGCGGACCGCCTGCTGCAGAGCGACGGGGAGGCCGGCCCGGACGCCCCGTACTGAGCCTGCCCCCGCGTTGGCCGAATCGTTGGCCCGGCCGTTGGCGGGGTCGTTGCCCACGCCTCACGATGGCCCGGCCGGCGCGGTCCGCATCCACTGATCCTCCAGCTCCAGCCAAGCGCGCTGTACGTTCAGCGCGTGCCGCGGCACGAAGCCGCGCCACTGCCGGAAGGCGTCGCCGGGCACCGCGCGCGATGCATCGGCAGCGTCCACCCCGCGAGCGAGCCCTTGCCGGATCGCGTCTTCCAGACCGTCGAGGTAGGCCAGCGTCGGCGCCAGGCTCCGCTGCGGCGGCCCGACGGCATCGCCGATCACCGCGGTCGCGGGCAGGGCCGCGAGCGCGCGCAGCGCGGCGCGCCAGCCCGTCAGCGAGCCGTCACGCAGATCCGGCACCTGGTCGCCCGTGACCAAGCCACCGCCGTACAGCAGCTGCAGCGAGGGCGCATACAACGCGGTGTCCGAGGTGCTGTGCGCGTTGGCGAAGAGCCGCACCTGCCAGCGGAGTCCGGCCGCCTCGAGCGGGATGCCGTCCCGCAGCGCAGGCCGCGGCAGCACGATGCCCGTGCCCGCCATCGCGGCGGGCCCCAGTTCGGCCACGAGAAGACGGCGGCAGGCGTCGCAACGCGATCGCATCGCGTCGGCTGTCGCCGTCGACGCCAGGAAGGCAGGGCGCGGGCGCAATTCCGCGAAGGCGGCGTTGGCCAACACCTGCCAGGGGTGTGGATGCGAATTGACGACCCAACGCACCGGCAGCGCGGTCCGTCGCCGGATCGCCGCGACCAGGCGGCGGCCGTGGTTCAGGTTTGGGCCGGGATCGACGACCAGCACGCCGTCCTGGCCGATCGCGACGAGGCATGGCGAGAGCGGCAGGTCGTCGCGCTCCACCGCGCCGGTGTAGATGCCGGGCGCCACCGGCGACAGTATCAGCGGCTTCCCCGCGCCTGCCGCCGCGGCAACGCGGCGCGCGCACAGCGCGGCCAGTCCCAGGCCGGCGGCACGCCGCAGGAACACGCGGCGGCCGCCCGTCACGAGGACAGCTCCCGGATCGCCGCGCGCAATGCCTCTGCCATTGGCCCCGTGGCCAGATGTCCGGCGCGCGGCAACACGTGCAGGACG
This sequence comes from Cupriavidus sp. UGS-1, assembly GCF_021213615.1. Classification (NCBI taxonomy): domain Bacteria; kingdom Pseudomonadati; phylum Pseudomonadota; class Betaproteobacteria; order Burkholderiales; family Burkholderiaceae; genus Cupriavidus; species Cupriavidus sp. UGS-1. The sequence continues at coordinate 113,193 of NZ_JAJQJF010000005.1, read as the reverse complement.
GCATGCGGCATTGCCGCCAGCAGCCGGGCCGAATTGCCGGGCCGGCAGACGCGATCGCGCGCACCATGCAAAAGGATCGCGGGAATCCGGTGCCGCGCGATGCTGGCGGCGCAACGCAGCAGCGCGGGCTTGCCCAATCCGCAGCGGCGCTGCAGGTAGTGCGCCTGGATGCGGTACTTGCGCCGAAGCACTTCGTCCTCGCGCATGGCGGGACGGCCCCGTCGATGACGGGCAGCGCGTCCGCCCAGCAGCGCCGTTTCCACCGCGCGCCACCGCCTTGCGGTGTCCCGTTGTTGAACACCTGTTCCATTCTGCAGCAGCCGTACGGCGCAACGCCGTTGTGCGTCGGCCCCATTGCCGCGTGCTTGCGGTGCAGCAACGGCGGTACGCAAGGGGGGCGGCACCGACATGCCGCGGGCGCGCGCGGCGAACAGCCGCAGGATATCGTCGCGGCCGGTCAGGAAGGTGCCGCGCAGCACCAGGCCGGCGACGCGCTGCGGCCACCGCGCGGCGTAGGCCAGCGCCAGCGCGGCGCCCCATGAGCCGGCGGCCACATGCCAGCGCTCGACGCCCAGCGCCGCGCGCAGCCGTTCGATATCGGCCAGCAGCGCACCGGTGGTGTTGCGCCGAAGCGTGCCGGCAGGGCGCGACCGGCCCGCGCCGCGCTGATCGGCGAGGATCGCGAGGTGGCGCGTCGGATCGAACCAGTCCGCCATCGACGGCGAACAGCCGCTGCCCGGGCCGCCATGCAGCACCAGCCAGGGAACGCCGTCGGCGCGGCCATGGAGGCGCACGTGCAGGCTGTGCATGTCCGCCGTGCGCAGCCGGAAGACGCGGTCTGCGGAACCGCCGGGAAGGCGTTGCCGCTGTGCGGTGTCGGGCATGGATGTTGCCTCATCGTCGATGCGGAAAGGCGGGGCACTGCGCCGCCGCCCGTTCCGACTCGGCAATCACAGTCCGTGCCAAGCAACCACATCGAAGGAGACCTCATGAACTGGACCACGCCCGCCTATACCGATCTTCGCCTCGGCTTCGAGATCACGATGTATATCGCCAACCGCTGACGTCGAGCGGATCAGCCGATGGTCCCCGCGTCCGCGGGGACTGCAACACGAACGCAAGGCGCGTACGGCGCGTGGCACCGCGATGACGACGTTAAAGGTTCTGGGCTCCGCGGCGGGCGGGGGCTTTCCGCAGTGGAACTGCAACTGCACCAATTGCGACGGCGTGCGTCGCGGCGCGGTTTCGGCGATGCCACGCACGCAGTCTTCGATCGCGTTGACGGAGAACGGGCTGGACTGGCTGCTGGTCAACGCATCCCCCGACATCCTGGCGCAGATCCGCGCCACGCCGGCATTGCAGCCGGCACGCCAGCGGCGCGACACGGGCATCGCGTCCGTGCTGCTGATGGACGCGCAGATCGATCATGTCACCGGGCTGCTGATGTTGCGCGAGAACAGTCGTCGACTGCCGCTATATGCGACCGCGCCGGTGCTCGCCGACCTGTCCGAGGCCTTGCCGCTGTCGCGCGTGCTGTCGCACTACTGCGGTCTGGAGCCGCATCCGCTGCCGCTCGATGGCAAACCGTTGCGCATTGCGCCGCTGCAGCGCGCCACCGTCACGCCCGTGCCGCTCGACAGCAAGGCACCACCGTATTCGCCGAACCGGCAGGCGCCCCGGCGTGGCGACAACATCGGCCTGCGCGTCGTCGACACCGCCACCGGCAGACGCGTTTTTTACGCTCCCGGCCTCGGGCACGTGACAGCCGAGCTGATGGAGGAACTGCGCGGCGCCGATATCGTGCTGGTCGACGGCACGTTCTGGACCGACGACGAGATGCTGCGGCAGGGGCTGTCGAACAAGACCGCAGCCGAGATGGGCCATCTGGCGCTGTCGGGCGCAGGCGGCATGGTCGAGGTACTCGACGCGCTGCCGGCATCGCGCAAGATCCTGATCCATATCAACAACACCAATCCGATTCTCGACGAACGGTCGCCGCAGCGCCGCCATCTGAGCGCGCGCGGCATCGAGGTCGCCTGGGATGGCATGGAGATCGCGCTATGACGCAGGCCACCGCGTGGAGCCCCGCCGAATTCGAATCGCGGCTGCGCGCGAAGCAGTCGGGCTACCACATTCATCACCCATTCCATCGCCGCATGGCGGCGGGGCACTGCACGCCGGAACAGATCCGAGGCTGGGTGGCCAACCGGTTTTACTACCAGGTCCGCATCCCGCAGAAAGACGCCGCCATTCTCGCCAACTGCCCGGACCGCGAGACACGCCGGCTGTGGGTGCAGCGCATCGTCGACCATGACGGCACGGACAGCGAGCCCGGCGGCATCGAAGCCTGGGTCCGGCTCGGGGAGGCGGTGGGCCTGCCGCGCCAGGCGCTGTGGTCGCAGGAGCTGGTGCTGCCTGGCGTGCGCTTCGCCGTCGACGCCTACGTCAATTTCGCGCGCAGCGCGCCGTGGCAGGAGGCGGTGTGCTCGTCGCTGTCCGAGATGTTCGCCCCGGAGATCCACCGGCAGCGGCTGGAAGGCTGGCCGGAGCACTACCCATGGATCGAGCGCGACGGGCTGGACTATTTCCGCTCGCGCATCCCGCTGGCCCAGCGCGATGTCGACCACGGCCTGCGCGTGACACTCGAACATTTCCGTACGCCGGCCGAGCAGCGGCGCGCGCTCGAGATCTTGCAGTTCAAGCTCGACGTGCTGTGGTCGATGCTCGATGCCATCGAGAGGGCCTATCCATGACCGCGCCATCCCCGCCATCCCCGCCATCCCCGTCATCCCCGCACACCGGCATGCCGACCCTGCATCGGACGCTGCGCCTGCAATGGGAGGAGGCCCAACAGGCCTGGGTGCTGCTGTATCCCGAGGGCATGGTCACCTTGAACGACAGCGCGGCGGCAATCCTGCGGCGCTGCGACGGCTCACGGACACTCGACATGCTGATCGACGAACTGCAGGGCGCGTACGACGTACAAGGAATCGCCGCGGAGGTCCATGCCTTTGTCAAACATGCATTCGAACGCGGCTGGCTCGCCTGAGGGAGCAGCGCGTCCCGGTCCGCCGCTGTGGCTGCTGGCCGAGCTGACCTATCGCTGCCCGCTGCACTGCGCGTTCTGCTCGAATCCGGTCGACTATGCGCGGCACGGCGAGGAGCTCGACACCGCGCGGTGGCTGGACGTGTTGACGCAGGCCAGAGCGCTGGGCGCGGTGCAGCTGGGACTGTCCGGCGGCGAGCCGCTGATGCGCAAGGATCTCGAAGCGCTCGTCGCGCATGCGCGCGGGCTCGGCTTCTACATCAACCTGATCACCTCCGGTGTCGGCTTGACCGACGAACGGTTGGGGGCGCTGCGCGAGGCGGGGCTCGACCACATCCAGCTTTCCTTCCAGGATTCGACGCGCGAGCTGAACGACTTCCTGTCGAGCACGCGCACCTTTGACCTGAAGCGGCGCGTGGCCCGGATGATCAAGGCGCACGGCTATCCGATGGTGATGAACTGCGTGCTGCACCGGCATAACCTGCCGCATGTCGGCACCATCATCGAAATGGCGCTGGAGATGGGCGCCGAGTATCTGGAGCTGGCCAACACCCAGTACTACGGCTGGGCCTGGCGCAACCGCCTGGCGCTGATGCCCGATGCCGCGCAACTGCGCGAAGCCGAGGCCGTGGTGGAGCGCTATCGGCGGCGCATCGGCTCGCGTTGCCGCATTCTGTTCGTGGTACCGGACTATTTCGAAACGCGGCCCAAGAAGTGCATGAACGGCTGGGGCACGACGTTTCTGGGCGTCGCGCCCGACGGCACGGCGCTGCCTTGCCACGCCGCCCGCATGCTGCCGGGCCTCGCGCTGCCAAACGTCAACGACATGCCACTGCGCGAGATCTGGTTCGACAGCGACGCATTCAACCGCTATCGCGGCACCGCGTGGATGAAGGGGGCATGCCGTTCCTGCGAGGAGAAGGAGGCCGACGCGGGCGGCTGCCGCTGCCAGGCATGGCAGCTGACCGGCGACGCCGACGCGACGGATCCGGTCTGCGACCGGTCCGGCGATCACGATCGCGTGCGTGCCATCGTGGCGCAGGGCCGGCTGGCCGCCGTGCTGGCCCAGGGACGCGTGGAGCGGGGCAGAAAGGCGCCGCTGCTGTTCCGCACCGATGCCAATTCGCTGCGGTTGAGCGAGGGGTAGAGCGCGAGAGCGGCGGAGCGGCAGAGCGGAAGAGCGGAAGAGCGGCGGAGCGGCAGAGCGGAAGAGAGGGCGAGTCGCGCGGCGAGCCGTCGCGCTGCCGGCACCATGCTCCCTCTCCCGCTTGCGGGAGAGGGCTGGGGAGAGGGCTGGGGAGAGGGCGATGAAGGACCATGGAGGGCGATGGAACATCGCGCCTCGCACGGGCCGCCGTTCAGCCGGCCTCCAGCACCCACGCCGCCAGCTGCTTCGCTTCCTCGTCCTTCAGCGAAGGATGCGGCGGCATTGGAATCCGCCCCCATACCCCCTTGCCGCCCTCCTGGATCTTGCGCGCCAGCTTGCCTGCGGCCTCGCCGTCCCCCTTGTATTTGGCGGCAACCTCGGCGAAGCCAGGGCCGACCAGCTTGCCCTGCATGCCATGGCAGGAGAAGCAGCCGTTCTTGTCCGCCAGCGCCTTGATATCGGGTGCCGCCTGTGCCGATGCCGCAAGCGCGAGGCCGAAGGCAAGGGCGGCTGCGCGCGGCGCGATACGTCGATTTCGTTCTTTCTGCATGGAATTCTCCAGCTCTTGCTGGGCCGGCACCGCCGAGGGCCGGCCCGTCGGACAAACGCTCAGACCTTGCTCAGCTTGAACACCCAGACCGAGCCGCCTTGCTCGAGGAAGTTGACGCGCTTGGCGACGTCGCCGCCCCACAGCGGCACGGCGCCGCCCCAGCCCGACACCACGGCGATGAACTGCTCGCCGTTCTCTTCCCAGGTGACCGGCGGCGCCACCACGCCGCTGCCGGTCTGGAACTGCCACAGCTCCTTGCCGGTCTTCGCATCGGCCGCCTTCAGATAGCCCTCCGGCGTGCCCCAGAACACGAGGCCGCCGGCGGTCGTCATCACGCCGCCCCACAGCGGCGCATTGTTCTTGACTTCCCAGACGATCTTGCCGGTCTTCGGATCGATCGCGCGCAGCGCGCCGATATAGTCCTCGTTCAGCGGCTTGATGGTGAAACCCGCGCCAAGGAAGGCCGCGCCTTTCTTGTAGGTGATCGGCTCGTTCCAGATGTCCATGCCCCACTCGTTGGCCGGGACGTAGAACATGCGGGTCTGCGGGCTGTATGCCATCGGCTGCTGGTTCTTGCCGCCGAGGAAGCCCGGCGCCGCGAACACCGACTGCCCCTTCTTCTGGTCCGCGGGATCGCCGGGACGGCTTTCGGCGACGAAGTTGGGCCGGCCGGTCTTCAGATCGATGTCCTTTGCCCAGGTCACCTTGCGGACAAATGGAAAGGCGTTCAGCACCTTGCCGTCGCGCGCGTCGTTGACGTAGAAGAAGCCGTTGCGGTCGGCTTTGCCGCCGACGCGCTTGCCGTCGAGATCGAAGGTCACGAACTCGTTGACGCCGTCGAAGTCCCAGCCGTCGTTCGGTGTGTTCTGGTAATGCCAGACGATCTTTCCGGTGGCCGGATCGATGGCGACCGTCGACGACGAGTACAGGTTGTCGCCCTTGCGCAGGTGGCTGTTCCACGGCCCCGGGTTGCCGGTGCCGAAATAGGCCAGCCCCGTCTTCGGATCGTAGGTGCCGCCGAGCCAGGTCGCCGCGCCGCCGGTCTTCCAGGTCTCGCCGGGCCAGCTGGCGTTCAGGTTGCCGGTGATGCCGTTCTCGATCTTGTTGCCCTCGGCGTCGAACCGGTAGCCCATGTGCCCTTCGACGGTCGGGCGGACCCAGACCATCCGGCCGGTCTTCGCGTCGCGCGCCTCGACGCGGCCGACCACGCCGAACTCGCCGCCAGACACGCCGGTCAACACCAGGCCCTTGACGATCATCGGCGCCGCCGTGTACGAATAGCCGGCCGCGTAATCGTCGATCTTGTCCTTCCACACGACCTTGCCGGTGTCCTGGTTGAGCGCCACCAGTTGCGCATCCAGCGTGCCGAAGATGACCAGGTTGTCGTAGAGTGCCGCGCCGCGGTTCACCACGTCGCAGCAGGGCATGATGCCTTCGGGCAGCCGATGCTCGTACTTCCACAGCTTGGCGCCGGTCTTCGCATCGAGCGCGAAGATCCGCGAATACGATGCGGTAACGAACATCTTGCCGTTATGGATCAGCGGCTGCGATTCCTGGCCGCGCTGCTTCTCTCCGCCGAACGAGAACGACCAAGCCGGCACCAGGCGCGCGACGTTCTTCGTATTGATCCTTGCCAGCGGCGAGAAGCGCTGGCCCTCCGGTCCGATTCCCCACGACAACACATCACCGGGACTCTTCGCGTCGTTTTCGATCATCGCGTCCGTTACCGCGGCACGCGCGGCGAAGCTGGCCACGCAGGCGGTTGCCAGCACCAGCACCTTCAACTTGCTCATCGTTTGCTCCTCTCTCTTTTTGTCGATCATCGGTTTCGATCATCGGTTTCGATCATCTTTGCTGCGGATTTCCCGGTGGTCCTTCGGTAGGCGCGGCACGGGCCGATCGGCAATGCCGCGCCGGTGCGCCAAACCGCAAATCGCGTGCCACGCCAGCCGTGAAAAATTCCCGTTGTTGGCGGGCCATTTCGCGCCGCGATCGACTGCGCAGATGCGCCGTACCGGGCCGTATCGCGCTACCGCGCAACAACCGCTGTCGCGGAATGGAGCACCTCTTGGCCGAGCCCGGCACAGGCGTTCATGGCGCCAATGCCTCGCGTTCGTACGCGGGATACAGGTGCGTGACGTTGCGCAGGTATTCGGCCGGCATCGCGGCCCATTCCGAGTAGGGCGCCGGCACCGGCATCGCGATGACCTCGGCGAGGTCGCGGCCCTCCCTGGCGGCCTGGCGCAGGCGCGCATCGAGCCAACGCAGGTAATCCCGCGTCTGTGCGATCGCATCGGCGCGATCGAGCGCCGGGCCATGGCTTGGCACCAGCAGACGCAAGCCGTCGTCGCGCATCCGGCGTTCCAGCACGTCCAGGCTGGCCAGCCAGCGTGCGATGTCGGCGTGCGGCGTGGTCGGGACGCGCGCGCGGAAGACGAGGCCGCCGGCGAACATCACGCGCGCGGTATGGTCGATCAGCACCAGGTCGTCGCCGGTATGGCCCTGCAGGTGCAGCAGCTCGAAGCGATGGCGGCCGATCGTGCGCTGTCCCGGCTCGATCGTCGTGGCGGGCGGCGCCGGTTCAGTGCCGGCCATCCAGTCTCCGCACAGCCGATACAGGTTGTCGGCATACGAGCCCGCCTCGCGCGCAGCACCCGCGACGGTGCCGGCAAGCGCCGCCGGCTTCGCGTCGGCGTAGGCCTGGTTGCCGAAGAAGTAGTCGGGATGCAGGTTCAGATTCAGCACCAGGCGGACCGGCGCATCAGTTACCTTGGCGATCGCCGCGCGCTGTTGCTCGCCGTAGCGCCGCGACGGTCCCGTATTGACGACGACCACGCCGTCGCCGGTATCGATGAAGGCGGTATTGATGATGTTGCAGCCGTTGCCGACCGCGAAGTCGGCGTTCGCGCCCTCGAGCAGCCAGACGCCGTCGCCGATGCCGCGCGGCGCGAGGCGGTAGTCTGGCGGCTGCAGCGGCCTCTCTGCGAGCCCGTCGCCGAATGCCGATGCGGGCAACAGCAGGGCAATCCGCAGGGCAATCTGCCGGGCGATCGTGGCCAGCCTGTTGCTCATGGCAGCACCCTGGCGTCGATACGGTTGCCGTTGTTGTCGCGGCCGGTCACCGCCAGCGGTTGGGCAGCCGGCTCGCGCAGGTCGAACGAGAAGATCGGGTTCTCCGAAACGGGCTCGTGCAGCGCCAGCGTGCCGAGCGGTTCGCGGCGGCCGTCGACGAGGGCCAGCTGCTCGATATGGAAGGCAGGGATGCCCGCCACGAGGCCGGTATCCATTGGATGCATCACGCGGATCCGGACGCGGCCACCGCCGCCATCGAGCGCGGCGAAGCGCCGGGCCTCGACCCGGTTCAGCGTCGCGCTCCACGAGCCATCCTTGCGTGTCACGCCGGGCACCGTGCAGCCGCCGCCGGCGGCGTCGACCAGCAGTCCACCGACATGCCAGACCCCGTCGCGCGTGCGCGCCGCCACCCGTACCGGCGATCCCTGTTCGAGCTTGAAGCGGAAGGACAGGGCGGGCTTGAGCCTGCCAGGCGTGAAGGTCAGCACCTGGCGAATCGGATTGCGGTCGACGCCCACGACGATCCTGTCGACCTCGCCCAGCGCGGAGGCATCGAACGCGATGGGCACGTTCAGTGCATCCTCGGCGAAAGCGGGGCCAATAACCTTGACGCGCGGATCGAATACCGCCGGCGCATCGCCCAGCATCTCGGCGCGCAGCGTGGGCCATTGCGGCGAGGCGAAGGGATCGGCATCGGCCGCCGCATGCCCCCGTGCCGCGGCCAGTACCGCCGCCAGGGCCAGCAGCGTGCCGAACCACCCGCGGCTGCGCCCGCCATGGCGGCGGGGCCAGGCTGGCCGGCTCATGCCCGCTTCCCCAGCGGCCTTGCCATGCCGCGCTGCGGGTCGTAGCCGAACAATGCCACGCCGAAGAACAGGCAGGCACACGCGGCCACCACGGCGAGGCTGCCCCATGCCGCCTGGCCATACAGCGCGAAACGGATGGCCTCGACCGCGTGCGTGAACGGGTTGATCCGCGCCAACTGGTGGATCGCCTCGGCCCCCGATTCCTCGAGTTTCCACAGCGGATACAGCGCGGTGCTGATGAAGAACATCGGGAAGATCACGAAGTTCATCATGCCGGCGAAGTTCTCCAGCTGGCGGACATGCACCGACAGCGCCAGGCCGAGCGCACCGAGCATCAGTGCAACCAGCGTCATTGCCGCCAGCAGCATCGGCAGCGCGGTCCAGGCAACCGGCACGTCGAACAGCACGGCAACCAGCAGGAACACGGCCATCTGCAGCAGCGACAGCAGCGCACCGGCCGCGAGCTTGCATGCCAGCAACCATGGCCGCGGCAGCGGCGCCGTCAGCAGCAGCCGCATCACGCCCATTTCGCGGTCGTAGACCATCGCCAGCGAGGACTGCATGCCGTTGAACAGCGCAATCATCGCCAGCAGGCCGGGGGTCAGATAGACCTTGTATTCGACATAGGTGTCGTAGGGCGGAATGATGGCGACACCGAACACGTTCTGGAAGCCTGCGGCAAATACCAGGAACCACAGCAGGGGCCGCACCAGTGACGAGACGAGCCGCCCGGGCTGGCGCAGGAACTTGCGCAATTCGCGCCCGGCGACGGCGCGCAGCGCGCGCCAGCGGTGGAGCAGGGGAGAGGTCGGCATGGCGATGGGGGGCATGGGGATCAGCGGCGGCACGCGCTCTCGGGCGCATCCGCGCCCAGCGTGTCGAGGTTGTTCTTCGGATGCAGGAAACCGTCGAGCGGGGCGACCGCCGCCACGCCATCGGGATGCGCGAGCAACACCGGCTGGCGCAGCTGCCCGTCCCAGGGCCGGAAACTCAGGCGCGGGCCCTTGAAGCCGTCGATGGCAATGTCGCCGGATCGCAGCGCCTTCGCCTGGTCGGCAAACGGCGCCTTCGGCGCGCGCGTCACCGCTTCGACCACCGCCTTGATCGCCACCCATCCCGCCCAATCGTGTCCGCTCATCGGCCGCCCGGCTGCCTTGACGAAGCGCCGGTTCAATTGCGGGCCGCCGTGGCGCTCCCACGCGCGGTGCCACGCCATCGCGGTCAGCCCGTTGGCGCCGGCAACCGGGCGCGGCAGCTGCGTGGCATACGGCACGGTGCGGGCGAACTCGCCATCGGCGTCGGCGACGATCACGACGTCATGGTCGGGCCCACCGGTCAGCAGGCGGACGTTGGCGAGCTCCCGTTCGCGCGGATCGTTCGACAGGCGGAAATCGCGCTGCGCGGCCCAGGCGACCCCGAAGCGCCGGGCCGCCTGCTGATAGAGCGCCTGCCACGCGCGATCCTCCGGGGCGGGTCCGGTCAGCAGCAATGCCTTGCGCCATTTGCGGGCGGCCAGCGCCTGCATCAGCGCGTCGGCCTGCATGCGCCGGCTCGGCAGCGTGTGCAGCAGATGCGGGGCGCAGCCTTCCCCGCGCAACGCGTCGTCGTCGGCCGAAACATTGAGCAGCAGGGCGTCGGCCGGTTTGGCCGCACGGGCCGCCGCGCGGACCGCATCGGCGGGCAGGTCCAGCACGATATAGCGGACACCCTGGCGCGCCAGCGCGGCTGCGGCCTGGGCCGCGGCCTGCGCATCGCGGGCTTCGGCGGCTTCGATCTTCAGCGTCAGCCCCGCGGCCTCGAGCGCAAGGCGGGATTCGGCAGCGGCGACGCGCATGCCGTCGAAAGGCCGGCCCTCGGGGTGGCCCGGATAGCGCTGTTCCAGCCGTTTGGGCTCGTAGCGCGGATCGTCGGCGAGGCTGACGACGCCGATGCGCAGTTCGGACGCAGCGGCGGGCTGCGCAGGCGTTGCCGTAGCCGTTGCAATGCCGGCCAGCAACACGCACATGGCAAGCGGTCGCAGGCAGGGCAGGCTAGTCATCGATCGCCACCGAATGCGGTACGCGGCCCGCCTTCAGCGTCGCCACCGCCTTGGCGCGCGCGGTGTCGACCACGCTGACGTCGTCCGACAGGCCGTTGGTCACGTACAGCAGCGCATCGTCGCGGGTCAGCGCCAGGCCCCACGCGCGCCTGCCGACCAGCACGTAGTCGAGCACGCGCCGGCTCGCGGCATCGACCACCGCCACATGGTTGGCCCGTCCGAGCGCCACATAGGCGCGCCGGCCATCGCGCGACAGCGCCATACCCACCGGCGTCACGTCGTCCGCGCGAAAGCCTTTCGGTGCGAACGTCAGCACGTGCACGACCTGCAGCGTGTCGGTGCGGATGATCGACACGCTCGCGGCGAGCTCGTTGCTGACCCACAGCTCCTTGCCGTCCGGCGACAGCGCGAAGCGGCGCGGCCGATTGCCGACCGGGATATGGCGAATGATCTTGCGGCTGTCCACGTCGATCACGTGGACCAGATTGGCCACTTCGGAGGCGACGTAGACGCGCTTGCCGTCGGCGCTGACCTTGACCCCTTCCGGCTCCTCGCCGACGGCCACCGAAAAACGCTTCTGTCCGGTGGCCGTGTCGACCGCGGTCAGCAGCGCCTCTTCTTCGTTCGAGACGTAGAGCGTCCTGCCGTCCGGGCTGAGGTCGAAGATCTCGGGATCGTCGCCGACACGCAAGGCGGCCAGCGTCTTGCGCGCGCGGACATCGACCACGTCGACGCGATCGTCGTCGCTGCAGGCGACATAGAGCCGGCTGCGATCGGGAGACAGCTGCAGATGGCGCGGCCGGCGGCATTGCGGCAACACGGCGGACATCTGCCGGCTGGCGGCGTCGTAGAAAATCAGGCTGCCGTCCTTTTCGCTGGAGACGATCACCTGGCCGCGGCCCGCTCGTGGTGCCGCCTCCGACCATCCGGCCAGGACCAGCACCGCGGTCACGGCAAGCGTGGCGCCCACGATCCAGCGGATGCGCGGCACCGGTGGCAGATGGCTCATGGCAATGCCTCCGAATCTGTAAGGGCCAGGAAGGCCGCTTCGAGATCGGGCTGCCCGGTGGCGTCGCACAGCATCGCCGGAGGACCGTCGAAGCGCACCTTGCCCCGGTGCAGCACGACGACGCGGTCGCAGCCGGCAACCTCCTGCACCAGATGCGTGGCCCACAGCACCGCGGTCGATTGCCCCGCGGCAAGGCGGCGGGCCTCGTCGACGATCTGCATGCGGGAAGCCGGATCAAGTCCGACCGTGGCCTCGTCCATCAGCAGCAGCGCCGGTTCGTGCAGCAGCGCCCGCGCCAGTTCGACCTTGCGGCGGTTGCCGCCCGACAGCGCACGCACCGGCGAGCGATCGCGCTCGGCCAGGCCGAAGCGCGCGAGCAGGGCGGCGATCCGCGGCAGCGACTGGCGCCGGGCAAGGCCATGCAGGTCGGCATGGAACAGCAGGTTGTCGCGCACCGGCAGGCCCAGGTCGATCGCCGGCTGCTGGAAGACGATGCCGAGCCGGGCCAGCGCGCGGGCCGGATGCTCGCGCATGTCGGCGCCCATCACCTCGGCGCGCCCCGCGTCCGCCACGAACAGCCCGCTGAGGATCTGGAACAGCGTGGTCTTGCCGGCGCCGTTCGGCCCCAGCAACGCAACGAATTCGCCGGGGCGCACCGAAAGCGAAACGCCATCGAGCGCGGCCTGCCTGCCGAAACGCTTGACCAGTCCGTCGCAGCGCAGCGCCGGCGCGGTATCGCACGGTGCTTCGTTCGATGCGGCGTCCGCGCGCATCGCGGGGGCGAGGGTGGAACCCATCACGATGGCTCCTTGCCGGCGGCCAGGCCCAGCCGTTGCGCGAAGTCGCGCTCGCGGGCCCACACCCCGCGCAGATAGGCCTCGTACCGCGCGGTATCGAGATAGGTCAGTTCCTGGTCGTACCTGGCCAGCTCGGCCAGATGCCGGGGGTGGCGCATCGCTCGGGCAAAGGCATCGTGCAGCCGCCGGACGATACGCGGATCGGTGCCGCGCGGCGCGCCGATGCCGTAGGGCGAGTTGTGGACGGCGTCGGGATAGCCGAGCTCCTTCATGGTCGGCACCTCGGGCCAGCGCGGCGACCGGTGTTCGCTGAACAGCGCCAGCAGCCGCAGGCGTCCGCTGTCGACATAGGGTGCGAAACCGGTCGCGCCGACACCGGCCATCAGCGCGCCGCCGGATACCGCGAGCATCTGGTCGGCGATGCCGCGGTAAGGTACATGCACATAGCGGATATGGTGGCGCCCGAGCACGTCGTCGATCGCCAGATGCGGCGTGGTGCCGATGCCGGACGAGCCGACCGTCAACGCGTCCGGATGCGCCTGGCCCCAGGCCACCAGGTCGCCGAAACTGCGGAACGGGCTGTCGGCCGGCACCACCACGCCAAAGGTATAGCCGGAGATCATCACCACCGGCTGGATATCGCGCAGCGGCTGCCAGGTCGTCTTCTGCTGGTGCGGCAGCCGGTAGACCGTGACCGGCAACTGGCCGATCGTGTAACCGTCCGGCTTCGCCACGGCGAGCAGGGCGCCGACCAGCGCACCGCCCGCTCCGGCGCGGTTCTCCACCACCACCGGCTGGCCGAGCTCGTGTGCGACCAGTTCGGCCAATACCCGCATCGACAGATCGGTGGCGCCGCCCGCGGGCCAGGGCACGATCAGCGTCAGCGGATGCGACGGGTAATCGGCGGCCGCAGTGGTGCCGGCATCGGCCCAGGCCGCGACGGCGGGAAACGCCGCGCTCGCGGCCAGCGAACCAAGGGCGATCGCGAGGGCGCGGCGCCTTGGCATCGGCAGGGTCTGCGCGGGCGCCATCACGCGGCGAGGTCGGGATAGTCGACCGTCGCCCGCTCTGGCGGCGTCGCGGCGAGCCGCTCGGCTTCCTCGTCGCCGAACAGCCGCGAGCGCGTCAGAAAGCGCATGCCGGTGGCACGTTCGATCGAAAACATGCCGCCGTTGCCGGGCACCACGTCGATGATCAGCTGGGTATGCCGCCAGTATTCGAACTGCGATTCGCTCATGTAGAACGGTGCGCCGCCGATCTCGCCGAGCTTGATGTCGCTGCCGCCGACCAGGAATTCGCCGCGGGGGAAACACATCGGCGCGCTGCCGTCGCAGCAGCCGCCGGACTGGTGAAACAGGATGGGGCCGTGGTCGGCGATCAGCCGCGCGATCAGCGCGAGCGCGGCGTCGGTGGCGATGACGCGTGGGGGCAAGGGGGTATTCATCGTCGGATTCCGCGAAGATGCCCCCGCCCGAGCGAAGGCCGAGCGCCCGGCGTGCTTGCTTGCTTGCTCGCGGCAGAACAAGGCGCCAGGATTCGGGTTCGCGCGGGCGAGGGCCGTTGCCAGGCCCGTCGGTCAGAAGAAGCCGAGCGCGTTGGGGCTGTAGCTGACCAGCAGGTTCTTGGTCTGCTGGTAGTGGTCGAGCATCATCTTGTGGTTCTCGCGCCCGATGCCCGATTGCTTGTAGCCGCCGAACGCCGCGTGCGCGGGGTAGGCGTGATAGCAGTTGGTCCACACGCGGCCGGCCTGGATCGCACGGCCGAAGCGGTAGGCCCGCGTGCCGTCGCGCGTCCAGACCCCGGCGCCAAGGCCATACAGCGTGTCGTTGGCGATCTCGAGCGCTTCTTCCTCGGTCTTGAAAGTCGTCACCGATACCACCGGCCCGAAGATCTCCTCCTGGAAGATGCGCATCTTGTTGTGGCCGCGGAACACGGTCGGCTTGACGTAGTAGCCGTTCTCCAGCCCGTTGCCCAGCTGGGCGCGTTCGCCGCCCGTCAGCAACTGCGCGCCCTCCTGCTTGCCCAGGTCGATGTACGACAGGATCTTCTCGAGCTGCTCCTGCGAGGCCTGCGCGCCGATCATCGTGCTGCGGTCCAGCGGATGGCCTTGCTTGATCGCCTCGACGCGCTTGATCGCCCGCTCCATGAAGCGGTCGTAGACCGATTCCTGGATCAGCGCGCGCGACGGGCAGGTACAGACCTCGCCCTGGTTCAGCGCGAACATCGCGAAGCCTTCCAGCGCCTTGTCGAAGAACGCGTCGTCCTTGTCCAGCACGTCGGCGAAGAAGATGTTCGGGCTCTTGCCGCCGAGCTCCAGCGTGACCGGGATCAGGTTCTGGCTGGCGTACTGCATGATCAGCCGGCCCGTGGTGGTCTCGCCGGTGAAGGCGATCTTGGCGATGCGCTTGTTCGACGCCAGCGGCTTGCCGGCCTCCAGGCCGAAGCCGTTGACGACGTTGAGCACGCCCGGCGGCAGCAGGTCGCCGATGATTTCCAGCAACACCATGATCGAGGCGGGGGTCTGCTCGGCGGGCTTGAGCACCACGCAGTTGCCTGCGGCCAGCGCCGGCGCCAGCTTCCACGTCGCCATCAGCAGCGGGAAGTTCCATGGAATGATCTGGCCGACCACGCCCAGCGGCTCATGGAAGTGGTAGGCGATGGTGTCGTGGTCGATCTCCGAGATGCCGCCTTCCTGCGCGCGCACCGCCCCGGCGAAATAACGGAAATGATCGATCGCCAGCGGCAGGTCGGCGGCCATGGTCTCGCGCAGCGGCTTGCCGTTGTCGATCGTCTCGGCGACCGCCAGGCGCTGCAGATTGGCCTCCATGCGGTCGGCAATGCGGTTCAGCACATTGGCGCGCTCGGCGGGCGACGTGCGGGCCCAGGCGGTCTTGGCGGCGTGGGCCGCGTCGAGCGCCAGCTCGATATCGTCGGCGTTGGAACGGGCGATCTTGCAGAAGGCTTGTCCCGTGACAGGCGACACGTTGTCGAAGTACTGGCCCGACTGCGGCGGTACCCACTTGCCGCCGATGAAGTTGTCGTAGGACGCCTTGTACGGGAATTCGATATCGAGGAACTTCAGTTCCGCATGGTTCATGGTGGTGTCTCCTGACGAATCGTTCATGTTGCGCTTGCGCTGCTGTCTTGACGACCGGGTGTCCGGCCAGTCCACTCCCATCAGCGCAAGGAGCGTGCCACTGGCCGTTCGCCGCGTTCCGGCATCGGTTTCGCGGCCAGGCGCGCCGCCACTGTTGCGCCGCTCATCGACCTGTTGCGCACGGTGTCCCGAAATGGAGCAACCGTGTCGCGGCCGTCGGCAGCGACGCATCAGTCGAGTCCGTGCTCGCGCGCATAGCGGTACATCTCGACGACGTTGGCCAGCCCCAGCTTCTTGCGGATCAGCGTCTGGTAGTTCGCGATCGTCTTGGTGCTCAGGTAGCGCTGCGCGGCGATGTCTTCGATCGCGATGCCGCGCGCCAGCAGGCGGAACAGATCGAATTCGCGCGGCGACAGGCGCATGTGCGGCAGCGCCTTCGGGTCGCCCTCGCCGGCGACGGCGGCGATGTCGTCGGACAGCGGCCGCTCGCCGGCCGCGACGCGATGCACCGCGTCGACCAGCAGGTCCGGTGCGCTGCTCTTGGTCAGATAGCCGTCCGCGCCCGCGCGCAGCGCCTGCGCAACGATGGCCGGGCTGTCGTGCATGCTGAAGACCAGCACGCGCAGCGCCGGCACGCGCGCCTTCAGGCAGCGCAGCACTTCCAGCCCGCCGCGGCCCGGCATCGACAGGTCCAGCACCAGCACGTCGGCGGGATGGCGGCTGAGCCAGAGGTAGGCGGCGTCGCCATCGGCGAACTCGGCGACCACCTGCAGGCCGTCGTCCAGCTCCAGCAGGCGGCGGTAGCCGGCGCGGACCACCGCATGGTCGTCGGCGAGCGCCACACGCAGCGGCATCATCAGGCCAGCTCCGGCACGCGGCCGTGGCCGGGGCCGCCGGCGCGGGCACGGGTGTCCGGCGCATGGTCCGCCGCAACGGCCGCACCCGGCGAAATCGCCGCGACGGCAGCAGGCCGCGCCGCGAGCGCGCCAGGGAAACGGGCCAGCAGCTTCAGCCCCGGCCGCGTTTCGCCGGACCGTGAGGCGCTCAGCTCCAGTTGCCCCCCATGTGCCCACACCCGTTCGCGCAGGCCGCCCAATCCGCAGCCGGTCTCGAACGCGGCGTCGGGATCGCCGATGCCGACGCCGTCGTCCTCGACGCACCAGACGATGTCACCGGTGGCATTGGCGGCCACGCGGGCCTGGACCGTCCCGGCGCCCGCATGCCGCACGGCGTTGGTCAGGGCCTCCTGCGTCATGCGGTAGAGCGCCAGCGCCAGCGCCGGCGGCACCGCCACCGCGCCGAGCTCGATCTCCAGGCGGAAGTCCGTGCGCGAATCCGGCTGCGCGCGCCACCCTTGCAGCAGGTCCTGCAGCATGCGCGCCAGCGGGACTGGCCCGTTGCCCGGCTGCGTGCCATGCGGCCGCAGCCGATGCAGCAGCGAGCGGACATCCTGCTGGATGCGCGCGCCATGCTGCGACAGCCCGTCGGCCACGCTGCGCAGCGCGGCGTCGTGCGTCAGCCGGCGCGACAGGTAGGCCGCGTCGGCCCGCATGGCCGTCAACGTCTGGCCGAGCTCGTCGTGCAGTTCGCGTGCGATCCGGGCCCGCTCGTGCTCCTGTGCGTCGAGCAGCCGCAGGCTCAGCGCGCGGCGGGAAGCCTCCGCCTGCGCCAGTGCCGCGGCGAGCTGCTGCAACGCCCGGCGGATCGCGTCGAGTTCGGCGATCCGCGTCGGCGGCAGCGCGGCATCGTATTCGGCGTGCTCGTAGCGGCGGATTGCCGCCAGCATCCCGCGCAGCGGGGCCAATGCCCGTCGTGCCGACCATGCGATGCCGGCAAACAGCAGCGCGCTGTACAGCGTCAACGTCGCCAGCTGGCCGGCGAAGGTGTTCAGCGCCTCGCTTTCCTCGCTGCGCGGATTCCAGTCCAACGCCACGCGGTATCCGGCCCCCTCGGCCGCCGGGATGGTCCACGACGCGGCCGGTTCCGCGGGCGCTTCACTGTCGGCAGCGCCGGTCTGCGGGACGAGCACCACGCCGCGATCGTCCCGCAGTGTCAGGCGCAGATGGCGCAGCGCGCCGGAAGCCGCGATATCCCGCAGGGCGCGCAAATGTCCGTTACGGGCCTCGGCGTGGTCGGCCTGCAATCCCGCGAGATGACGGAACATCCTGGCGGTGGCATCGGCGCCGCGCCGTTCGCTGCGGATATCGCCTGCGGCCGTGGCCAGCGCGAACAGCGTGGCGACGACCAGGCTCAGCAATGCGATCGGCGCGGCCCGAAGCAGCAGATGGCGGGACAGGGGCATGGCAGGGGTCTCCTCGTTTCCATCGAGGCGGCCCGGCGCTCTGGTGGCGTGGCTGCGCGGCGCATCGATCCCGGCCTGGCGAGCCGATTCCCGTCCCGGTCGGGAGTTTTTCCCGGCCGTCGGGGTATGGAACCTGCTCGACGGGATCGTGCGGCCCGACAGAGGTCCGCTCGATACCAGGAGGAGATGCAAGATGTCAGCCAACCGGACCGCTGCCGCCGCCGGCAGGCCCCGCGCGCCCGCCGCGACGCGCCGTACCGGGTCCCCCATTCCCCGTGCCATCGCCATGGCCTGCGCGATCGCGATGTTCGGCGCCGGCCACGCTGTTGCACAACAGGGCAGCACTGTGTCACAACAGGACAGTTCGCTGCCGACGGTCACCATCGTCGCCGCCGCGCCGCTGCCCGGCATCGGCGTCGAGCGCGATACGCTGCCATACACCGTGCAGGGCGCGCAGCGCGACACTGCGTCCGGTCCGCGCGCCGGCAATCTTGTCGAGTACCTGAGCCGCAATCTGGCCGGCGTCAATGTCAACGAGATCCAGGGCAGCCCATTCCAGGCCGACGTGACCTACCGCGGCTTCCGCGCCTCGTCGATTCTTGGCGTGCCGCAGGGCCTGTCGGTCTATCTCGACGGCGTGCGCGTCAACGAGCCGTTCGGCGACGTGGTCAACTGGGACATGATTCCCGAAGCCGCGCTCGACCATATCGCGCTGGTGTCGGGTTCAAACCCGGTGTACGGCCTGAACACGCTGGGCGGCGCGCTGGCGCTGACGACCAAATCGGGGCTGACTTCGCAGGGCTTCGGTGCCGACATCTCGTACGGCAGCGGTGCCCGCAAGCGCGCCGACCTGTCGTTCGGCGCGCGCAGCGAGGACGGCTGGCACGGCTTCGTCGCCGGCACGCTGTTCAAGGAGAATGGCTGGCGCGACCATTCCGACGGCCGGCTCGGCAATCTGTTCGTGAAGGCCGGCCGCAGCAGCGGGGCGACCGAGTGGGACCTGTCGCTGTTGCATGGCAGCAGCCGGCTCGTCGGCAACGGGCTGGTGCCGGACTATCGGCTCGATGGCAGTGCCGTGCTGCCCGACCTGTATGCGGGGAACCGGCGCGCGGTGTTCACCTACCCCGACCAGACCCGCAACCGCGTCGCACAAGCCACGCTGAACGGCAGCCACTGGCTCGACGACACGACCCGCATCTCCGCCATGGCGTACGTCCGCCACAGCCGGCGCGACACCGTCAACGGCGACGTCAGCGAGGACTACGCCGAATATGCCGAGGCCTGCGAGGATGGCTTCAACGCGGATGGCTCGCCGGCCGACGACGACTGTGGCTATACGCGCGAGCAGGGCGCCGCGCTGCATCCGGCCGTGTTGAACACGACCCACACCCGCCAGCGGGGCCAGGGCGCCGCACTGAGCCTGGCCAAGGAACTGGGCGCACACCGCATCAACATGGGCGTGACCTTCGACGCCAACCGGGTGCGCTACGCCCAGTACGAACAGGAGGCGCTGCTGAGCGCGGATCGCGGCGTGTCGGCCGCGCCCGGGTCCGAGGTCGAGCTGTTCTCGGGCGCCCACGGCAAGTCGCGCGCGATCGGCGTTTATCTGGCCGATCTGTGGACGCTGACGCCGACGACCCATCTAAACCTGTCGGCCCGCTGGAACCGGTTGAAGGTGACCAGCACGCTGATCGACAGCGACGGCAGCGACAAGCCGACGGAGCGCTTCACCTACAGCAAGCTCAATCCAGCGATCGGCCTGACCCAGCAGGTTGGCGCCGGTCTGACGCTGTTTGCCAGCGCCGCGCAGAGCAACCGCGTGCCGACGGTGATCGAACTCGGCTGCGCCGATCCCGCGCAGCCATGCCGCCTGCCGGCGGGCCTGCAGGCCGATCCGTACCTGAAGCAGGTGGTCTCGCGCACCTACGAGGTCGGGGCGCGCTGGCGGCCGTCGCGCGAGCTGGAACTGTCGGGCACCGCCTACCGCACCGACAACCGTGACGACATCCTGTTCCTGCGCGCGCCGAACAGCCAGCAGGGCTACTTCTCGAATTTCGATCGCACCCGCCACCAGGGCGTGGACCTGCTGGCCAACTGGCGCCTCGATGCGGTGACGCTGCGGCTTGGCTACAGCTATCTGCAGGCTACCTACCAGGCTCACGGACGTATCCTGGCCGGCGAGCGCACGATCGACGTCCGTCCCGGCATGCGGCTTGCCGGGCTGCCCCGGCACACGCTGAAGTTCGGCGCCGACTGGCGCGTGACGCCGTCGTTCGCAATCGGCGCCGACGTGCTGGCCGTGTCATCCAGCGTGATCAGCGGCAACGAGGACGGCCTGGCCAGCGATCCGCGGCCGGGCAGGGCACCGGATGCACGCCGCTGGGATACCGCCGGCTATGCCACCGTCAATCTGCGCGCCAGCTATCGCGTCAGCAAGCAGCTCGAGCTGTATGCCCGCGTCGACAATCTCTTCGATCGCCGCTATGCGAGCTATGGCCAGCTGGCAGAGAACATCCTGCCGGACGGACGGCTGGTGCAGCCGCACGTGGCGCCGCAGGATGCGGCGACGTCGCGCTTCATCGCCCCCGGTGCGCCGCGCAGTGTGTTCGTCGGGCTGCGGTACCGGATGTAGCGCACCGGCAAGGCGCGCGGCGCGGGACCGATGTGCTAGGCTGCCGCACTTTGCACTCCACGCCAATCGCCATGCAGCCGTCGCTCGCCGCCTTTCGTGCCGCGCTTGCCAGTTTCGTCAGTTCCCGCGCCCTCAAGCTCGCCGTCGGCCCGATCGTGGTGCTGCTGATCGCCGGTGCCGTCTTTCTCGGACTGCCGCTGGTCATGCTGATGACCGGTGTCGTACCGCCCTGGGTGCAGGCGCTGTACGGCGGTGCGGGCGGCGTCGCTCAGACGCTGCTGGTGGTGCTGTACCAGCTTGCGCTGATCCTGCTGGTCGCACTGTGGTCGATGCCCGGCGCCATTGCGCAGATCGCGGGCGCTTACCCCGCCGCCGAGCCGTCGGGCGACGCCGTTTCCGGCCAGCGCGGCGCGTTGGCGCACTACGTCGGCACCTATATCGTGCTGTGCGCACTGATCCAGTTTCTTGCCACGGTCCCGCTGCTGTATGCCGCGGCCAACCTCGCCGCGCAGGCGTGGCTGGCGATGCGGCTGATGCCGTATCTGGCACTGCGCAAGCGCGCATCGGCCGGCGAATTCTCCGCGCTGGCCAAAGGATGGCGACTGCCGTTTGCCGGCGTGGCGGTTGCGGGCGTCGTGCTCAGCGGTCTGATCGCCGCGGCGATCTCGGCGGCAATCGCGCTGTTGATGCCGGGGCCGGCCGCCTTTGCCGGCGTGACGATCGGTCGCGTGCTCGGGATGCTGTTCCTGGTCTACTGGTTCGCCCATCTGTCGCTGCGCGCGCTGGCCACGATGCGCGGCGCGGGCCCGGCGCTGCCATAAGGCGCGGTCCATCGCCGAAGCGCCTCGCGCTCGTGCCTATGGACGGTTGTTCCGGATCATCGCGCCCGGCGGACCGCTCGATCCGCCGAACCACGGCTCGACGCGCGCCTGGTTCTGTTCGACCAGGATCGAGTAGTTGTCCTTGAAGCTGTTCGGAAAAAAGATCATGCCGGGGCTGGCGACCCGATTGCCCCGTACCAGAATGCCGGACAGCGTCGCGCCCGGCATGCCCAACACCGCCAGCCCGCGCGTAACGTTGCGTGCCGCGGTGCGCATCACGAAGACCGGGTCGCCATCCTCGGCGACGGTGTTATCGAGGCAATCGATATTGAAGGTCGGCAGATAGGTATTGTCGCCATAGGGCCCATAGGCGGCGATGGCGATGCCGTCGCCGGCGTTCATGTTGTAGTTGTGGTCAATCACGCTGTCGAACACGCCGCCAAAGAACAGGATCGAATTCAGCGCACGGCCATGCATGTTGCGGAATTCGTTGTGGCTGACGGTGATGCGCAGATAGCCGGTGGTGATGTTGATCACCGAGGACGAATCGGGCACCACGTCCCAGGGCGTCGCCAATTCCATCACGCGGCCCTTGATCGATTTCAGATGCCGGTATTGACCGACTCCGGTGCCGGCGACGATCGACATCACGACGTTTTCCGGATTGCTGGTGCCGACCATGTCCCAGTTCGGATCGCGCGCCAGCGTCACCGAACTGGCCGAGCTGGCGGCGAGCCTGCCCAGATACGCGCCACCGCCGCCGTCCGTCGTGAAGAACTGGTTGGTCGGCGTGTACGTCATGTTGCGGAACAGGTTGTAGCCGAGATAGAAGTTGCGCGTGGCGTTGGCCGTGGTGCCGCTGATCATCGGGCGGCTGGCGCCGATCACCACGCCCTCGTTGATTTCGTCCTGGGCGCCGAACAGATTCTTGGTCACGACGACGTTCTGGCTGTTGGCGATGCCGTAATCGCCCTTGGTCGCCCGGTTGCCGGTGATCAGCACGCCGTCGCCGTAGTCGATCGACATCGTCTTGCGCGAGCTCAACGTCGAATTGACGATGCGCAGGTCCGGGCCGGCAATCTTGATCAGCTGCGCGCTTCCCGCGCCGTTGGTGTAGTCGGCCGACACGACGAAATTGACGCGCTGGATCAGGATATGGCCGTTCGCGCGCGGATCGCTGCCGAGGTTGGCGGCCCGCAGCATCGTTTCGCGGTGGGGCGCGCGCAGCGTCAGCGAGGCCACGCCGAAATGGCTTTCGCCCGTGATCCACGACGCGGGCGTTGCCGCGGCGCTGTTCGCCTTGCCGAGCAGCGTCGTCGCGTCCTCGGATTCGCCGACCAGATACTGATGGCGGCGCAGCGCAATCGTTCTTGAAATGGCGAATTGCCCGGCCGGCAGCTTGAAGACGGTGCGCACGCCATTGCTGCGGTTCTTGTCGAGACAGCCTTGCAGCACGGCGGCGTTGTCGGTGACACCATCGCCCGTCATTCCGGGGCACGACACCACGGCAGGCGGCTTTGGCGCGGGTTGGATGCGGATCGGCACCGGCAGCGCGGCGGTCAGGTCCTTGTGCTGTGAGCCGATCCAGACGTGGTACGAACCGGGCGCCATGCCGGCGGGCACGCCGGCCACCATCGCCGTATCGTCGGCGTGCTCGACCGTCAGCGGATAGAGCCGGTTGTCGGCCGATTGCAGATAAGCCTCCTTGCTGCCGTTGAAGTTCTTGCCGAACAGCCGCAGCTTGCCGCCGGCCTCCGCACCGCAATTGACCAGTTCGTGCGCCGGCGCTTCCAGACTGGAATCGGTATCGGGCGTGCCGAGAATCCATTGGATTTCCGGCCGATTGACGATGCCCTCCAGCGCCGGCACCGCGCGACCCTGGTCCTCGATGCGATAGGCGTACGGGCCGTATTTCAGGTTCGGTGGGATGGTGAAGGTCAATCCCGTCGAACTCAGATTGACCGCCGGCACCGTGATCGCGCTGGAACGGAGCGCGCTGCGCCAGTCCGTCATGCCGGATGTCAGCGCCACCAGCCGCACCGTCTTGCGGTTCGCCGTAAAGGCGCCGCTCATCAACACGCTTTGACCGGGCCGGTTCTCTCGCGAGGCCCAGAAAACGGCGTTCTTCTCGTAGACCGGATCGCTGTCCGGCCGCATCTGCTTGACGTCGACGAACACCGCCCGCTTGCCGCTGCCGGTATCGCCGTTCTTGCCGATCATCGGGTTGGTGCACCCGCTCAGCGTGCCGACGTCGGTGATGGGTGCGACCACCGTGCCCGGCGCGACCGCCGGCGCGGGCGCCCCCCGAGGCTCAGCAGCGCCCGCCACCCCGTGCCAGCAGCCGAGCAGCGCCAAGGCGGCGGTCAACACGCGCTGTCGAAAGCGAGACGCTGGCTTCATGGTTACCCCCGTTTGTGTCAGGCGAACGGACGACCATGCCGAAGCAGCATCCGCCACCTATATCGGACCGACCATTAATGTCGGTAAACGACAGCGGTAACAGTACGAAACGACACACAGCCTCAATCGGAGAGATTCTTCGTCCTCTTACTTAGCTGACGGAGATCAAATGGACTACAATTTGGAATCAACTGATCCAATGGGTGCCGATATGTTGGTCGTTCCGCCGGAGCACATCAGCGCCGCCATGGCGCTTTCGCCGCCCCGCGCCTCCCTTGCCGAGCTCGATGCAGCGGTGCGAGAAGGATTGCCAAAGTCCGCACTGCGAGAAATCGTCGAGCACGTGGTACGAACGTCAGAGGAGCGACGGATGTTGATGTCGCGGATCGTGCCAGAGGCGACCTTCAAACGCCGGAAGGATCGTCTGACGCCGGACGAGTCCGAAAAAACCGAGCGGCTAGCTCGGATCTTCGCGACGGCCAATTTCGTATGGGATGACGAAGAGGATGCCCGAGAGTTTCTGCATGCGCCGCATCCGCTCTTGGCCGGCAACACACCGCTCGACGTATCGATGACGGAGCTCGGTGCCAAGCGGGTCGAGGAAGTTCTCTGGAGGCTTTTCTATGGCATGGCTGCGTGATGCTGATCTACCGGATCGCAGACCGCCGCCATGACGTGTGGAACGGTACCGGCGCCATGCTCATGGGGGGCCGTTTCAACAGCCCGGGCCGTCCTGTCATCTACGGCGCCCTCAGCTTCGCAGGTGCCATGCTCGAGGTTCTCGTTCACTCACGCATCGGCAAGGTGCCGAGGCAGCATGTCGTGGTGGTCGCCAACGTGCCCGACGACATCGGGATCGAACGCGCAGGCCCGAACGACTTGCCGAGGGGCTGGGACGCTTTGGACGATCCCCGCGCGGCTCGCGGCTTCGGCGATCGCTGGCTGGCCGACATGAGATCCGCCGTGCTGATCGTGCCCTCGGTCGTAGCTCCTCTCGAGTGGAACGCGCTAGTCAATCCGATGCACCCGGACACAGCCAAGCTCGTCGTCTCGGCGCCGGAGCCGGTGCGTTGGGACGAGAGGCTGTTCCGAACGTCGTAATCCCCGCCGGTAGGCGGGGATCATCGGCGATGCCGAATGGGGGATGGAAGCCTCAGCGGCTGCTCCGAATGCTGAACGCCCCTTACTCCGCCGAAATCTTCGCGCGCTTCACCACCTCGCCATAGCGCTGCAGGCGGTCGGCCATCATCCGTTCGAAGGCAGCAGGCGCCATGTCTTCCGGCGGGACCACACCGCGCGAGCGCAGTGCGGCCTGCATCGCGGGATCGCTGGCCGCCTTGCGCACTGCCTGGTAGATCTTCTGTACCACCGGCTGCGGCGTGCCGGCCGGTGCCGCGATGCCGGTCCACGAGCTCAGGTTCAGCTCCGGATAGCCGAGTTCGGCCAGCGTCGGCACGTCGGGCAGCTGCTCGAGCCGCTGCTCGGAGGCGACCGCCAGCGCGCGGACTTTGCCGTCCTTGACGTGCGGCAGCATGATCACGAGGTTATCCAGGATGAACTGCACCTCGTTGCTCAGCACCGCCGTGATCAGTTGCGAGCCGCCGCGGTAGGGGATATGGGTGGCCACCGCACCGGTGCTGGCCTTGAACATCTCGACATTCAGCTGGCCCATGCTGCCGACACCGCCGCTACCGTAATCGAGCTTGCCGGGATTCTTCTTCGAATAGGCGATGAATTCGGCGAACGTGCGCACCGGCAGGCTCGAATGCACGACCAGCGCATTGGGCTGGCGGCCGAGGATGGCGATGTTCTCGAAATCCTTGATCGGGTCGTAGCCGATGCGCGGCTGCGTCAGCGGATTGGCCAGGTGGCTGCTCTGCGACGACACCACCAAGGTATAGCCGTCCGGCTTGCTGCGCGCGACGACCTGGGTCGCGACCGAGCCACCCGCGCCGGGGCGGTTGTCGACGACGACCGGCACGCCAAGAATGCGCGACAGCGGCTCCGAATACTGGCGCGCCATGATGTCGACCGATCCGCCAGGCGGGAACGGCACCACCAGCGTGATCGGACGCGACGGCCAGTTTTCCTGTGCCACGGCGCCAAGCGGCGCGGCGGCGGCGATGGCAGCGGCGCTCAGGCCAAGACCTACGAAACGGCGGCGGGAGAAGGGCAGGTTCTGCATGATCAGAAAGGCAGGATGGTTTTGTGAATTGGCTCGAAGGCGGGCCTGCCGCTCATCGGAGTCCGAGAACGGCAAGCGCCAGGGCCTGGGCTCGTGGCACGAAGGTGGAGAGTTCGCAGTATTCGCGCTCGGTGTGCGGATGGCCGCCGACCGGGCCGGTGCCACACAGCGTCGGCGTGCCGGCCGAGCTGGTCAGGCCGCTGTCGGCCGCGCCGCCGGTGAACTCGCCGTCGACGGTGAAGCCGACGCGTTCGGCGCTGCGCTGATACAGGGACAGCAGGGACGCGGGCGTCGTCGCCATCGGCATCGTGCGGCGCATGTCGGTGATGCGGCCGCGCGTACGGGGAATCGATTCGGCTTCGACGATCTCGCGGATGCGGCCGTACAGCGCGTCCATATCGGTTTCCGCGGTGAAGCGCACATCGAGCTGTGCCTTGGCATGCGGTGCGACCATGTTCGGCACGATGCCGCCCTGCACGCAACCGACATTGGTGGTGACGCCGGAGGCCGGGTCGGTCAGCGCATGCAGTTCGAGAATCTTGCGCGCCAATGCGTCGATCGCGCTGGCGCCATGGGCGTGGTTGATGCCGGAGTGCGCGGCCACGCCCTCGACCTCGAACTCGACCACCATCGAACCCTTGCGACCCGTCACCAGGTTGCCGCTGACGCGGCCCGGCTCGGCGTTGAACACGGCGCGAACTTCGCGGGCAACCGCCATGATCCGCTCGCGGGTCGCCGGCGAACCGATCTCCTCGTCGCACGAGAAGAACAGCCGCACCGGCGGCGCCTGGCGGCCCAGCCGCGCCAGCGCCTCGGCAACGAACACATTGAGCACCAGTCCCGATTTCATGTCGGCAACGCCGGGACCGTAGGCGCGTCCGTCCTCGACGCGGAAGGGCCGCCTGGCCGCGGTGCCTTCGGGATAGACCGTATCCATATGCCCCATCAGCAGGACCGGCAGGCCCTCGCCGGAGCCGGGCACCTGCGCATCGAGGCAGACGCCGTATCCGGGCACCGCATGGAAACGCACGGCAATGCCGGCCGCTTCCAGATGCGCGCGCAGCGCCTCGGCCACGGCCTGGACGCCGGCTTCATGGCGGCTAACGCTGTCGATGTCGACGATCTTCTGCAGCAAGTCCTGCATCGCCTGTTGCTGGCCTTGCAGCCAGTCCAGCAGGGCCTGTTCGCCCTGGGCTACTTCTCTATCCTGCATGGGGTTCCTGTTCACGGCCGGAGGGCGGTTCGCGATGAAAGGCGTGATGAAACGCGTTGTGCAACATGCGTGAATCGGCCGGGAAACAGGCGATGAAACGCTCGTTGCAGTAGTGATATCATCATGCAATACACATTGCAGGGTGTCAATATGACGAATTCCCGCAAGGAAGCCGCCGATCATGGCGCCACGCTGCTGGACCGGCTGGCGCGCGAGGCGGCCACGCTGACCGCGCGTGAGCGCGAACTGGCCGATGCGTTGACGCGCGGCTATCCGCACGTGCTGCTCGAATCGGCGACCGCGCTGGCGGCGCAGCACGGCACCAGCGCGTCGACCGTGGTGCGGTTGTTCGCCAAGCTCGGCTATGCCAGCTATGCCGACGCGCAGCGCGAAGCGCGGGCGAGCGTGACTGCCGCGCTGCCGACCGCGGGTCAACGCGCACCGGCGCTGATCGGCGGCAAGCGAACCTTGCGGGCGTGCCTCGACGATGCGTTGATGCATGACCAGCACAACCTGACGGCCACGCACGAATCGCTAGACATCGCCGCGTTCGAAGCGATCGCGCGGCTGCTGGCCGGAGGAAAAGGGCGCCTGTTCATCCTGGCGCAGAAGAACAGCGCACCGGTCAGCGCCTGGCTGGCGCTGCATCTGAACATGTGCCGGCCCAATGTGCAGGAGCTCGGGGCCGGCGCGGTGACGGCCACCGACGCCATGCTGTGGGTCCAGCCCGAAGACGTGCTGCTGACCTTCAGCGTCCGGCGCTATTCGAGCGCGCCGGTCAGCATCGCCCGTGCTTTCCGCGAACGGGGCGCCCGCGTCGTCGCGATCTGCGACAGCCCGGCCGCGCCGCTGGTGCCGCTGTCCGATCACCATCTGCTGGTACGCACCGCCAACGCATCGCCATTCGATTCGTACACCGCCGCGTTTTTCTTGTGCAATGCACTGGTATCCGCCGTCGCGCAGTTACGCCAGCCTGCCGTGATCGAGGCGCTGCAGCGGCGCGATGCGCTGTGGCAGGCGTTCGAGACCGACCCGGTGGAAGGATTGCGAAAGGGGTAGGGCGCGAAGGCGCAACGGCTACCGTCTGCCGACGCGCCATGCCGGCATCGGCGGATCTCGCCCAATGTGGACACTTTGGCGTGGCTTGGCGTCGGGATTCCATCCGCCTAAGCTAGTGGTCTGGCTCAAGCCAAGGAGGAGACCACGACGATGAACCGGTGGAACCGGCCGAACCCGCTGAACCTGCTGAACCTGCGTCTCGCCGCATGGATCGCGCTCGGTATCGCGGCCGTCGCGCTGGCCGCCGGCGCGGCGTGGCTGCTGTCCTTGCCGCCCGGCACGGCTGCCGCCGAACCGCCAGCGATCGGCGAACCGGAGAGGGCCGCCACGCTGGCCGCGCTGAAGCCCCAGAAGCGGCCGCGCCCGGTGATTGCCATCGTCGGCATCAATGACGCGACCGAGACCACCGACTATCTGATGCCCTACGGCATCCTGCGCCGCGCCGACATCGGGGAGGTGAAGGCCTTGGCGACGCAGCCGGGGCTGGTCAAGCTCTATCCCGTGCTGCAGGTCGAGCCGGACGCGACGATCGCGCAGTTCGACGCACAGCATCCCCAGGGCGCCGACTACGTGCTGGTGCCGGCGATGAGCCGCGACGACGATCCGGCCGTGCTGCAATGGATCCGCAGCCAGGCGGCCAAAGGCGCAACGGTCATCGGCATCTGCGCCGGCGCCAAGGTCGTGGCCGCGGCTGGGCTGCTCGACGGCAAGCGCGCCACCACCCATTGGTACTACCTGGAAGACTTGCTCGACGAGCATCCGACCGTGCGCTACGTTGCCGACCGGCGCATCGTCGTCGATGGCCGTGTCGCCACGACCACCGGCATTTCCGCGTCGATGCCAATGACGTTGACGCTGATCGAAGCCGTGGCGGGCCGCGACAGGGCACAGGCCGTGGCCCGCGACCTGGGCCTGCCGCATTGGGATGCGCGCCACGACAGCGATGCCTTCACCTTTACGCGCCCATTCGCCTTGACGGCGATCGGCAATACGATGGCGTTCTGGAATCGCGAGCGGCTGGGCATCGCGCTACGGCCTGGCGTCGACGAGGTGTCGCTGGCGCTGGTGGCCGACGCGTGGTCGCGGACATACCGTTCGCAGGCCGTATCGTTCGCCCAGCGGGCGGGACCGATCGAGACGAGAAACGGCATTCGCCTGGTGCCCGAGCACGTCGGCACGGACTGGGATCGAGGCCGGACCATAGCGCTCGCCGCGGAATCGCAGCCGGCGCGGGCGCTGGACGAGGCGCTGAACGGCATCGGCCAGCGCTATGGCGCGCGAACCGAATCCCTGGTCGCGATGCAGCTCGAATATCCCCGCGAGAATCCAGGCGGACATCAGCAACCCGAGGCGCGCACGCGCCCCCTGCAGTAAAACCAACGGAGGAGACACGATGGCAAAGATGATTTTCCTGAACCTGCCGGTCCGCGATCTTGCCGCGGCGACGCGGTTCTACGAGGCGATCGGCTGCGTCAAGAACGAGCAGTTCAGCGACCACCAGACGTCGTCGATGGTGTGGTCGGACACCATCACGTTCCATCTGATGACGCACGCCTATTACGGGACCTTCACCAGCAAGCCGATCGCCGATGGGCGCGAAACCAGCGCCATGCTGATCGCGCTGACGATCGACAATCGCGAGGATGTGGACGCCATCGTCGAGGCCGCGAAATCGGCTGGCGGCCGCGCGGACATTCGGGAACCGCAGGACATGGGGTTCATGTATCTGCGCACCTTCGAAGACCCGGACGGCCATCTGTTCGAGCCGGTATGGATGAATCCGGACGCGATGATGGGCGAGCAGGGCGCGCAATAGGGCAGTAGCGCAACAGCGCAATAGCCCATTGGCGCAATGCGGCGGCCGCTCGCAGGGATTCCCGCCGTAGCGGCCTTGCACGCTACCGTCAGTGCTCGCCTATCACACCGTCATAACATCCAGTCGATCGGCAACCACGACAGCCCGCGGATCCAGACGCGCTCCAGCCAGCTGGTGTTGGGCTCGGTATCGTGGCGAATCGTGTCGTTGCCGCGCCGTTCCAGCCAGTACAGGCTGCCGTTGTCGGACAGCCGGACCTCGTAGGCGTTCTGCGGGACGCTGGTGCCAAACGCCGATTCAATGCGGCCCGCCAGCGTGGGGCTCTCGATCACGAAGCCCAGTTCGGTATTCAGATTCGCCGAGCGGGGATCGAAGTTCAGCGAGCCGACAAAGACGCGCTGCGCGTCCACGGCGAACGTCTTCGCGTGCAGGCTCGCGCCGGAGCTGCCGAACGGTCCGGCGCGCTCCTCTGGCCTGGTCGGCGGCGTGGTATCGGCCTTGTCCGCCGGCGCCGCAATTTCGCGCTTCAACTCGAACAACTGCACGCCGGATTCCAGCAACGCACGGCGCCATTTGACATAGCCGGAGTGCACTACCTTGACGTCCGTCGCCTCGGCCGCATTGGTCAGCACGCGCACATTGACACCCTTGGCGGCCAGGTTCGCGAAGGCGTTGGCGCCGGACTTGGTCGGAACGAAATAGGGGGATACCAGATCGAGTTCCCGCGCCGGCACGCCGATGGTCTCCATCAGCTGGTGCCCGATCAGCGCGTGGCGCGGCGCCTTGCCCAGGACCTTGGCGGGGTCGTCGCTGACGATCCGCGTCTTTGCCCACTCGAACGCCAAGGTGCCATCGAGGATGCGGCGGTATGCCGGCATCGCCTTCAGGGCGTTCATGTAGGCTTCGGCGGCCGGGTCGCGCCGCGCGATGGCCGCCTCCCGGGTCAGCTGCTCGAGCCTGTCCGGTGCGACAGGCGGCACGATCGCATTGATCGGATAGGCACTGGCGCTGGCCCAGTAGCGATCGAACTCGCGCTCGACATCGGCCGCAATCGGGCCAACGGCCAGCACATCCAGATCGGAAAACAGCACGCCATCGGTGGCGCCGAAATATTCGTCGCCGACGTTGCGACCGCCAACGATGGTGGCCTGCGCATCCACGGTGAACGATTTATTGTGCATGCGCCGGTTCAGGCGGCGAAAGTCGGTCAGATAGCCGATGAATTTCGGCGACCGTACCACGAACGGATTGAAGAGGCGGACCTCGATATTGGGATGGGCATCCAGCGCGGACAGGATCTCGTCCAGCCCCGAAATACCGTTGTCGTCCAGCAGCAGACGCACCCGCACGCCGCGCTCGGCGGCTTCATGCAGCGCATCGAGCAGCAGCGTGCCCGTGGTGTCGCGGCGCCAGATGTAGTACTGCACGTCCAGCGTGCGCTCGGCCATGCGCGCGCCATGGACGCGCGCGGCGAAGGCCTCGCGCGGATCGGCCAGTGCGTGAATGCCCGATAGACCCGGGCGCTGGGACAGGGCCGGCGCCAAGGCACGTCCGAGTGCGGTAGCGCGGGACTGCTCTGGTGTCAGTGCGTGGGAAGGCGTCCGGTCTTCGAGCGGTGGCAGGGCGCATCCGCCGAGCAGCAGCGTTGCCATGGCGGGAACGGCGATGAAGCACAAAGGCGCAAGGACACGATCGAACAGGGGAGCCATGAGGGACGCGATTCCGATGGACTGAGACTAGGCGATACGGTCGATAGTGCCACGCGCATGGTTCCCGCCAGCCTCGACTCCATGGCCGCCGCAACGGAAGAACGCTCGAACGATATCGACATCGACCGGCTCACGGCTGCGAATATCAAATCGTGCGCCCGCGTTCAGCGTCAGGGCCAGATGAGAGTAAGGTCCGCCACGGTCCGCGCAGATATCCGACTCCCACGTATCGATGGCCGACAATTCGCCAACTCGCCATCGGAAACTCCAGACTTTGCTGCTGAAGCCCTGCCAATCGCCTGCGGTCCAGAGCACGATTTGCTTCATGTCATCAAGTGGATCGACGCGCGGCAATATCGAGTCGCTATCGACGCCGTCATAGTCCACCGAAGTGACCTCGAAACCGAGCGGTAACCACACGTCCGGGGCGCATTCCTGCCAGTGCGGCCAACGCCCGCGGATCCTCGCAAGATAGTCCGCGTCTGTCAGGTTCAGCCAACCGTGGCCGAGTACGTCGAAGTGCAAGCTGATGTGGATCCGGTCGTTCCGCCAATCCATGAACATGTGCGAATCTGGACGAATTTCCGGCGCAACGCCTTCCGCTACGCGCATCCCCTTTACCACCTGAACCAACGCCGCCTTGTCTGTCAACCCGTTGATGCCTGAGAACCGGAAAGAAGCCCTGCGCGGCGGGAAATTTGCGAACGGTTCATCGTGGCGATGCAGATCCAGCTCGGCTATGGTCAGGGGGCCGGCCTGCAGCAGGCCCGCGCTGCCGGCATCGACCCACGCCGCCAGCGCATCCGCAATTTGCGAGCCATCGAGTATCGGGGCCGGGTCGAGCTTCAACATCGGCAAGCGAGTCCACAGCACCCGCTTGCAAGGTCGCGACGCCTGTAGAACCGCTTCGATTTGCGCGAGTTCGATGCCGAAGCGCCGCTGGAGCGACGCATAGAACGGGTCCGACGCGCTACGTGGCGGCGCAAACTGTTGCTCGCAGCCTTGCATCAGTTGAAAACTCATTCGCCGCAACGGGATCTCGCTGCAGGAATGGGCGTCGGCATACCGCGTCAATTCGATGGCGACGACCTCGCTCCATGGCACGCAGACCTGTCCGTCGTACGCGGCAAACACTAGTGCGTCGTCGCGCAATTCGTACTGCTGTTCGCCAGCATCATCGTCCGGCGGCTTCTCGAAATCCGCCACGTCGCGATCGGTGGCAAACCATCGTGGCGGCGAGGGCAATCGCGTCAGATCGGGCGCGCTGATGTCCAGCGACTGCCAGCGACCGGCACGATAGGTTCCCCGCGAGGCGTCGATGCTCAACCGCCGGGCGGACCAGCCTGCAAAGTCGGGGGAGGACAACGGATGGAGAAAGCGTACCTGTACCGTCTGGTATCGCCCGCCGTCGCCACCCTTGCGCACTGGCACAGTAAAGCGGCATCGCCATCCGAAGTCATGCTCGCCGACACGCAGCGAGCAAAGCTCGACGGGATTGCCAAAGCGCGCCAGGTCGAAGGTGAAATGGTCGTAGGTGGTGATTTGCACGATCCGATGCTTGCCAACAGGGTGCGTGCCTTGCCGGAAAAAAAGCGGCGCAAGCAAGGCAAACCCAACCGCGGTAGGCCTTTCCTACCGCGCCAGGGCACTATGATGCCGCATCGTCAAGGCAATACCACGACTCAGAACCGGTGATTGACCGTCAATTCGACCCGCCGTCCTGCCCCCTGCAGCCACTGCGTGGGGTTGTAGTAAGCCGTCGCGACATAGTGCCGGTCGAACACATTGAAGCCGCGCAGCGACAGCGTGGTGTTCTTGCGCGGCCGCCATTGCAGCAGCAGATCCGTGGTGGTGTAGGCCGGCATTTCCAGCGTATTGGCTCGGTCGGCAAAACGGCGGCCGACATAGCGGATGCCGGCGCCTGCTGTCCATTCCGGCAGGAAGCGCCAGGTCAGCCAGGCATTGGCCAGCCGCTCGGGCACGTCGGTCGGCACGTTGCCGGCCCGCGAGACCGCCGTGCCGTTCACCGATTCCGTGAAGTCGTCATAGCGTGCCTGCAGCAGCGCCGCATTGGCATCGAGCCGCCAGCCGGACAGGAATTCGACGCCGACGCTGGCCTCGATTCCACGCGACGATTGTTCGCCGACCTGTACGCTTTGCGCGGGATTGGCTGCGTCGCGGGTGACCAGGTTCTTTTTGACGATGTGATAAGCCGCGACCGTCCATTCCCCTTTGCCGTTCCAGAAGTCCTGCTTGACGCCGGCTTCGATCTGGCGGCCGGTGGACAGGTCGAAATGGCTGTTGGAGGACGACAGCATCAGCAGCGCGCTGACGGGATCGGCGGCTTCCGAGTATTGCGCGTATAGCGCGAGATTCGGCGTCAGGTTGTAGACCGTTCCCGCGCGCCAGCCGACGTGCGAAAACGTCCTGTCGAACGCCTCGCGATGGGCCATCAGATCGTGGCGTTCGATCCGCGCATGGTCATAGCGCAAACCGCCCAACACCGACCAGCGCGGCGTGATTTCGAGCCGATTCTCGGCAAACAAGGCGTACTGGACCGCCTCGTTGCTGTAGCGCGGCGCTGTGCCGGCCACGTTGATGAACTGGCCGCGATCGAACGTGTAGGGATCGACGACGGTGCTGCCGGAGTAGGGGGAGTTGTTGGTATGGCGAAACGATGCCCGATTGATGTCGAAGCCGACCGCCAGGCTGTTGTTCATGCCGAACAGCGCATGGCGATAGACCACGTCGGTCGTATTGCCGACCTGCCACTGGTCATGAAGGATCTCGACATAGGACGAACGCTGGATCAGCCCGCTCGCCGGCAGATAGTCGTAGTACTCGGCATTGCGCCAATGGCGTTTGCTGTCGATGTAGTAGGCCCGCGAGCGAACCGTCAGATCGGCGCTCGGCGTCCACCGCGCCGACAGTTCGGTCCACTGGTCGTCGTACTGGATGCGGCTGTCGCTGACGTTGTAGTTTCGCGTTCGCAAGGACGGATCCTGGCGGCCATTGATCAGCGGCACGCCGAAATAGCGTGCCGGCTGCTGCCAGCCCTTGGCGTAACTCAGCTTGAGCGCAAGCTCGGGCGTCGGATCCCATTGCAGCGCGCCCGACACCGACAGATTGCGCGAATCCCCGAAATCCACCGACCCATCGGTACGATTGCCGCTGACATCGAAGCGGTATGACCAGCGTTCGTCGATGGCGCCGCCGCTGCCGAACGCGAGCCGCTGGGTGTTTTCCGTGCCGATCGTCGCCTGGATTTCGTTCTCGATCGGACCGCGCGTCGGCTTCTTCGGCACCACGTTGACGACGCCGCCGATCGCGCCCTCGCCATAGATCACCGAGGCGGGACCGCGCAGCACCTCGATGCGTTCGACCGACCAGGTATCGAACGGATAGGTGACACCGATCCCGCCGTATTGGCGCACGCCATCGTAGAGCCGCATGACCGAAGCCGCATCGGTAAAGCCTCGCGCGGATAGCGAAGCGCCGCCATTGCCGGGATGGCCAAGCCCGGACAGCCCCGGGGCGCGGGTAATGGCATCGACCAGCGACACATCGCCCCGGATCTCGAGCTGGTCGCGGGCGATGACGTCCACGCTGGCCGGCGTCTGCATCGGTGTCAGGCCGAGATTCGACCCGATCGAGGCCGGTTCGTCCAGCCCGGTCTGGCCGCCGGCATGGACGGTGACCGGTGCCAGTTCGTGGATCTCCGGCGATGGATCGGCGGCTTGGGCGGACAGGCAAACGGCGGCAGCGGCTAGCGCCACCTCGCGTGGAAGAAATCGGGCCATGGGCAAATGGATGTGTCGGCGGAAAAGGCGCGCGACCAAGAGAGGCGGTTGTTTTTTTGCTGCCCGATTCTATTTGCCACGCCTTTAGCGGTACATGCGACACCATGCCGCAGGACCCGCGCAGGTTTTCGTCGCAAAGTACGCACTCGCGCCGCAATGGCGCATTTCCCAAGAGATTTACACCATCACCGCGCGCCGATGCCCGTGTCGATTTCCCAAACCCGTTCCGGAACCTCTGCCGCCCACCGCACGCTTTGGCGCTGGCATTTTTATGCCGGCCTGTTCGTGATGCCGTTTCTGATCGTGCTGGCAATCACCGGCACGATCTATTGCTTCCAACCGCAAATCGAGCCATGGCTGTATCCGCAGTTATTGCGCGTAACGCCGCAGGGCGAACCGCTTCCGGCGCAAACGCTGCTGGAGCGGGCGAGAGCGGCGGCCCCGGCCGGAGCAGTCGCCACGACCTACACGTTGCGCAATGACCCGCGCGCCAGCTCCGAATTCATCTTCCGGCTGCCCTCGGGCAACAGCGAAAGCCTCTATCTGAACCCGTACTCCGGCGCGGTGCTGGGCAGCCTCAGCGTCGAGGACCGCTTGATGAAGCAGGTCCGCATGCTGCATCGCGCATTGCTCGCGGGCAAGCCCGGCGAAGTGCTGATGGAACTGGCCGGATGCTGGACGCTGGTGATGATCGCCACCGGCCTGGCGATGTGGTGGCCGCGCTTGCGCGAATCAGGCGTTGCCGCGTTTCGGATGCGGCCGGCAAGCGGCAGGCGAGGGCGTTGGAAGGAAATCCATCTACTGCTCGGCGTGTCGCTCGCCGTCGGCGCGCTGCTGTTCGTGCTGTCCGGTCTGCCGTGGACCGCTCTCTGGGGCAAGCAGTTCAAGGCCATCACCACCGCGGCGAATCTGGGACGGCCGGCCGATGGCGGAGCGGGGCACATGCACGCACCGGCCCGCGATCGAAGCAATGGGGGCGATGCCGGCCAGGAAGACCATCGAGGCCACACGAAGACCATGGAGTCGCTGCCGCTTGGCGATGTGCCATGGGCCACGGGATTGACCGCCGTGCCAGCCCGTTCCGTCGCCTCCACCGGCCATGCAGCCATCGGGCTGGATCGGATACTGGCCATCGTCCGCGCGCGCGGTGCCGGTCCGGGATGCCAGGTCGCGCTGCCGGCAGGCACCGGCTCGGTCTACTCGGTTTCCTGCTTCCCCAACGATCCCAGGGGAGAACGAACGCTGCATATCGATCCGCACAGCGGCAATATCGTCCGCGATATCCGCTATGAGGATTACGGCGCCGTCGCCAAGGCGGTGTCGTACGGCACCTCGCTGCATATGGGCAGGTATTTCGGCATGGCCAATCAGATCGTATGCGCGGTGATCTCGCTGGG
The DNA here is from genome assembly GCF_021213615.1 of Cupriavidus sp. UGS-1. Classification (NCBI taxonomy): domain Bacteria; kingdom Pseudomonadati; phylum Pseudomonadota; class Betaproteobacteria; order Burkholderiales; family Burkholderiaceae; genus Cupriavidus; species Cupriavidus sp. UGS-1. Next base: position 76,297 of record NZ_JAJQJF010000005.1, on the reverse strand, counting down.
CCTGATGGCGCTGGCGATCACCGGCTTCATCATGTGGATCAAGCGAAAACCGGCCAATGCGCTGGGCGCGCCGTCGCGTCCGGCAAGCCCGCCGCCGATGCGCGCATGGGTGGCAGGGCTGGCGGTATTGGGTGCGATATTCCCGCTGATGGGGATCACGATGCTGGTGGTGTGGATCATCGACCGGTCCGTCGCCAGAACGGCCGGCGCGCCGCCGGAACCGGTACGGCGATGATCGGACCGGATGCTCTCGGACGCCGATCCGCAATCACCCCGTGCCGGCCCCAGACGCAGGCTGCAGCACGATAATAGCCATGCCGGCCAATGCCACGGACGCGCCGATGACATCCCAGCGCGTCAGCGGCAAGCCATCCACGAGGCGAAGCCACAGCAGCGCGACCGCAATATAGACGCCGCCATAGGCCGCATACGTGCGCCCCGCGGCCGTGGGATGCAAGGTCAGCAACCAGGCGAACGCCGCCAATGCCAGCGCCGCGGGAATCAGCAGCAGCGGACTCTTTTCCTGCTTTAATACCAGGTAGGGCAAATAGCAGCCGACGATCTCGGCCAGCGCCGTCAGCACGAACAGCGCCGTATAGGCTAGGAAGGTCACGGGTCGAAGCGGGCAGGGTAGCAATGGTCCGCATTGTCACACGGCAATGCCGTGCCCCGACCGCCCGAACACCGCGCTCGCCGCGCTGCGAGTTTGAAGAGAAACCGAAATGAAGAACGACGAATTGCAGCAAGACCCATCCGCGTCGGCGCTGATCGATGCACGGATCGAGGAGCTGGGCGACTGGCGAGGCGAAATGCTCGCCAGGCTGCGCGCGCTGATCAAGGAAGCCGCTCCCGACGTCATCGAAGAATGGAAATGGCGCGGCGTTCCCGTGTGGTCGCACAACGGCATCATCTGCACCGGCGAGACCTACAAGAGCGTCGTCAAGATGACCTTCGCCAAAGGCGCGGCGCTGCCGGATCCCGCCGGGCTGTTCAATGCAAGCCTGGACGGCAATACCAGGCGCGCCATCGATTTCCAGCAAGGCGCGCAGATCGACGAGAAGGCGTTGAAGGAGCTGGTGCGGGCGGCGGCGGTGTTGAACGGCAGCAAAGGAAAGCGCCGCTGATACCGCTCCCGCCATGAGCCCTTGCTGAAGCCGCGTGTCGAGCGCCAACCGCCGGCCCAAATGCGGTCAGCGCTCGACGGTCCTCCGATTACAGGGGGCGGCCGAGAATATCCTCTCCGACCAGATCGGCCGTCGCCCGCAGCGCCTGCCGCACGCGGAAGTCGGCGGCATGGCCGCCGCGATCGCGATAGGACAGCGTCAGCGGCCGCTGTGCCTGCACCGATTGGCCATCGATGACATCCGCGGCGCGTACCGCGTCGGCATCGCCCGGCACCACCAGCCGCAGCGCCATCACGATCGGATCGGCATCGGGCAGTGTCCCGTCGACGCGCCAGTCGCTGTTGGCGCGTTGGACCAGCACGGTGCCGTCGGCCAACTGGGAGCAGCGCCAGGGGTTGACCGACGCCGGCCGTATCAGCATGCGTGCGACGGTATCGGCAACCGGCTGCGCCAGCGGCGCATTCAGGTGGGCTTCGGCCTCGACCACATCCACCGGCCAGGCGGCGGCCCAGTCCTGCGCGGTGAGGCCGGCGTGCAATGCCTGCTGGCGTACCGCCACGGCACCCGTCAGCAGCACGGTGCCGGCGTGCCGCGCCTCGTCGAGCGCGATCTGCATGACGCCTAGCGCCTGCAGCGCCTGATCGAGGCGCCGCGCCCCCGGCTCACCCGCGGTCAACGCTTGCTCGCGTGCCGCCAGACTCTGCATGGCCGTGTCGGCCAGCTGCACCACCGCGCCCAGCACGGCCAGAATCTCGCGGCAGCGCGCCGCACGCTCGGCATCGCGCAACGCGCCGTCGTCGCGGATCGCGTTCCAGATGAAATTCACGGCGGCAAGATTGACCCAGGTGCCGGCGCGCAGCTGGGGCGCCAGCCACGCGTCAAGCGCGTGGCACCAGCCTTGCTGCACCGCCGGTGTCGAAGCCTGCAAGGCCGCCAGCAGGCCGGCCAGCGACCAGACGCGTATCCGCGCCACCGTATCGTCGGCGTTGCCCAGCGCCGCGGCGCACGCAGGCAGGGCGGCCGCCAAGGCCTGTCGGCGTGCGGCGACGGCGTTGCGCAAATCGGCATCGCCGCTGCCCAGGGCCCGGTCCAGGCGCTCCAGCCGCTTCGCCAGCTTGGTGTCCCGGGGCGGCTGGCCCGTCGACAGGGCCTCGCGCACGATGGTGCTGAAGTCGTCGACGAAATAGCCCAGATCCGGCACCGGCAGTTGCACCTGCGATACACCGGGGCGATTGCCGATCCGCACCTCGCTCCAGTGCTCGCGCAGCTCCACCGAGCTGCGGGTGGCGATGCCGATATCGATCAACTCCCCGTTGATGCCGACCGGGCCGGAAGGGTCTCCGAGATTGGCAAGGACGATTCCCGTGACGGCGCGTGGCGCCGCACCGAGGCGTTCGGCCTGATCCTCCGCGTGCATCGCGGCTTCGCTATAGGGCGACGCCTCCGGCAGCGCGTCATGCACGCCCGCCAGTTGCGCTTGCGGCTGCGGCGGCCGCCAGGCGTTCAGTACGTTGGCATGGGCGTACATCAGCGCGTTGAACTGGAAGCGGAACACGTCCATCTTGGACAACACCAGATCGTTGACCGCGCCGAACGCGGCATACCAGTCCGCCGCCGGCAGCGTCGGATCGATCAGCACGCCGGTGTCCCAGTCGTTGCCGCCTTCCGCAGGCGCCCCCAACGCCGTGTACAGCGCGCGGCCGCCTTTCAAAAAGAAGCGCAGGCAGTCCTCGTTGCGGTGAAATTGCTGACGCAGCTGCTGGTTCAGGTTTGCGATCGCGTCGGCCAGCTCTCGCACGCGGGCTTCGTGCCAAGGCGTCAGCCAGTCGAATGAACTGTGCAAATATCCCGTCGCGGCGCCGCTGATGACTGCCCTGGTCTCCAGGTCCATACGGCCCTGCGCGGCATAGCCCTCGAAACGATGCATCAGCCGGTACAGGTAGAAATCGCGGATGTTGTAGAGCGCCCGCACCGAAGCCACGCTCAATGCCGCTGACGACAGCGGCCGCATGACGTTCTGATGCAGGTCGTCGATCAGCGAGGCGGGGTCCTTGGCCGCATTGGCGGCCCGCCATGCCCCGATGGCATCCTGCGGGCTGGCCTGGTCAATAAAGTGCAAGTACTGCAGTGCAGCCCAGATCGGATCGGCGACCAGATCCGCCGTGCGCACCGGCACCGCCAGCGTGCACAGACCGATGGCCTGCTGCAGAAAGGTGTTGACGGCATCGGCCAATGCCGGCGCCAGCGGCAGCGCCGGATTGGCCGACGCCAGACGCTCGCAGCGCTCCAGCTGCTCGCGCATTGCCTGCAGGCGCTGATCGGCCATCGGCGCATTGCGCAGCTGGGTCCGCAACGGCGAATCGGGAATATCCAGCGGCTCGGGAGCCTGCGTGTCAAGCACGAAGAAGCGGGCCAGCGCCGCGCCTTCGGCCTCCCGCTTCGCATTGACGTCCTGCGCCTGTGCGCGCTGCTCGCGCACCAGACGCTGGTACTCGGTCTCGAGCACCTGCAGCGGATGGACGGAAACCGCTTGCCAGCCGATCGAGGCGGCCCGCTGCGGGGCATCGACGATCTGGTACTGGCCCGCATGCGGCCGCGGCACGGACGCGGTCAGCTGCCGCGCCACGGTATTGAAGAAGGGGGCAATATTGGCCATGGTGTCACCGGATAGGTAAGGCTCGGCCCACGACGCGACGCAAGGCGTGGCGACGCGAGCCGGGCAGGGCAGGGCATGGATCAACGGCCCACGGCGCCACCGCGGGCCGCGCGTGCTTACTTGCCGTCGATCTCTTCGAGCACGGCGCCGACGATGTAGCAGGTACGGTCCCGCGGATTGACGGTGCCGCCGTCAAAGCTGTCGGGTCCGAAGGTCACGACCACGTCGCCGCTGGCATCGTCGCTGCGGGCGCTGGTGGTCTTGTAGGACTGCTCGGCGTGGCCGAGCGGGATCAGCCCGAACAGGTTCAGCTTGACGCCGACGTTCTCCTGAAACATCGACTTGATCGACGACGCGTCAGCCTTGTGGAAACGCAGCGTCACGGTCGGGCGCTGGCTCAGCACGAGGGTGCGGGCACGGGTAAAGCGGCCCTGCGGACCAAATACGGCGCGCCCCTTCCATTCGTCCGAACTCAGATAGAAACCGGTGAAGTCGTCGCCAGCCTTGTTGCGCGCCAGTTCGTCGACGATGACCTTGTCGTACCAGCCGCTCTGGCCGTTGGCCGACAGCACCCGCGGCGACGGCGAAATCGGCGTGACGCCGGTGAACGCCATCTCGATCGACATCGACTGATTGCGCGACATCATCTTGTCCAGGTTGTACTGCGCCGAGCCGCCCACCGAGATCGACAGGAAGTCCAGCGGGATGGTCACGCCTGCGCCGCCGCCGACCGACATCGACGTGGTTCCGCTCTCGCTGTAGGCCACGCTGGCCTTGACGGTGACCGTATTGCCGGTATTGCGCAGCCGCCCGAGCAGCTCGGTCGGCGTCGGAATATTGTCGAAAGCGGCGACGTAGCTGCCGTCTTCGACCTGCAGGCCACCGTTGCTGGCGCTGGGGTTCAGCACGTTGGCCGCCGCGGCATTGAGCCGTTGCAGCGCATCGAACTGTGCCTGCTTGACCGTCAGCGCCGGAGCGGCCGCCAGTGCCCAGGTCAGATAGACGATGCGCACGCTGGCGTCGAGCTTCGACGGATCGTTGCCGTACTCCTTGCGCACGACGTCATTGATGTACAGCGCCTTGTTGGCGAAGCCGGAGCCGTCGAGCCGGATCGTCCCGTAGGCTTCCTCCCAGGCGGAGATTAGCGCCTGTTGCTGCGCGGCTGCGTCGTCGAGCGCCTTTTGCACGCGCGTATTGTCGGCCGTGGACAACTGGTACGAAGCGCTCTTGAGCAGCCGCATATACAGCCCGGAATAGCTGTCTGTGTTGTCGAGTGTCTTCGCACCGTTGCCGCCGTCGATCGTCGGGTAATCCAGCACCTTCAGCGTGAACGGGTTGAAGTACGCGTTCGCACCCACGGTGGTCTGGAAATTGAATCCCGGCGGATAGATCAGCGCGCGCAGCTCGCCATTGAGCTGGCTGCCGAGCATCGTGCGCATCTGCGCCTCGATCGCCGCGAGAAAGTTCTGTTGTGCCTGTTGCTGGTCGCTCATTGCATGCTCCTTCGGTTGGAGGGGAGAACGTCAACGCAAACGTCGTCGACGCGACCCAGCGTAGGTGGCAGACACAGGGCAGCAGCAGGCAGTTTGTCTCTACCGGTCGGCAGGCTGTCTCACCCCCCTCGAAGGAAGGGAATGCGCGCGATCGCGCCATTGCCGTGGGGTGAGCCCGTGAGCCCGGCGAAACGCACGGATGAATGCGGATACATCGGCGTAGCCGCAGTCGTAGGCAATGCCTGCGAGCTTCACGGCATCACCGTCGGCTTCCAGCAGGGCCCGCGCATGCGCCATGCGGGCGTCCAGCAGTTGCGTTGCCACCGTCGTACCGTGCATGGCGAAGGCCCGGTACAACGTCGGGCGCGAGCAACCGACGGCACGAGCAAGACGCTGGCCGGTCAGCTGCGGATCGGACAGGTGGGAGGCGATATGGGCAAGGGCCGCGCGATAGACCCGTGCGGCCGCGGAAGAGGGCACGGCGCTGCCGGGCGGAGCAGTGGCCGCCGGCGGGGAGGCGGCAGCGGCATGAGCCCATGTCCGCAGCAGGGTGGCGGCCAGTTCGGCGGTCGCCAGCGCCATGGCGATGGATTCGTCCCGGGACAATTCCGGCGCCAGGCGGGCAAGCAGCAGCATCTGCGCGCGCAGATACGTCGCCAGCGGCACGGACAAGGGCAGTTGCCCGCCCGGCTGCAGCGCGGACAGGGTATAGCCCAGCGTGCCGGCAGCCCAGTCCGACCGCAACGGCAGCAGATAGACAGGGGTACCACGCGCCTGGCCACGATAAGCGGGCAGGGCGCCCTGCAGCAGGAACAAGCTATCGCCAGGCGGCGCGACGGCTGCCGTCAGCGGCGGCTCCTTGAACAGCGCCGCGCCCAACCACAGCGGCGGTGCGCTTGCAGACGGGGCGTCGTTTGCGCCGAGCGCGATCGTGTCCAGGCGGAACAACCGCATGGACCCGTCGGGCATACGCTCGCCCAGATAACCGAATGCCAGGACATCGGCGGGCAAGGCCGCAAGCTCGCGCACGCCGGCCGTCGTCGCGGAACAGAAAGCACTGAGCAGCAGGGGCGGCAGCGCATCGGGCTGGCGGCCTCCTGTCTCGTCTTCCATGTGTGGCCGGTCGCGGATAAGGGCCGCACCATTGCTTGCCGGGCCGGCCTCGGCGTCAAGACGGGGAGTGTGCCCGCTTTATACGCTACCGGTGTATCGGCCGATTCAATACAGAATTAATTGCCATGGAAATGGCAATGGAACAGCTTGTCGAATGCAATTGACAGAAATGCGTTGCCAATCGTCATTGCAATTCCAAAAACGCCTACTCAGGCAGCCACCTGGCTCGCACACGACCGAAATCGCCGCTAGCGGTGCTCAGATGCAGCCACTGATCGACGAAGTGCTTGAACACCTCGTCGCCCTGCGGCAGCAAGTACGCCATCTCGGCGTATTGCAAAGGTTTCTGCGGATTGACTGCGCATAGTTCCGGATGCGCCTTGCTTTGCACGATCGCTTCCGCGGCTTCCGTGACAAAGACGTCGGCATTCTTCTTGATGACCTCGTCGAAGATCGTCAGGTTGTCCGAATGGATCTTCAACTGGGCGCGATCGAAATGCGTCCGCGCAAAGCGCTCGTTGCTTCCGCCCGGATTGGCGATGACCCGCACCGCCGGCTGATTGATCGATTCGATCGTGTGGAACCTGGCGGCGTTCTCGCAGCGGGTCAACGGCGTCTTGCCATTGATCATGTAAGGAGCACTGAAATAAGCCTGGCGCTGGCGTTCCAGCGTGACCGAAATACCGCCGACGGCAATATCGCATTTGCCGGCGACGAAATCCGGCATCAGGTTCGCCCAGCTCGTCTTGACGTATTGCGGCTTGGCTTGCAGGGCCGTGGCCAGCGTCTGCATCAGATCGACATCGAGACCTTCGAACGTGCCGGGCGCCTTCTCGAAACTGAACGGCTTGTAGTCGCCAGGCGTGCAGATCCGCAGGGTGCCGCTGTCCTTGATGCGGTTCAAGGTCGAATTGGCCGGCTGGGCCAAGGCAGAGCAGGGCAGGCAGACCAGGGCAAGGACGGCCAGGGCGTTTTGGGTTCTCTTCATCGTGGAATCTCCTCGGCGGTGGCTTTTGCGGTATTCGAAGCGCGATTGTGCACGAAACGGAACACGCCACGGCGGCCATCGCCACACTTTCATAGCGATCCTTATTGGCTGGCTGGCGAAGTGGACCCGGCAAGGCAGAGATCGAAGCCGCCCCGGCCGAATCGAGGCGACGCGACGTGCTAACCTTTTTGACCTGCATCGCCCCCCAGGGGCGCGAAACGGCGGTCCGCCGCGCACCCGGCAGCGGGATTCAAAAGGAACGTGATGGATCAATTCAGCCTGTTCGGCGAGGGCCCGATCGAGGCCTCGATTCCTGGGCTGATTTACCAGCCCGATTTCCTTTCGCCTGATGAAGAAGCGTCCCTGATCGACATCATTCGATCTCTGCCTTTGCAGGCGGCGCGGTACAAGGGCTATCTGGCCCGGCGGCGGGTGGTCAGCTTCGGGGGCAGCTACGACTTCGACAGCAACGAACTGCTGCCTGCGCAGCCCCTCGACGCACGGCTGCTGCCGCTGCGCGAACGCGTCGCGCAATGGGCCGGAATGTCGCCGGAACGTTTGGCCCATGCCCTGGTGGCGGAGTACGCGCCGGACACGCCCTTGGGCTGGCACCGCGACGTGCCCGATTTCGAGCGCATCTTCGGCGTATCGCTCGGTGGTGTCGCGCGATTGCGCTTCCGTCCTTATCCATACAGCACGTCGCTACGACGCCAAATTGTGGCGCTCGACGTGGAGCCCAGATCGATCTACCGGATAGAAGGCGACGCACGCTGGCAGTGGCAACACAGCGTCGAGCCAACCAAGGAATTGCGCTGGTCGATCACGTTCCGGGAACGCCGCGGCGTGGTACGTGGGCGCTGAGGATCGCGAGGAAGATCCGGCCTGCGTTTGGCTGAGGCGGGCCCCGGGAGCTCGGACATCTCCAATCATCCCGAAGCGGACATTTCAATTCATGCCTGACCGTACCGCCGATAATGTTTGTTATGTTAAATCGCATTTGCCACTGAATACACCGGCATCAGGATGACCAATCCGGACGCTGCCAAAGGCAGCGTCCGTCCGACTTTAGGCAAATCTGGATGGTGTTGCCTGTCAGACAACGCTGGTTGCGTGGGACATCGGCAGGCCCCACGCGCAACTCACCAACTCACCACCGCACCCGCACCCCCACATTGGCCCGATAGTCGTGGCCGCTGCCTGATCCTTCCAGGCTGCTCCTGACCAGCAGCTCGCCATAGAGACCAAAACGATCATCCTTCCACGTCACGGCCCCGCCTACGCCGAGACCGGCCCACAAGCGGTCCTTTCTGGTGGAGAGCAATGCGTCGCTGACATTGACCGTCGTGCCGCCGCGGAAGTCGTAGTACAAGTTGGCGATCCCGTAGACGTTGGCGCGTGCGGCATGGCCGGCCGGGTCCCGCCAGGCGGTCGTGTAATCCAGGGCGACGCCGAGTCGGCTTGTCAGGCTGTCGGCCTTGTCACGGTTGACACGTGCGCCGAACGGGTCGGTGAAGCCATCGAAGCTGATCGACGAATAGACGAGCTGGGCCTGCGGTGTCACGGACCATGCATCGCTGACGGCGAGGCGCTGGCCCGATTCGATGCTGAAGGCGCGGCCGAAGCCCTTGTTGTCGCTGCTCAGGCGTCGTCCCAGCGTGCCGGATGTCAGGTCGCTGTCGTACCAGGTTGCCTGGGCCTGACCGTCGACGTAGAAGCCGCTGGCGCCCGACCATGTTGCCGTTCCGCTCAGGCCATACCCGTCCACGCGAATCCTGCCGTTGCCGAAGAACGAGTTCACACCCGCGCTCCCGCGGCTGTATTGCGTGCCGATGCCCGCAAACAGACGGCCGGATGCGTTCTCGACAAGCAACGCGTCGAAACCGGCCTGCGCCTTGACCTGGTCAAGATCCCATTGCGTTCCAGTGCTCGAATGCCCGGAACCGACCGCAAGATGCCGGCCTTCTACGCGTGCCCAGCCTGCACCCTGGCGCCCCACCCCACCATCCGAACCGGTATGTGTCGACGCTGGCGCGGTGGACTGCCCGTCTGCCCAGTAGCGGCTACCGACGCGTTGATGCAGCGTGGGCAGCTCGTTCATCGCCAGCAGTACCTGGGAATAGGCCTCATAGACGGGGGCGCCCGGTTGATACAGCGGCGATGCTGGCGCGGCAGTCGGGTTCAACAGGCTCGAGCGCAGATACCAGTCGCCGTCGGCCGGCGTCGAAATCCCGTTCTTTTGAAGCGTGTAGGCGTAGGCGCCACCGATCACGGCCTGCTGGCCCTGCATGGTGTAGTCGCCTTGCAGCGCGAAATTGCCCGTGGATTGGCCGGCAACGTCAACGAGCTTGATCCCGTTGACGGTCTGCGCGCCGGCTCCGCCGACGTTCGACACCTTGAGCGTGGTCGTGCCCGACGTATCGCCCCGCACGACGAGACGATCGGTCACGGAATTGTCCCCACCGAGGGCCGCGCGAAGCTGTACCGTACCGCCAGCACCGGTGTAGTTGCCGGCGACGGTCAAAGCCGAACCATTGCCGTCCAGGCTGACAGTACCGGCATTCGTCAGCGCCCCGACAGTCTGCTGGAATCCATTCATGGCCAGCGTCGCGCCGCTGCCGACGGTGTAAGCCGACGCAGCGCTCAAGACCTGTGCCGCGCCGGCGGCGAGTGTGCCACCGCTGATCTGGGTAGCACCGGTGTGCGTATCGGCGCCCCGCAGCAGCAACGTGCCGGCGCCGGCCTTGGTCAGACCGCCCGCGCCTGCCATCCCGCCCGTCAACGTCAAGGTAGTACCCGCATCGGTCAGCACGCTCCCCGCGCCGGTCAGTGCCACGCTGCGGTCGCTGGTCATGGTGGCGGTCGTTCGCAGCGTGCCATCGCCGATGCTCAGACCGCTGCCCGCCGCGCCCAGATTGGCTTCGCGCGAGATGCTCAGCGTCCCCGCCTGGATATGCGTGCCGCCGCCATACGTGTTGTTGCCGTCCAGCACCAGCGTGCCCAGATCCGTCTTCTGCAGGGTTCCGGCTCCACCGAGCTCGGTACGGATCGTGGCCGTCATGCCCTGCCCTGCGGCCGTACCGTCGCCCACGCGAATGACGTTGGTGCCGCCGCTCAGCGTCAGCGCATCGCCGGTGATGGTGTATCCGCTGCTGGCGAACTGCATGCCCGACGTCGTGACATGGCCCAGGCTGTTGTCGACCGTGACCGTACCCGGGGCGGCCGCGAATACCGCAAAGGCGCCGCCCGCGTAAGGCCCACTGGAATTCCCCGTGCTGTCAGCCCAGTTGTCCTTGCCGGCCATGCCCTGCCAGGTGCCATCGCCGCCATGAATGGCGCCGCTGTTCGGCGAACCCGCGCCATTCCAGAAGTTCAGCGTGATTCCGGTGTTGTTGACCAGGTTCACCTGATTGGCGACGGAGGTCTGCACGTAGTAAGTACCGGCAGGGCCGGCACCGATGCTCAACCCGCTGTTGGTCAGCGTGCCGGCATAGTTGAAGATGCGATACACGCCCGGATCGAAGCTTCCGCCCGGCGAGACGCTGACGTTCAGTACGCCGCCGAGCGCGAGATTGCCGTTGACGACGGTCAGGTCGTTGAGCGGGCCGCCCGGTGTGTTGGCTTGGCCGAACTGGTAGTCGAGCGCCGCGCCGCTGGCCAGGCTCAGGTTGCCGTTGACGGTCAATGCGCCCACCGCTCCAGTTGCGCCTGGGCTCAAGGTGGCGCCGTTCGCCAGCGTGACGCTGCCACCCAGCGTGCCGGTGCCGCCGAGCGTGGCGCCACCTTGCACCGTGGTGGCACCGGTAGCGCCGGCTTGATTGCCATCGACCAGCAAGGTGCCGGCCTGTACCGTGGTGGTGCCGCTGTAGGAATTGGCGCCGGTCAGCACGGTAGTGCCAGCCCCGGCCTGCGTAACGCTGCCGCTGCCGGAAATTGCGCCGCCGAACGTGACGCTGTCGGAACGGTTGAACACCAGCGCGCCGTTGTTCGCCACGTTGCCGGTGATGGAACCGGAGGTGCCGCCATTGCCCAGCTGCAGCGTGCCAGCCGAAACGGTCGTGCCGGCGGCATAGGTGCTGTCGCCGGTAAGTACCAGCGTGCCAACGTCGGTCTTGCCAAGCGAACCGCTGCCCGCAATGACGCCGGTCAGCGTAAGGTCCCCGGTCGTCTGGAAGGTCCCGCCGCCTGCATTCAGGGTGACGGTTCGTGCGGAAGTCAGGGTCGTCGTGTTCCGCAGCGTACCGCCATCCAAGGACAGGCTGCCGGCCGCATTGCCCAGGTTGATGTCGCTCGCGATCTGCAGCGTGCCGCCGCTGATCGACGTGCCACCCGTATAAGTGTTGTTGCCGGTCAGGACCGTCGTGCCGGTGCCGGTCTGCGAGACCGCGCCATTGCCGGAAATCTGGCCGCCAAAGGTATAGGTATCGGCTCGATCGAAGGCCAGCGTGCCGTTGTTTGTCACGTCGCCGTTGATGCTGCCCGACGTGCCGCCATTGCCCATCTGCAGCGTGCCAGCCGAGATCGTCGTCCCGCCCGTATAGGTATGGTTGCCGGTCAGGATGGTCGTGCCGGTGCCGATCTGGCTGACCGCCCCGCTGCCGGAGATCGTGCCGCCATGGATGGCGGTATCCGAGCGGTTGAAGGCCAGCGTGCCGTTGTTCGTGACATCGCCCGCGATGCCGCCCGACGTACCGCCGTTGCCCAGTTGCAGCGTGCCAGCCGAAATCGTCGTTCCGCCCGTGTAGGTGTTGTTGTCAGTCAGCACCGCCGTGCCGGCACCCGTCTTGGTCAACGAGCCGGCGCCGCTGAACGGCGAAGCCACCGTGACATTGAAGCCGCCAGTGTCGAGCGTGAGTCCGCCTGCGGCGACGTTCAATTCGGTGCCGGTAAACCCGCTGACGAAGGCCCCGCTGTTGCCGGTTGCACGCAAGGTGGCGCGGTCGAAGTCCGCCTGTACCGCGCCCGGTCCCGCGGTCAGTGCCCCGGTAGCCAACGTGCCGCCGTTCGATATGGACAGGGTGCCCTGCGATGCTGCCATCGAGGTCATCGTCACCGTGCCGGCCGATGCCACGGCGTCGTCGGCGATGGTCAGCGCGCCCCGGCCGTACGAACCGATACTGAGCGTTCCGCCCGCATTCAATTGAGAACCTGTGCCGGAAACCGTCGCCGAACCGGGTCCCGTCCCGCTCAGGTTGTTTCCGCCGATCGAGATATTGCCCGTGGCCGTCACGACACCGCCGCTGTGAACGTTCAGCGTGCCGCTGCCCACACCGCCGCCCCCCTGGCTGCGGCCCGCGATCAGGTTTCCACCCACATTCCAGCGCGACCCTGTGCCAGAAATGTTGGCGGTGCTGCTGCCTGTACCGATTGCGTACATGGTGGCGTTGTTCGAGCTCAACACACTGCCGCCGGTCACATTGAGCACCGCGGTTCCCGCGACACCGCTCTGGCCAAAGTTCAGACCCGCCAGACTGGCCGTGGCGCCATCCGCAATGTTCAGCGTGCCCGTACTATTGGTACCCGCACCGATGATGGTCACAATGGCGGTAGACCACTCCGATCCCGCGCCGGTCACCGTCATGGTGGCATTGGAGCCCGCGACCAGGCCAAGGGAATGGCCGCCCGTCGTCGCGCTGGACGACAACGTGCTGCCGTTCTGGATGGTGAGCCCGCTCGTGCCCGCAGCCGTGCCCATCTGCAGCGTGCCCATCGTCGCGGCTGCCGGACCCGACGCACCGAGCACCACTGAGTTCGTCTGCTGGTTGATCGTGACATTACCGCTCGGTACCGCATTCGTGGACCAGTTGCTTCCGGTCATCCAGTCGTTGCTGGTTGCACCCGTCCATACCTGGGCACTGGCTGGCGAGGCCAAGCCCCATATGGTCAGGGCACCGGCACCGACGCGAGCGAGCCTTGTCCGGCACCGGCGCCGTTCGCCACCGCTTTTGCCACGCGGCGTGGCGACTTCCGATGCAACGACCCAGCTACCCAAAGCCTGGGACCAGATAATGCGGAACACATGGTTCATTCGGATTTTCCTTTGGAATCCGTTGGACAGGACACGCCCGGCGAATGGTGGCGAAGACGCAGCAGGACCGGCGCGCTGCAATGTCGGCGCGATCCTGGACGGGTAAATAGAAAGAAGCCGTTAGGGAAAGGCGAGAGCTGATCGATGAACCGGGGCTGTTTCAATCAGCAGGAGACGTTTGACCAAGAAGAGGGTTTTAGTTTGGCTGCAGAGTAATCCGTAGATTACTTTCACACAAGTGCGAAAACGCAACCAATGACACTACTTAACAATTGACGCCCTTGGCGCGCCATGATTGTTTGCCGGCCCTGGAAACTCCAGCATTCATTTGCCCAATTCCCCGTCCGTCATTAGTCCAGCCAGCGCTTCGCCAACCGCAACGACGCCCGCCGCGTCTGCCGAGTCATCACGCGTGACGAACACCGTGCGTCCGCCTGCGAACCAGCTTCCATGGCGGACCTGCCGCACCATGCCCAGCCTTGCGTAGTGCCGAACCGCGGTCTCGGGCGCGACCGTCAGCAGCCGGCTGCTGGCCACCATGCAGAGATTGGTGTGGAACGAGAATGACTCGACTTTTGGCTGCGGCGGCACGATTCCCGCGTCCAGGAAGGGCGCTTCGAACAGCATGCGCGTGCTGGCGCCGCGCGGCGTGGTAATCCAGTCGTACTCGCACAGGTGCGACAGCGCCACCGAGCGCTTTCGGGCTAGCGGATGGTCCAACGCGCAGGCGACCGTCAGACGTTCTTCCCAAAGCGGCATCACGCGCATCCCGCTCGTCGCCTCCCCTTCCCTGCGCGATCCGATGCGGCCGACCATGCAGTCGATTTCCCCGCGGTCCAGCATCCCGAGCAAACCACTGACCGTCGATTCGTGGATAACGAGATGAGGGAAGCCAGGCCGTGCGGCCAATCTTGCCAACAGCCTGGGCATGGCCACCACGCCAACCAACGGAAGGATGCCGACGTGGACGATCGGCACCGGTGCCGGCGTTGCATGGATGGCGTCCATCGCGGCGGAAAGGGCGTTCAACGCGATGCGCAGGCGTCCCAGCGCGAGCTGTCCGGTCGGCGTCAGCGCGGCCCCGCGCGTCGTGCGCTCGACCAGCGCGGCACGGAACACCGACTCGATTTCCTGAAGCATCTTGGTCGCGGCCGGCTGGCTCAGCGAAAGTTGCCCTGCGGCGGCCGACAGCGAGCCATGAGTGTCGATCAGTTCGAGGAATCGCAGATGGCGGATGCGAAGGCGATCTAGGCGCGCGCCGATACCGGCCGAATTCTTCGCCATAACAAAACGTGATGACTGGATAGAAAATCAATAATTTACAGGCAAGTATGCCGCACACACAATCGGGCTCCATGGCGATACAAAGAAAGGAGACAACGCAGTGCGCACGACAGGAAAACTCGCGGTGAGGCTGGGCCTGGCGGTGGCCGTCGCCACCCTGCTCTCCGGCGCGGCCAGGGCCAGCGACGCTCCGTTTCCGAGTCGGCCGATCCGGCTGATCGTTCCCTACGCCGCAGGCGGCGGTCCGGATGTTCTGGCGCGCAAGACGGCCGAGGTCGTTTCACGTGAACTGGGGCAGCCCGTGGTCGTCGAGAACAAGGTCGGGGCGGGCGGCATCCTCGCTGCCGAAGTGCTTGCGCAACAGCCGGCCGATGGCTACACGCTGATGATCGGCGCATCGACACATGTCACGCAGAAGCTGATGCAGCCGTCCGTCAAGTTCGATCCCGCGACGTTAACGCATGTCATCCGCACAGGCTTCAGCCCGCAGGTAATGGTGGTGAAGGCAAGCACGCCCTATCGCACCGTGGCGGACGTGGCGCAGGCCGCAAGGAACGCGCCCGGTACGCTGAATTACGCATCGGGCGGGATCGGCAGCGCCGCGCATCTTGCCGGTGCCGCGTTCGCCAATGCGGTGCGCGTCGAGATGGTTCACATTCCGTACAAGGGATCGGTCGAGATCGTGCCGTCGCTGATCCGAGGCGATACGACGTTCGGTTTTCCCGTTGCCTCGACGGCAATGCCGCCATTGGCGACGGGCACGGTGCGTGCGCTGGCCGTGACGTCGGCGCATCGGTTGCCGATCCTGCCGGGGGTGCCGACGCTGAACGAGGCGCTCGGCCGCCAGGACCTGGTGTTGGACTCGTGGAGCGGCATCTGGGCACCGGCCGGCGTACCGAAGCCGGTCGTCGCGCGCCTGCATGCCGCCTTCCGGAAAGCGCTGAGCGATCCGGCGGTGCGCGACTTCTACGAGAAGGCCGCTTCGGTCATCGACCCTACGCCGACGCCCGAGGCCTTTTCCCGCTTCATCGCGGAGGAGACGGCGAAGTACCGCCGCATCGTGGAGCTGAGCCGAATCGCGGTTCAATAATTGCCGTCCGACCACAAGCGGCCGACCCCAACCGACCGAACATGACTGCAACTTCACTACCCTTCGCCCCTCTGGCCGGTGTCCGCGTACTCGATTTCTCGCACGTGATCGCCGGCCCTCTGGCGACGTTCTATCTGTCGCAACTCGGCGCAACGGTGCTCAAGATGGAAAACGCCAATGGTGGCGACGTCATGCGCCGCACCGAGAAAGGCCGCCAGGGCTTTGCCGCATTGAATGCCGGCAAGGAAAGCCACACGGTCGACCTGCGCGATCCGGCCGACCGCAAGCGTGCGCTGGACCTGGCGTCGACTTGCGATGTCGTGGTCGACAACCTGCGTCCTGGCGTGTTGGCGCGCTTCGGGCTGGGTTTCGAGGCGATCCGCTCGCTCAATCCGACGGTCGTCTATTGCACGATCTCGGGGTATGGGCGCAGCAGCGCCGACGTGGCCGAGCGCCCTGCCTATGACCACATCATCCAGGCAGCAACCGGCATGGCGTTCATGGCCGGCACCGAGGACGATCCGCCGATCAAGACCGGCTTCCCGGTGGTCGACGCGGCCACCGGCATGCAGGCGGCGCTGGCGATCCTTGCGGGGCTACGCGAGCGCGATCGGCTTGCGTGCGCGGTGCAGCTGGACGTATCGATGACCGGCGCGGCGCTACAGCTGATGTACTCGTTCGCATGCGAAGCGCTGACAAACGGCGCGTCGCCTGCGAGGGTCGGCAATCAAGGCTATTCCGGCAGCCCGACTGCGGACTTCTTCGCCACGCGGGACGGCTGGATTGCGCTTGGCGCCAATACGCCGCGACAACTGATCCGGCTGCTGGACGTGCTCGGGCTCGCCGATATGGCAGGCGATCCGCGGTATTTCGCCGAGCCGCTGAATCCGGACTCGCCGGCATCGTTTGTGCGCTCCATCAATCCGGCTGGACTGAAGGCGATCATTGCCGAACGGTTGCACATGCTGAATGCGGAAGAACTGGAGCAGCGCTGCGCCTTATACGGTGTGCCCGCGGCCAAGGTCCGCAGGCTGGGTGAATTCGCCACCTGGGCGCAGCGGCATAATCAGGTGTCGACGGTTTCGCTGCATGCAGAGGGGGCTTCGGTGATTTCGCCGGGCCTTGGTTTCGGCGTGCAAACGTTCAAAGGTGGGGAGTCAGGAATCTAAGC
Organism: Cupriavidus sp. UGS-1; assembly: GCF_021213615.1. Taxonomy (NCBI): domain Bacteria; kingdom Pseudomonadati; phylum Pseudomonadota; class Betaproteobacteria; order Burkholderiales; family Burkholderiaceae; genus Cupriavidus; species Cupriavidus sp. UGS-1. Next base: position 59,353 of record NZ_JAJQJF010000005.1, on the reverse strand, counting down.
CAAACAACAAACGTGGCGATCCAATCCCTGCGGATGCCGCAGAATACGGTTTTGCACGAAGCACTACCGATGAAGATCCGCCGCGGCCTCGAATGCGAGGCGCCCTTGCTGACTGAGATCGCCAACAAAGCCAAGGCGCATTGGCCATATACCCAGGCCCAGCTTCAAGCATGGCGCGAGGACCTGACAATCACGGGCTCCTATGTCGCGCAAGCGTTGACCTACGTTGCGGAAATCGACGGATCGATCGCCGGATTCCATTCGGTGTTGCCGACGGACGCCGTGACATGGGCGCTCGAGCATCTTTGGGTCGCACCGGATTACATGCGGCGTGGTGTTGGGCGAGCCCTGGTACGGCATGCGGCGGCGTTGGCTGCCGGTCACGGCGTCAAGCACCTGACCATCGATGCGGAGCCGTATGCCGAACCGTTCTATCTCGCCTGCGGGGCGCAACGGATTGGCACCGTCGCGGCTCCATTGGACGGAGAACCGTTGCGCCAGCGGCCCCAGATGCTGCTGGCGACGTCGTATGACCTGGCTCGCCAATAAAGACAATCAAGTCAAACCGTTACGTTCCCTGCCCTGCACGCCCGTCATGCATGCGGACGGATCGTCCCGATGCAGCCCCTTGAATACATGACGCCCATCATCTAATATGCTGTCCATCGACTCAGCATAGAGAAGCATCATGCCGCGATCCTCCCGCGAAAAAGCCGGCCAGAACCGTGAAGCGATCGAGCAGGCGTCGTCGCGCCTGTTCCGCGAGCGCGGTCTGACGGGCATCAGCGTGGCCGATGTGATGGGTGCCGCCGGCTTGACCCATGGCGGTTTCTACAGCCATTTCGCGTCCAAGGACGCGCTGGCGGCCACGGCTTGCGATCGCGCGTTTGCCGAGGCGCTGGAGCGATGGCGGCAACGCATCGACGCCCATCCCGGGGACGCCGATGCGGCGCGCGCCGCGGTGGTCGTGCCCTATCTATCGGAGCGGCATCGCGATGCGCCTGGGGCGGGATGCGCCGGCGTGGCGCTTGCGGCCGACGTCGCGCGCGAAAACGCGGACAAGCCGGTTCGCCAGTCCTATATCGAGGGCCTCGAAGGCCTGATCGCGCAGTGGGAGCGCACGCTGCCGGGCCCCGACGACGCGCGGCGTGACAGGGCGCTGGCCGAGATGGCGATGATGATGGGCGCCGTGATGCTGGCCCGCGCCACGCACGGCGCGCCGCTGTCCGAGCAGATTCTTTCCGCGACGCTCGCCGCGCTGACCCGGCCGGTCGCCGGGGAAAACCGACCGCCCTCCCGCAACGCCGCTGACACCGCCAAGACCACGACCCGAGGCAAGAAGCGAACCTCCCGCCCGGCGGCACCCGAAGACTGACCGGTCGCCGCTCGCTGTCGCGCGTGTGGCCTCATTCGATTTGCCATGTCGTTTCTTTCCCCATTGTCGGGAACGCGGGCCCCTTTTTGCCTGTTTTGTCCGAGCAGCGCGTATCCACCGTCGAATCCACCCTCCCTTCTCCGACCTCGAACATGTTTGCTGAACTGCTTGCGCGCCGCCTCGAACGGCGCGGCATCCACTACGCCTGGATCGTTGCAGCGCTGGGCTTCCTCGTCATGCTGACCACCGCGGCGGCGCTCGGACTGCCGGGGGCATTGCTGGTGCCGCTGTCGAACGAGCACGGCTGGAACACCGACAGGATTTCGACCGTACTGGCCATTCGCTTTGCGCTGTTCGGGCTGATGGCGCCCTTCGCGGCCATGCTGATCGACCGCTATGGCGTGCGCCGCATCGTATTTACGGCCCTGGCCTTGATCGCCGGCGGCATGGGATTCGGCATGGTGGCCACCACGCTGTGGCAGCTGTTCATCGCATGGGGCCTGATGCTCGGCGCCGGCTCTGGCATGACGGCGCTGGTGCTGGGCGCCGTCATTGCCAACCGCTGGTTCAGCCAGCGGCGAGGCCTCGTGATCGGCATTCTGACTGCGAGCGCGGCAACCGGCCAGCTCGCCTTCCTGCCGTTGGCCGCCTGGCTGATCGAACATGTCAGCTGGCGCACCGCGGTATTGCCGGTATTGCTCGCGTGCGCGCTGCTGGCGCTGCTGGTCGCCGCGCTGATGCGCAATCGTCCTTCCGACGTCGGCCTGTTGCCGTTCGGCGAGGCGCCCAGCACCTCGGTCGCGGCAGCGCCCGCCGCACCAATGCGTTGGTCCGGCCCGTTCCTGGTATTGCGGGAAGCGATCCGCGATCGCACGTTCTGGGTCCTGGCCGGAACGTTCTTCATCTGCGGCCTGAGCACCAATGGCCTGATCCAGACGCATTTCATCGCGCTGTGCGGCGACTTTGGCATGGCGCCGGTGCCCGCGGCCTCCGCGCTCGCGATGATGGGCGCCTTCGACTTCGTCGGCACGATCCTGTCCGGATGGCTGTCGGACCGCTATGACAACCGCAAGCTGCTGTTCTGGTATTACGCGCTGCGCGGGCTGTCGCTGTTCTGGCTGCCCCACTCCACCTTCACGCTGGTTGGCCTGTCCGTGTTCGCGATGTTCTACGGCCTGGACTGGATCGCGACGGTGCCGCCTACCGTCAAGCTGGCGGGCAGCGCGTTCGGCAAGGAGCGTGCGGCGATGGTGTTTGGCTGGGTGTTTGCCGCCCACCAGGTGGGCGCGGCCGTTGCCGCATATGGGGCCGGCATGACGCGGACGCTGCTGCTGACCTATACGCCGGCCCTGTATGCCGCGGGCGCGATGTGCCTGGTTGCGGCGGCGATGGCGATGCTGGCGCGCGGTCCGCGGCCGGCGGTGGTGCCGGCAGCCGCGCAAGCGTGATAGTGTCTCGCCGTTAAGATTGCTCCCACCACGGCACGAACGTCGGCAACCTCAATGTTGGGTGGGTAATGACGATAACTCCATGGGCGACCACGAATTACCGCATGCTGTGGTAGTAGATCACCGCTCCTGCCGCCACGATGGCGACGATGCCAGCGAAGATCGCCCAATGTCGCCGCGTGTCCGGCAAGCCGGTGAGGCCTGCGACGTCACCAGAGAGAACCGCCAGTACCACAAGGCCAATTGCCATAACGGCCAGGGTCCCCTTGGCCAATCCGCCAAACAGAATTTCCGCAATACGGGTTGGGCTGAAACGGCGGCGCATCGGCGTATTGGTCTGATCGTAAATGGCCATCTAATTTTTTCAAGATCATAACGCGGCCAGTCAGCCCCAACTCGCGATTGGGGGCGATTTTGCAGGGAGATACCGTACGCCACAAGAAATACCTGTACGTCCTGCGGCCGCTCCTCGCGGTCCAGTGGAATCGATTCGGGTAAAGGCATGCCGCCAATGCGCTTTGCCGATCTCGTCGTTTTTCGGGCGCTTCCGGGCCCGTGTGGAGCGCTACCCCAAGCCCGGCGGCCGGCGATGCCGCGTCGCCGCCTCGTAATCGCGGGCGATGCCGAGCAGCAGGCGGTCGTCGCCGGCACGGCCCAGCAGCGACAGCCCGGCCGGAACGCCGGCCTCGGTCCAGCCCATTGGCACGCTGATCTCGGGAAAGCCGGCCGCGCTGGCCATGTGCATCGCCGCCAGCGGATTGGAGACGCGGCAGCGGTAGGTCGGATCGTTGCGATCGAAGCGCGGCGACGCCGGACACGCGAGCGTGGGAAACACCAGCGCGGCACAGCCGTTGGACTGCATCAGGCCGGCGAGCGCAGCGCCGAATGCGCGCGCGGCGGACAGGCCGCGGCGGGGCGGTTCGTTGCGCGTTGCCAGGGCATGGCGCAGCGCGGCGATCGTCACCGGGTTCGGTGAGCGTCGCGACGCATCGGCGATTCGCGCGCCGGCCATCGACGCATCGCCACCTTGCGCATCGCCCTCCAGTGCATCGATCCGCGCCAGCAGCGCCGCCGTATCGCGCGGGCATGACGACGGCAGCGCGGCCAGATAGCGGTCGAGCTGCCCTGCCCATTCGCTTCGCGCGATATCGCCCAGCACACGCTCGTACAGCTGCCGCGCATCGGCCGGCAGCGCGACCGGCACGATGGACGCACCCGCTGTCACCAGGTCCGCGCATGCTCGCGAAAACAGCGCGTCGATCTCGTCGTTGGCGCCGTTGAAGTCCATCACGATACCGAGCCGCCGGCCGGCAAGCCGTTGCTCGGTGCGGTCAAGGCCGGCTTGCGGGGCCAGCGCCCCCAGCACCAGCGCCGCGTCGTCGACGCTGCGGGCCAGCGGTCCTACCGTATCGAAGGACTGCGCCAGCGGCAGCACGCCGGCCGCCTCCAGCAGGCCATGGGTCGGACGAACCCCGACCAGCGCATGCACACAGGCCGGTCCGCGTACCGACCCGAACGAATCGGTGCCGAGTCCGAACACCGCAAAGCCGGCCGCCACTGCGGCGCCCGTGCCGCTGCTGGAGCCGCTGGCGTTGCGGGACAGCCGGTATGGATTCAACGTCAGGCCGCTCGCCGAGCTGTAGCCGAAGCGTCCATTGGAGGCGGCAAGCTCCGACATATTGGCCTTGCCGAGCACGATCGCACCGGCGGTACGCAACCGTGCGACCACCGGCGCGTCGGCCGCGGCCTGCGCGTCGTACAGTGCCGCGCAGCCGGCCGTGGTTGGCAATCCCGCAGTGTCGATATTGTCCTTGACCACCATCGGGATGCCATGCAGCGGACTCCTGGCACCATACCGCCGCCGTTCACGGTCCAGCCGAGCCGCCTCGCGCAGCGCGTCGGGGTGCAGGTGGCTGATCGCATTGATCGACGGGCCGTCGCGATCGAACGCCTGGATGCGTGCCAGGTGGCCTACCACCAGTTGTTCGGCGGTCAGCGTGCCGGCGTCCATGCGGCGCGCCAGTTCCGCGATCGGCAATTCGAAGACATCGCATGCCGGGGCCATCTCGCTGGTGGCCGCCGGATCAGCGGTGGTGGGCGTTTCATCCGCAGAACGATCGGACATCGTGTTGGTTTCCTTCACGGAATACATGAACGACAATGGCGCAGCCCCGGTTTTCCGCCATGGCACCGAAAGCTGCCGCCCGCCCCGAGGATGTCGCGATGAAAAGCACCACCAGCCGGAACCTGCCTGCCCTTGCCAATCTGGTCGCTCTCGAAGCGACCGTGCGCAAGGGAAGCGTGACCGAGGCCGCCGACGAGCTGTGCCTGACGCAGAGCGCGGTCAGCAAGCAGCTGACGGAGCTGGAAAACTTCCTCGGCGTGCGGCTGCTCGACCGGCGCAAGGGTGGCGTCGTCGCGACCGCGACCGGAGCGGAATACCTCAAGCGCGTCACGCAGGTACTGAACCTGCTCGAGGAAGCCACGCTCGAAGTGCTCACCGGCCGCGGCTCCGGCGGGCGGCTCGACCTGTCGGTGCCGGTCTCGCTGGGCAACATCTGGCTGCTGCCGCGCATGCTGCAGTTTGCCAAGCAGCATCCGCAGATCCAGCTGAATATCACCACCAAGGTCGGGCCTGTCGACCTGCCCCACAGCGGCCTGGACGCCGCCATCATGTACTGCGGCGGACCCCCGCCCGGCCATTTCGGCGTCCAGGTCATGCCGCTGGAGCTGTTCCCGGTGTGCGCGCCGGACCGGCTGCCACGCGGTGGCTCGTTGGCGCAGGCGCTGCGGCAGTTGCCGCTGCTCCATCAACATACCGCGCTGGACGCATGGCCGGCCTATCTCGCACAGATCGGCGCCAAGGTGGCCAGGCCGGGTGACGGTCCGCGTTACGGGCTGCTGACCATGGGCCTGCAGGCCGCGGTCAGCGGCATGGGCATCGCGCTGCTGCCGGAATTCGTGGCCGGCGACGACCTGCGGGCCGGCCGGCTGATCCGGCTGTCGGACATCAGCTATCTGTCGCCGAAGTCGTACTACTTCGTCTGCCTCGACGAGAAGCGCGCCAATCCTACCCTCGTCACCTTTCTCGACTGGCTGCTGCAGACGGCCAAGGCTGACGCGCACCGCCCGCGACATCGGCTCACGCCGGCGCGCCCGACCTGACCAGGGTCGACGTCACGAAGCGTCCGGGCCGGTTGTCGGTGGGCACGCCATCGCGCAGCGTCGCCTGGCCCGAGACGAACACGTCACGGATGCCGACCGACGGCTGCGTGGGCGCATCGAAGGTCGCGCAGTCGCGGACGGTTGCCGGATCGAACACCGCGATGTCGGCGACCTTGCCGACGGCCAAGTGGCCCCGCCCCTCCAGTCCAAAGCGCTGTGCGGGCAGACCAGTCATCTTGTGAACGGCGCGCTCAAGCGGAAACAGGTCGAGATCTCGCGAGTACAGCCCCAGCACACGCGGGAAGGTACCCCACAGCCGGGGATGCGGCGTTTCGTCGGACGGAATGCCATCGGAGCCAATCATCGTGTCGGGGTAGCGCAGGATGTCCCGCACATCGCCTTCGTCCATGATGAAGTACACCGCGCCGCCGGGCAGCAAGGCCTCGGCCACCTCCCGCCGCGAACGCTGCCACTCCCGCGCCAGGTCCTCCAGATAACGGCCCGCCGCCTCGGGATGCGAGGCGGACCACGTGATCAGGATGCGGTCGCACTGGTCCACCCGTTCCGGGCGCAACATGGTCGACGACGCTGCGTACGGATAGCAGTCCATGCAGAGCGGCATGTTCTGCGCCAGTTCCCGCACCTGTGCCAGCGTCTCGCGGCTGCGGCCATGATTGCGCTTCCCGACCAGCTTGTGGTGCGAGATCACGGTCGGCACCTCGAGCGCGCGGCCCAGGCGAGCCGTCTCGTCGATCGCCTCGGCCACCTTGTCGCTTTCGTCGCGCATATGCGAGACCAGCACGCCGCCCAGCCGCCGCATCGGCTCGCACATCCGCAGGATCTCCTGCTCGGGCGCCGCCGCCGACGGCGGATAGAAGGTGCCGGTGGAAACGCCGATCGCGCCCTCCAGCAGGGCTTGCTCCACGTCGCGCCGCATGTGTTCGATCTCATCGTCGCGCGCGGGGCGTCCCAGCTCTCCCACACGCCGCGCGCGCAGCGTCGATTGGCCGACCAGCACCGATACGTTGACGGCGGCGGGCCGCGCGGCGAACGCCTCGCGGTAGTCCCTCACCGACTCGAAGACGAAGCCGCCGCGCATGATGTCGAGCGGCGCGGGCGGAATCGTGTCGGTGACCAGCGGAAACAGGCTGATGCCGCAGTTGCCCGCGATGATCGTGGTGACGCCCTGCGTCACCTTGGGCAGCATCTGCGGCGACTGGAAGACCATCCAGTCGTCGTGCGTATGGGTGTCGATGAATCCGGGCGCGACCACCATGCCGGCGGCATCGACGACCTCGTCGGCGGTGGCGTCGGGCGCGACGCCGATCGCGGCGATGACGCCGTCGCGCACCGCCACGTCGGCGCAGCGTCGGGGCGCGCCGCTGCCGTCGATCAGGTCGCCGTTGCGGATGATCAGATCGAAATGAGATGGCATGCCGTTCACCCTCAATCGACCTTGGCGCCGCTCTTGCGCACCAGCTCGCCGAACTTCACGGTCTCCGATGTCACCAGCGCCTGGAAGTCGCGCGGCGATCCGCCCAGCGGTTCGAACGAGAGCCGGTCCAGCTGCGCACGGAAACCGGGGTCGCGGATCACCGCATTGACCTCGCGATTGAGCCGGTCGACCACCTCGGCCGGCATGCCGGGCGCACCGACCAGGCCGGCCCATGCGGTCAATTCGTAGCCCTTGATGCCGGCTTCGTCCATCGTCGGCACCTGCGGGAAATGCGGTGAGCGCCTGGTCGATGTCACGGCGAGCGCCCGTACCTTGTTGCTGCTGACATAGGGCCCGATCGACGGCACGTTGTCGAACATCAGGTGCACATTATTGCCGACCAGGTCCTGCAGCGCCGGCGTGCTGCCCTTGTATGGCACGTGTTCGATATTGAGATGGGCCAGGGTCTTGAACAACTCTCCGCCCAGATGGCTGGTCGTGCCATTGCCGGCGGACCCCATCGACAGCTTGCCGGGATTGGCCTGCGCATAGGCGATCAGCTCGCGCACGGACTTGACCGGCAGCGCGTTGTTGACCGCGAGGATATTGAACGTCGTCACGAGCCCGACGATGGGCACGAGCTTGTCCGGATCGTACGGCAGCTTGCTATAGAGGAACCGGTTGGTCGCCAGCGTGGCGTTGTTGCCGTAGGCGATGGTGTAGCCGTCGGCGGGCGCCTGCAGCAATGCCTGCATGCCGATGTTGCCGCCGGCGCCGGGCCGGTTTTCCACGACGATGGCCTGGCCCAGCCGCTTGGACAGCGCGTCGCCGAACAGGCGGGCAACGATGTCGGGGGCGCCGCCGGCCGCGGTCGGTACGATCAGCTTGATCGGCTTCTCGGGCCAGGCCGCCTGTGCCGACGGCATCGACATGCCGAGTGCGGCCGCCGTCAAGATCCATGCGCATGCAATTTTCACGGTGCTCCTCCACGATCGCTGCGTTCGATGATGCAGCGAGTATGGAGTAGCGCGCGAAGTCCGGCTTGAAGATTTTTCGGCGATGTATTCCGGGAAGGAATACATCGCCAGGCGCTACCGGACCGGCACCAGGTTCGGCGTCGCGCCGCACAGCCTCGCGGCGGCGGCAGGTCCGCCGGCCAGCGGACCGCAGGCCGTTCAGTCCAGCTTGATGCCGACGGTCTTCACGACCTTGGCCCACTTCTGCGTGTCGCGGTTGACCAGCTGCGTGAACTCGACCGGACCGAGCGCGCTCGGCTCCATGCCCTGCTTGGCGATCGCGTCGCGGATGGACGGCTGGGCGATCACCGCGGCGATTTCCTGTGCAAGGCGGTTGACCGTCGGCATCGGCGTGCCGCCGGTGGTGAACACGCCGTACCACGACACGACCTCATAGCCCGGCACGCCGGACTCGGCGATCGTCGGTACGTTCGGCATCGTCTCGACGCGCTTGGTGCTGGTGACCGCCAGAATGCGGACCTTGCCGGAATCCGCGCCGGCCTTCGCCGACGGCAGGCTGGCAAACGTCATCTGCGCCTGGCCCGCCATCACGTCCTGCATCGCCGGCGCATCGCCGCGGTACGGCACGTGCGTGATCGAGACGCCGGCCATGCTCTTGAACAGCTCGGCCGACAGGTGCGAGATGGTGCCGTTGCCCGGCGACGTCACGTTCAGCTTGCCGGGATTGGCCTTGGCATAGGCCACCAGCTCCTGCACGGTCTTGACCGGCAGATCGTTGTTGACCACCAGCGCGTTGGCGGACTTGGCGACCAGCGAAACCGGCTGCACGCCCTTGACCGGATCGTAAGGCAGCTTGCTGTAGATCGACGGCGCAATCGCCTGCCCGCCCACCGAACCGAGCAGCAGCACCGAGCCATCGGGCTTGCCGCGCGTCATCTCGGCGGTCGCGATCGTGCTGCCGCCACCGGGCTTGTTTTCGACCACGACGGTGGTCTTGGTATTCAACTGAAACTGCGTCGAAACCAGGCGGGCAATCACATCGTTGCCGCCGCCGGGTGCAAAGCCGACCAGCATCCGGATGGGGCCCGCCGGCAAGTCCTGCGCGATGCCATGGGTGGCGGCCAATGCGAGGGCGAGAGCCGGGACAATCTTGGAAAACGCCATGGTTGAACCTCGATAGATAGTTTGGGGAGTGCTCTCAGGTTTCGTCGCTGTGCTGGTGCAATCGGCAAGACTCGGCATGCCACGGGGCGATCCGGCCTTGCTCGCTTATTGTGGTGTTGCTGTATTCAGACCGGCCCGCCGTGCGGGCCGGTGTGCTGCCTCGCCGTGCGCCGCTTCATTTCTTGAAGCGCACCACGGCCTCGCGCGATGCCTGCGTCTGCGGCAGCGTCGCGATCTCGCCGAGCGTCACCGGCTTGGTCGGAAAACGCAGCCGGTAGTAGCCCACGTCGCGCGGATGGCGCTGCTGCTCGTCGGCGATCAGCTCGGTGACCGTCAGCCCGCAGAAGCGCCCCTGGCAAGGACCCATGCCGCAGCGCAGGAACGCCTTCAGCTGGTTGGGACCCTGGCAGCCGATGCGCGCGGCGTGGCGCACCTGCTCCGCGGTGGCCTCCTCGCAGCGGCAGACGATGGTGTCGCCGACCGGGCGCCGGAACTGGGCCAGCGGGCGATACAGGATCTCGAAGAACTCGCGCCCGCGCGTCGCCCTGGCGAGCGCCGCAAGATGCGTCGCGGCCTCCCTGTCGCGCGCGGCGATGCCGATCCGGCCGAGGTCCGCTGCGGCATGCAGCGCCGCGATCCGGCCGCGATGCTCGGCGGCCACCGCGCCGGCGATGCCGGCGCCATCGCCGGCAATGGTCAGGTGCGGCACCGAGGTCGCGCCCCAGGCGTCCACCACGGGCTCCCAGCAGTCCTGCCGCTCGTTCCATGCATGCTTGGCGCCGGCCGCGCGCGACAGGTTGGTATTGGGCACGACGCCTTGGTGCAGCAGCACCTGGTCGACCACGATCGTGCGGTCCTGCCCTCCGGCCCGGTAGCGCAATTGGGCGACCTTGCCGTCGGCGCCTGCCATCGCTTCGAGCGCCGTCACGCCGTTGACGATCGGCACCGCCTTGCGGACCTTGCGCAGCAGCTTCAGCCCCTTGCCGAGATAAGGCGAACGCAGGAAACCCCAGGCATGCGGCAGCGCCTTGCGCCATTGGCCGGCGTCGGTGGTTTCGAGAATGGCTTCGAGCTTGACGCCCGCATTCAGGTACTGCCAGGCCAGCAGGTAGAGCAGCGGACCGCCGCCGACCAGCACCGTGCGCCCCTCCGGGACGACGCCCGAGGTCTTCAGCAGAATTTGCGCCGCGCCGGCGGTGATGACGCCCGGCAACGTCCAGCCAGGAATCGGGAATGGCCGTTCCTGCGCGCCGGTGGCCAGCACGATATGGCGGCAATGCAGCAGCGCGGCCTGCGGGTCCTGGCCGGGCCGGGCGATCGAATAGGCGACCTCGAAGCCGGCACGCGGGCCCTCGCCCTGCCCTTCGGCGCCAGCCGCGGCCTGCCCCTCGTGGGCATTGATCGACCACACGGTGGCGCCGGACAGATGCCGCGCCCCGCTATTGGCGAACGGTTCAAGCAGGCTTTCGCCATGCCAGTAGTCTTCGCCGAGAATCGCGCGATTGCGCACCGGCGTATTGCCGATGGCGCGATAGATCTGCCCGCCCGGAGCCGGCTGCTCGTCGATCAGCACCGTCGACAGGCCGAGCCCGGCGGCACGGGTCGCGGCGGCCAGGCCCGCGGGGCCGGCGCCGACCACGAGCAGGTCGCAGGTCATGATGTCCACGCTCATGCGGCCACCTCACGCGCGCCAAGCTGGCGCTCCACCGTCATGCCCTCGCGCACCGGGGTCATGCAGGCCTGCTGGTTGGGCCGGCCGTCGATGCACACCAGGCAGTCGTAGCAGACGCCCATCATGCAGAACGGTCCGCGCGCGGCGCCGGACACCGCGGTGTCCCGGCAGGCGAGCACGCCGGCGGCAAACAGCGCCGCGGCGACGCTGTCGCCCTCGCGGCATTCCAGCGAGGCACCATCGACCGTGACCCGCACTTTGCGGTCCGCCGCTTGCGAGACGGCCGCGTCAATTCTTCGGAACATGAAACCTCCGGGTCGAGAAAGTGGCCAGCTCGGGCGGCAGTTCGCCGGCGGCGATCATCGGGGCCAGATGCAGCGCATGCGTGGCCGCCAGCGTCACGCCACTGTGGCAGGTCACGACGAACGCGCCAGGATGCGTGCCCGATTGCTCGTAGACCGGAAAACCGTCCTTGGCCCGCACGCGCAGCGCGGACCAGGCGCGCACCGCGCGCACGTCGCGCAGCGCGGGCAGCGTACGCACCGCGCGGTCGGCCAGTGTGGCAAGCACGGGCAGCGTGGTGACGTGGTCGTTGTAGCCGGCGTCTTCCTGCGAGTCGCCGACCAGCCAGCTGCCCTCGTCGTTCTGGCGCAGCGTGACCATCGGCGTATCGAGCAGCCGGCGCGTCCGTTCGAGGACCAGGATCTGGCCGCGTTGCGGGGCCATCGGCAGATCGATGCCGACCATGCGGCCCAGATCGCCATTGCGCAGCCCGCCGGCCAGCACCACCTTGCGCGCACGCACGACCCCGTTGGCGGTGGTCAGCACGAATTCGCCGCCGGCTTGCTGCACGATGCCGGTCACGCCGTGGTGCGGCAGGTATTGCACTCCGCTGGTGCTGAACGCGGTATGGAACGCGCGCAGCAGCTTCAGCGGATTGACGATGCCGTCGTGCGGGGTCCAGATGGCGCCGGTGACATCCGGTCCGAGGCCCGGCACCAGCGACGCGGCCTGATGGTGGTCCAGCAGCTTCCACTCATAAGGCTCGACGTCCGGCTGCGACATCAGCGTGTTTACCCACGCCAGCCGCGCCTCGATCTCGTAGTCGCCCATCAGCGGCGTCAGCCCGCCCTTCTGCTCGAGCGCGACGTCGATGCCGGTCTCCTGCAGCAGGTCGGCCGCCAGCGTCGGCCACAGCCGCGTGGACTTCAGGGTCCAGCGGCTGTAGGCGCCCATGCCATAGCCCTTGCTCTGCAGCCAGACCAGGCCGAAATTGCCGCGGGACGCCCGCAGCGCGATATCGCCCTCGTCGAGCACGGCGATCGAACCGGCATGCTGGCGCAGCCCATAGGCCAGCGCCGAGCCGACCAGGCCGCCGCCAACCACGGCAACGTCGAACAACGGATATCGGGAGGTGGAGGCTGCCGTCATCGGGCGCGCCTCCGCAGCGAACGATGCGGGCCTTGGGCCCTGGTGAATCTCATGTGGGTCTCGCAAGAATCGTGATGCCACCGGTCAAATCGCCCGATCGGCAATGGATCGGACCCGGTGTGTCGGTTCGAGCGAGTATGCGGCGCGTGCGCCGCAGCGGCAAATACGAGTCCGTCAGGCTCCCATGCAATAACCTGATAGGCCCGGCGGCAGCGATGCCATTTCGGCGTCGATCACCTCGATCATCCGCTCGGTGAACCGGTCCACCAGCACGTTGACGGGCCGATTACGAGCGAGCAGCAGATAGCTGACGAACGGAATCTGCGGCTGAAACGGCCGAACCACCACTTCGCCGGCATGCTCGCGCGCGACGAGCGGGTTGACGATCCCCACGCCGAGCCCGAGGCCCACCAGCTTGCAGATGGTGGCGCCATAGGGCGTCTCGAAATGCATCACGCGCTGGTCATCGCCGGCAAAGGCGGCGTCGACGGCGGCGCGCAGGCCATCGCCGTGGCTCATCGAGATGAATGATTCGCCGGCCAGGTCCGCGGGCGTGATGACTTCCCGTTCGGCGAGCCGGTGCCCTGGCGGCACCACGCAGCATCCGGCGAGCTGGGCGATCGGCTGGGACTCGGTCACCGCGGCCGGCGGCAGGAAGGACACCAGGCCCAGGTCGCAGTAGCGGCTGCCGACGCGGTCGGCAACCAGCTGCGTGCTGCCGGTCTCCATCGCGACGTTGACGTCGGGAAATTCGGCATGAAAACGCTGCAGCACCAGCGGCAGCACCGTCATCGCCAGCGATGGCACCGCGGCAATGCGCAGCCGGCCCTTGCCGAACTGGCGGATATTGCGGGCCGCGTCCTTCAACGCATCGAGACCGACGAACGCGCGCTCGACTTCGCGCAGGAACGCCAGCCCCTCCTCGGTCGGCGTCAGCCGGCCGGCACTGCGCGCAAACAGCGTCAGCCCGGTGGAGTGCTCGAGCTGCGCAATCATGCGGCTGATATTGGGCTGGGAGGTATAGAGTTCGGCCGCTGCCGCGGTCATCGAGCCGGAGCGCATCACGGCCTGGAACGCACTGATTTCCTTGAACTTCATGCCAGGGGACTTCGAACGGAAAACGGGGGACGAAAAGACAAGCAGCAGCCGCGGCACGCGACCGCCCCGATGGTATAACAAATCCGTATATGTTCCCCGAAAATGCCGGCCAGAGCGTATGGCGAGCGGCACCAGCAGCGTGCTTGCGCGCGCTACGCCGAAGAGCCGGCAGGAACCGTCTATCGGCTCAGTGATGCAGCAGCGGATAGGCCACCAGGCCGATCACGGCGGCGCCAAAGACGATCACCGGTTCCGTCAACCTTTTGAACTTCAGCAGCAAGACGACCGTGATCAGCGCCACCAGGGCGGTAGGCACGTCGACGATCGAACGCTTGGCCAGCACGATCACCGCGCCGGAAATCGCGCCGATCGCGGCCGCGGTCACGCCATCGACAAAGGCGAGGATGCCGGGCAACTTGCCGTATTTCTTGAAGTACGGCGCCGGCAGGATGGTGAACAGGTAGCACGGCAGGAAGGTGGCGACCGCGGCCACGCACGCACCGGGCAGTCCGGCAATCAGATAGCCGATAAAGCCGACCGTGATGACGACGGGACCCGGCGTGATCATGGCCACCGCCACCGCGTCGACGAACTGCCTCTCGTTGAGCCACTGGTGTTCGGTGACCACGCCGCCATACAGGAACGGCACGATGGCCAGCCCCGAGCCGAACACAAAGGCGCCGGCCTTCGCGAAGAACAGCCCGATCTGCGTCAGCAGCGGCCAGTCGATGGTGCTCAGCAAGCCGCCCGAGGCGGCAATCGGCGCCGCGGCTGCCGCGTTCAGCCGGTTGGGAAGCCATCGAGGCGGCGCCCGCCAGAACCAGACCAGAATGCCGGCGGCCAGGAACAACCACGCCATCTCCGACTCGGTGATCACCGTCACCGCCGCCAGCACCAGGTAGACGGCCCACAGCAGCTTGTCCTTGCCGACGCTCTTGCTGGTGAGCTTGTATGCGCTGATGGCGATGATGCCGATCACGGCAGCGCTGACGCCGTAGAACACCGACTGCATCCACGTCAGCCCGCCGAAGCGCACGTACGCCCAGCCCAGCGCCACCACCATCAGGAACGACGGCAGCACGAAGGCGATGCCGATCAGCGTCGCGCCCACGATGCGGTAATGCACATAGCCGAGATAGATGGCCAACTGCGCGGCCAGCGGCCCCGGCGCCAGTTGTGCGAGCGCAAGGCCCTCCTTGTAGTCGGCCTCGCCAATCCATTGCCGCGATTCGACCAGGTCGCGGTGCATATAGCCGGCCAGCGCCACCGGTCCTCCGAAGCCCAGCGTGCCAAGGCGCAGGAAATACAGCACCAGTTGCCGCAGGGTGTAGCCGGGCCGGCCGGCGCCGGGTGTGGCATCGATCGATGCGGGCGGGGTCTTCGGCGGTTGCTGATGCGAGGTCATGGTTGGCGATCGGCCGGAAAATGGCATACCGCGAGCATATGCAGGCCGATCGATCGCGGCAACACCGTAGAAACCGCCATGGCAGCCGTCGCCGGGGCATGCGGGCGGATCGGGCAGCTCAGGCTGATCCGCCTCCCCTGCGCTATACTCGCTCCCCATGGATACGAAGCCCAATATGAAAGCCCACACGAGGCACAACACGCCCTCCCGGCAATATTGGTGGCGCGCCTGACCCAGGCGGCCCGTTTCCATACGCACCTCGAAAACGCGATGCCGCCAGCCTGCTGGCGGCATTTTCGTTTCTGCGCACAGTGGCTGGTGGTGTCGGCAACCGGAACACCATCGAATGACCACCACCTCACAGCCCGTCATCCTGACCGGCGACCGCACCACCGGTCCGCTTCACCTCGGCCACTACATCGGCTCGCTGCGCTCGCGCGTGCAGCTGCAGCACGAAGCGAAGCAGTTCCTGCTGCTCGCCGATACGCAGGCGATGACCGACAACGTCGGCCGCCACCAGAAGGTCACCGAGAACGTCGTCGAGGTCGCGCTCGACTATCTCGCCGTCGGCATCGATCCCGACAAGTCCACCATCGTGATCCAGTCGCAGGTGCCCGAGCTGGCCGAACTGACGCAATACCTGCTGAACCTGGTGACTGTCTCCCGCCTCGAGCGCAATCCGACCATCAAGGAAGAAATCCGGCTGCGCGGCTTCGAGCGCGACATCCCTGCCGGCTTTCTGACCTATCCGGTGAGCCAGGCCGCCGATATCACCGCGTTCAAGGCGACGCTCGTGCCGGTCGGGGACGACCAGCAGCCGATGATCGAGCAGACCAACGAGCTGGTACGCCGCTTCAACCAGACGGTCGGACGCGAGGTGCTGGTCGAATGCCGGGCGGTGCTGTCGCAGGTGCCACGGCTGCCCGGCATCGACGGCAAGGCCAAGATGAGCAAGTCGCTCGGCAACGCCATCACGCTCGGTGCCACGCCGGACGAGATTTCGAAGGCGGTCCACGCGATGTACACCGACCCGAATCATCTGCGCGTCAGCGATCCGGGCCAGGTCGAGGGCAACGTCGTCTTCATGTTCCTCGATGCGTTCGATCCGGATACCGCTGCGATCGACGAGATGAAAGCCCACTATCGCCGTGGCGGCCTTGGCGACAGCGTCGTCAAGCGCCGGCTCGACGAGCGCCTGCAGGCGCTGATCGCGCCGATCCGCGAGCGGCGTCGCGAGTTCGAGCGCGACCGCGCGGGCGTGCTGGAGATCCTGCGGCAAAGCACGATGCGCGCGCGGGAAACCGCCGGCGCGACGCTCGCCGAGGTCAAGGGCGCGTTGGGGCTGAACTACTTCGGCAGTTGAACCCCCTGCTCGGCGGCGGGCCGATGCTCACTTCGACCGGGCCGTTGCCTCGCGCTGCAACCACTCGCGGAACGCCACCAGCCGCGGCAGGTTCGCGGATTCGGCGCGATAGACGACGTAGTACGCCAGCGCCGACGGAAACGTCGTCTTCGGGAACAGCCGTACCAGGCGTCCGGCTGCGACATCGTCATGCGCCATCACGCTGCGGGCCAGCGCCACGCCCTGCCCGTCGATCGCTGCCTGCAGCACGGCGGCGGAGTTGTTGATCTTCAAGCCGCGCGTGGTTGGCACGTCGGTCACGCCTGCCTTGCGCAGCCACACGTCCCACGATGGAAATCCCGCGTGGCCGTCCATCGACAGATCGTGGATCAGCGTCTGCTGCGCCAGATCGCGGGGCTCGCGAGGAGCCCGGCGCTGACGCAGCAGTTCAGGGGAACAGACCGGATAGACCTCCTCATCCATCAGCTTGTCAGCCACCAGTCCTGGCCAGCTGCCGCCACCATAGCGCACGCCGATATCGATGCGCTGCGCGACGAAATCGACCGGCTTCAGGCTGGTCTCCAGCCGCACATCGGTGTCCGGGCAGGCGGCCTGGAAGCGATCGAGCCGTGGCAGCAGCCACTTGGCGGCAAAGGCCGGGCTGACGGTCACGGTCAGCACCCCGCTGATCGCGCCCTCCTTCAGCCGCTCCAGACCCAACGCCAGCCGGTCCAGCCCCGCGCGGATGTCCGGCAATGCCCGCTCGGCCGCATCGGTGGGCATCAGGCGAGCGCGCCCGCTGCTGCCGCGCAGGAACAGCGACGTTCCCAGCCACTCCTCCAGCGTGCGCACCAGTTGGCCCACCGCGGCGGGCGTGACGTGCAGTTCGTCCGCCGCGGCCGAGAAGCTGCGATGGCGCGCGCTGGCCTCGAAGGCCCGCAACGCGTTCAGGTGAACGAGTGACTTCATGTCGGCAAAGTTTTTCTTTCGATGCCGCACACTTTATCTCGTTTGCCGGTCGCGCGAAATCGGCCAAGAATTCGCTTCAGTCAGCGCCGGCGGCAGGCGCCCCCAAGGGTTGCGAGCCAGCCGGCTCGATAGCTTTTCTTGGAGATCCCAGAATGGACAAGCAATTCAACGGCAGCAAGCTGCTGGTGGTCGGCGGCACCAGCGGCATCGGCCTGCAGACGGCCCGCATGGTCCTCGCCGGCGGTGGCAGCGCAGTCATCGTCGGCCACCGGCCCGAGAAGACCGAAGACGCGCGCAAGGAACTGGCGGCGCTCGGCCCCGTGTCGGCGCTGACGGCGGACCTGAGCAGCGACGAAGGCCTCGCCACGCTGCTGCGGGCGATCGACGAGCAGCACGCCGATGTCGATCTGCTGGTCAATGCGGCCGGCGTGTTCTTCCCCAAGCCCTTCCTCGAACATCGGGAAGCGGACTACGACCAGTACATGAAGCTGAACAAGGCGTTCTTCTTCATCACGCAGAAGGTCGCTGCCAATCTGGTTGCCGCTGAACGTCCCGGCGCCATCGTCAATATCGGCTCGATGTGGGCAAAGCAGGCCATCGCCGCCACGCCGTCGTCGGCGTACTCGATGGCCAAGGCCGGCCTGCACTCGCTGACGCAGCACCTGGCCATGGAGCTGGCGCCCAACGGCATTCGCGTCAATGCGGTGTCGCCCGCGGTGGTGCAGACGCCGATCTACGAAGGTTTCATCCCGAAGGCCGAGGTCCACAGCGCGCTGCAGGGCTTCAACGGCTTCCACCCGATCGGCCGCGTCGGCACGCCGCAGGATGTCGCCGAGGTGATCGCCTTCCTGCTGTCGGACAAGGCCGGCTGGGTCACCGGCGCAATCTGGGACGTCGACGGCGGCGTGATGGCCGGCCGCAACTGATCCACGACAGCACGCCGACCCGCGCCTCTGCCGGGACCGCCGCAGCCTACTTGACCACGAACCGCACGGTCACGATCTTGCCGTCGGCGAAGGTCACCTTCGCCACGGCTTTGGCACCGCGCGCCAGCACGATCTTGTCGGCGGCCACCAGCACGTTGTCCCGCGCCGGCTGGAGCGCGGTTTCGCTCTTGCTCGCGCCATCGAGCACCGTCAGCTTGCCGCTTGCCCCGGCCACGGCCTTCTTGCGGCCGTGATCGTCGACATGAAGGCTGACTCTGCCGTCCTTTTCCACCAGCTCGAACTGCAGCTCGCTGGCGGTCTGGACGATGCCGCCATATTGGGCCGGTGTCGCGTCGTGGGCGATCACGGCACCGGGCAGCGTGCCGAGCGAGATGCCGATGGCGGCCAGTGCCGCGCCAATGCGTGGGTTCATGCCGTTCTCCTGAAAAGGAATGACCGACGACGCGCGCGCGCCGTCGTGTCGTGTCGTGTCGTGTCAAAACGCTTCCGTACCCGCCTGGGCAACCAGACGCTCGATCGGTTCCCGGCCGAACAACCAGACCGCCAGCGGCGTCAACACCGTGTCGAGCAGCGTCGAGCTGATCAGGCCGCCAAAAATCACCACCGCCACCGGATGCAGGATCTCCTTGCCCGGCGCATCGGCCGCAAGCAGCAGCGGCGTCAGCGCGAACGCGGCGACCAGCGCGGTCATCAGCACCGGCGTCAGCCGTTCCAGCGAGCCGCGGACGATCATCGGCATGCCGAACGGCTCGCCTTCGAGCCGGCACAGATTGATGTAGTGGCTGACCTTCAGGATGCCGTTTCGGCTCGCGATGCCGGTCAGCGTGATGAAGCCGACCATCGAGGCCACCGATAGCGCGAGCCCGGTCGCCCATATCGCGACGACGCTGCCGATCAGCGCGAACGGGATATTGGCCATCACGATCAGCGACAGCCGGTGCGAGCGGTAACGCGAATACAGCACCAGATAGATCAGCGCCAGCGACATCGCGGCCAGCAGCGCGATCAGCCGGGTTGCCTGCTCTTGCGCCTGGAACTGTCCCTCGATGCCGACGAAGTACCCGCCGGGCAGGCTCGCGCCCGTGACGGCACCCCGCACGCCCTCGATCACGCGGCCCATGTCGGTGCCGTCGGTGTTTGCATAGACGACGATGCGCCGCCGGCCGTTCTCGCGGCCGATCTGATTGGGACCATCGCCCTGCTCCACCGATGCGATGGCGGCAAGCGGTATCGGTCCGCGCGGCGACTGCAGCATGACGCGGGCCAGGTCCTGTGGCGTGCGCCCGGTATCGGGCAGGCGCACGACCACATCGTGGCGCCTGACGCCATCGATCAGCTGGGCGACGCGCGTGCCCTCGGACAGCGTCTGCATCGCGGCGAGCGCGTCGCCGGGCGTGATCCCATACTGGGCCGCCTTGCGATGGTCGAGCCGGACATTGACCTGCGGAATCCATACCTGCCGCTCGACCGTGATGTCGACCAGACCGGGCACCCGCGACAGGCGGGCTCGAATCGACTCCGCGACGCCGCGCAGCGTATCGACGTCGTCACCATGGATCTTCAGCGCGATCTGCGCGCGCACCCCCGACAGCAGATGGTCCAGCCGGTGCGAGATCGGCTGGCCGATCGCGACCGACGCCGGCAGCGAGGCGAGCTGCGTCCGAATGGCCGCCATCACCTGCTCGCGGCCCCGCGCGGACGGCTTCAGGTCGACATCGATCTCGGACGAGTGCACCCCCTCGGCATGCTCGTCCAGTTCGGCGCGCCCGGTCCGACGGCCCACCTGCGCGACCTCCGGCACCTGCCGGATCAGCGCTTCCGCCAGTGCTCCCATCCGGTTAGCCTCGGCCAGCGAGGTGCCCGGCTGGAACATCAGCGACAGCACCAACGAGCCCTCGTTGAACGGCGGCAGGAACGCACGCGGCATCCACGGCACCGACGCCGCCGCGATCAGGGCGACGATGCCGGCCGCCGCCAGCACGGCGCGCGCGCGGGGCAACGACCACTCGAGCACGCGCGAGTCCAACGCCTTCAGCCAGCGCACCAGCGGACTGTCCGGCCGCTCCAGCCGCTTGATGCCGGGCAGCAGGTAATACGACAGCACCGGCGTGACCGTCATCGACACCAGCATCGAGGCCAGGATCGACACGATATAGGCGACGCCCAGCGGGGCGAACAGCCGGCCCTCGATGCCCGGCAAGGCGAACAGCGGCACGAACACCAGCACCACGATCAGCGTCGCGTAGACGATGCCGGATCGCACCTCCACCGAGGCGCGCCAGATCACCTCCAGCACCGAAGGCGGATCGTTCGCCCGCTCGCGCTGCCGAAGCCGGCGCAGGATGTTCTCGACATCGACCACCGCATCGTCCACCAGTTCGCCGATGGCGATGGCCAGTCCGCCCAGCGTCATCACATTGATCGACTGGCCCAGCAGATGGAACGCCAGGGCGGTCACCGCCAGCGACAGCGGAATCGCGATCAGCGAAATGGCGGTCGTGCGTGCGCTCAACAGAAAGGCGAACAGCACGATGGCGACCAGGATCGCGCCATCGCGCAGCGCCTCCACCACGTTGCCGATCGATGCCTCGATGAAGTCGGCCTGACGGAACAGCACGCGCGGCGCCTCCAACCCCTTCGGCATGCCGGGCCTGAGCTCGGACAACGCCGCTTCCAGTTGGCGCGTCAGCTTGACGGTATCGGCGGCCGGTTGCTTCTGCACGCTGACGATCACCGCGGGCTTGCCGTTGAAACCCGCGTCGCCGCGCTTGACCGCGGCCGCGTACCCAACCGTGGCAACCTGCTGCAGCAGCACCGGCGCACCGTCCCGGTAGGCCACCGCGAGGCCGGCCACATCGTCCACGCGCGTGGTACGGCCCAGATTGCGGATCAGGTATTCCTGGCCATTCAAGTCGAGGAAACCGCCGCTGCTGTTGGCGGCGAAGTCGCGCAAGGCGTCGGTCAGCTGGCGAAGCGATACCCCGAACTGCGCCATCCTGGCGGTGTCCGGCTCGGCGCGCAGCTGCCGTACCTCGCCGCCGATCGGAATCACCTGCGACACGCCGGGCACCGACAGCAGGCGCGGCCGCAACACGAAGTCGGCGTACTCGCGCGCCGCCATCGGGCTGACCGCCGCCGCATCGATCGGCAGCGCGATCAGCATGATCTCGCCCATGATCGACGAGACCGGTCCCATGATCGGCGTCAATCCGCCCGGCAATTGCTCGCGCACCAGCGCAAGCCGCTCGGATACGAGTTGCCGGTTCCGGTACACGTCGCTGCCCCAGTCGAACTCGGCATAGACGATCGACAGGCCAACGCCGGAGACCGAGCGCACCCGCGTCACACCGGGCATGCCGTTGAGCGCCGTTTCGATCGGGAACGACACCAGCAGCTCCACCTCCTGCGGCGCCATGCCACCCGCTTCGGTGATGACGGTGACCAGCGGCTTGTCCAGGTCCGGGAACACATCGACCGGCGTACGCCAGGCCGTCACGGCGCCGCAGACCATCAGGATTGCCGCCAGCGCCAATACGAGCAGGCGGTTGCCCAGGCTCGCTCGAACGATCCAGTCGAACATGTCCGCCCCTACCGGATCTGGTTGATCCAGGCCGCGCCCTGCACCACCACGCGGTTCTCCGGCGACAGGCCCTGGACCACCACGACTCGGCGGGCATCGAGGACGCGAACCTGTACCGGCTGCGCGATGAAGCGCTGCGTCCCGGACTTGACCCAGACGATCGTCTCGTTGTTCGTGCCGCGCACGACGGCCTCGCTCGGCAACGCGATGCCGTTGATGGTGTCGGTCAGATGAGCCACGACGGTGACGGGCTGGCCAACCGCCAGCGGCACGGCCGACCCGCCGGCGAGCCGGAACGTCAGCGGTACCGCGCCGTTGCGCAGGCTGCGCCCCGCTCCGACGAACTGCAGGGTCCCGCCGTCGACGTTGGCCAGCGCACCGTCCCGGATCCGCATGGCCAGCGATGCGTCGGCGCTTTGCGCCTCGATCAGCAGCCGCGCCGGATCGACGATCTCGTAGAGCACGTCCGATCCCTCGACGTACTGGCCGGCGATCGCGTTGGCCGACGCGACGATGCCGCCGACCGGAGCGCGCAGCGCATCGGTCCGATGCAGGCTGGCGGCCACCGCGGCACGTTGGCCCGACAGGCTCTGGACCTCGGCCCGCGCGGCTTCGATGTCCTTGCGCGGAATGCTGTCGCGCAGCGATTCCAGGCGTTGCAGCCGTTGCCGCGCCAGCTTCAGGTTGGCCTCCAGGTTGGCGAACTGTGCCTGCTGATTGCCGATATCGAACGGCTCATGCTTGTGCCGCAACACCGCGAGCACCTGGCCCTTGCCGACGCGCTGGCCCAGCACCGGAAAGCCGCCCGCCGGCGCCTCGATCCAGCCGGGGTGCCCCGCCTGCAGGCGACCGCCGGCGTTCGGGTCGATCGCCACCGTGCCGTTGAGCTCGACGGCAAGCGGGTGATCGCCGGCCTGCGGCATCAGCGTACGGATGCCCATGCGCCGCTGCGCCAGTTTGGACACCTGCACGCTGCCATCCGGCAGCCGTGCCAGCCCTGCCGCCGACGGGCCGGCGACCGGTCCGTCGAGATGCTGGCCATCCGGCCCATGGGCGCCCGGCGCGGCAGAGGCCGGGCCGTTGGCATCGATGGCACCGATCAGCGCAACCAGCGCAACCAGTGCTACCCGTGCAATGCGCGCGAAGGCCACCGGCGTCCGGAACCAAGTCTTGTTCATCATCGGGTCGTCCTTGTCGCTTCACGCCGACGGATGGCGCGGGATCGGATGGTTCCGGCGGTTCCGCCGGAACCGGCGGATCGCCATGACGAGCGCGGCCGCGCCTGCCACGGCCAGCGCGGCCCAGCCCGCAACGGTCCAATCCATGTGATCGTGGTCGTCGCCCGTTGCGGCCACGGCAAGGCGACCCTCGATCAGGTCCGAATCGGTCCCCGTCATCAGCGTGAAGACCAGGGGATGCTCGCCGGGGCGGCGCAGGGCCGCGAGCAGCGCCGGATCGGTGAACGAAAAGTCGCCAAGGTCCGCGTGCAGTTTCGCCGTCGCCTTGACGTCGCCGGCTTCGACCTCCAGCGTGCCCTCCGTGACGGGCTCGTTGGTTGCGTAGCGATCGACCAGCACAGACAGCTCGTCGTCGAGCAGCGTACCGACCAGCTCGAACGTCTCGGTACTGGCCTCGACAGTGGGCGCAACGGCCGCGTTTGCCTGGGCGGGCGGCGCATCGAGGTGTTCTCCGTCCGGACCATGCGCGCCGGGACCGGCCTGCGCGACGCCGCAGACCCATGCCAGCAGAACAAGAACGAGACAACGGTTCATGGCAACACTCCAAGGGACTGGTTCAGTCGCGCGATGGCAAGGCCCCGACGCGCACGCTGGCGTGCGGCTTCGGCCTCGGCTTCGAGCGCCTGGTTTTGCGCGCGCAGCACTTCGGGCAGCCCGATCTCGCCGGCGTCGAAGGTCTTGCGCAGCAGCTGCGCCCGCTCGGCCAGCATCGCGCTGCGCTGCTCGGCCAGGGACAGCTGCTCGTCGGCCAGCGTCAACGCCTGCCGCGCGGCATCCGTCTCGGACCGCACCACGCGTTCGGTTCGGTCGCGTTCGGCGATCGCCGTCGCGACGTCGGTGTGCGCCGCGGTTTCGCGCGGCAGATTGCGCGCGTCGGTCGCGAACGGGATGCGGACAAACACGCCGACGGTGTGGTCGGACGGCAAGCCGCCGCCTGCCGCATCGCGCCGGTAGGAGACGCCCACCTCCGGTGCGTCGCGCCGGGATTTCCGCAGGTAGCCCAGCTGCCGCTGCGCCCGCAGCAGCGCAGTGTCCGCCGCCGCCATTGCGGGATGGGTCATCGCGGCCTGCGACGAGGCGGGCCGCTCTTCGTATCGCGAGGGCAGCGCCGCTACGCCGGTCAGCTGGAACAACTGCGTCGCCAGCTGGTTCAGCCGCGACTGCCCCTCGGTCACCAGCGCACGCGTGGCGAGCAGATCCTGGTCCGCCAGCAACAGATCGGTGCGGGCCAGGTCGCCGGCATCGACCCGGCGCGCCACATCGTCGCGCAGCGATGTCGCGACCGCCACGCGGCGGCGCAACACCTGCTGCTCGGCGGTGGCGGCCGCCAGTTCCCAGACACGCTCGCGCAGGTCACCGGCCAGCGCCAGTTGCGCCAGGCTTGCGCGGGCGTCGGCCTCCGCCATCTGCGCATCGGCCAGCTCGGCGCGCGCGGCACGCTGGCCCGGCATCCAGATCGGCACGCCAAGCGAGACCTCGCTCTCGCGCACGCCCCGGCGATCGGCCAGGCGATCACCGCGATGCCGCAGTTCGGCCACCGGCGGGCCGGCCATCCAGGCGTCGGCCTGCACGCGGCTGGCGGCCGCCTCCCCCCGCCGACCTTCGGCGGCCTGCAGCGCGACCGAATGCGCCCACGCGGCTTCGAACAGCGCGTGCAGGTCGGCGGGCGCGGCCTGGCCTGCCGGCGCCTGCGCACAGGCAATGCGCGTCAGCACGACGGCTGTCGCAATGAACAATATCTTCTGCATGAAACACCCCAACGCAACGAAAGCGGATCGACGATGCGACGGGGTGCCGCGCCGGTGCCGGCGCGGCGCAGACATGGAACGAACGCTTCCCCGCCGTCAGGCGGCGGCGTGAGGCGGACGTAAAGGCGGACTGCTGAAGGGACTGGGAATGGGCCCAGGAAGGAATGACGGCGTCAGGTAGCGCGGCGGCACCAGCGGTACCGAAAACGCGAGGCCGACGGTGCCGTACAGGCCGGACGCGAAATCGAAGTCCAGCTGATGCGATGCCGAGGCCGTCGAGTCGTCCTCGTGCATCGCACCGTCCTCGTCGTGATGGTGCGGCACATGCTCGGCATGCGCGACCATGTGCTCGAGCATGGCCTCGGAGGCGTGCGCGAACTGCCGGTCCACCGCGGCCATGGCCTGCAGCGGCAGCAACAGCATCAGGAGGATGGCAACGACGCGCGACATGGCCGGGATTCTACCGGAATCGTGGCCGGCGCCCTGGAATCGCGCCGGCGGCGCTGGCGGGATCACGGTGGCGAATCGTCGGCGGAAACGGCGGAAAGCAGCCGCGCCGCCGTCTCCTCGTCGAGATCGAGCCGGTACTTTGTCGCCAGGTAGCGCGCCAGATTGGCAATGCGAGATGGCGTCCTTCCCGCGGCTTCCAGCTGCGCACGGTAGGCCTCGACCTCGCAGGCCTGCCGATAGGCCTTTGACAGCAGATAGCGCGGCCCGTGGGTGAACGGCCGGCGCCAGAACTGGCGCACATGAACCAGCTCATGCGCGATCAGCCCGGCCGAAACGCCCGGCCGAAGCAGCACGATCGGGCCCAGACTGATGCCGTCGAAATGCCGTGGGACCAGCCAGCGGCTCTCGAGCAGCAGGCACCTGGGATTGCGCAACGCCTTCATCGCCAAAGGATCAGCCTTGCGGACCCGGCCCCGAGTCGTGATCCAGTGCATTGCGGATCAGGGCCCTGCCCTTCGGCGGCGCCGCCAGGTACGCCAGATACATCGAAGCGGCCAGCGCGAGCCCGGCCACGGCAAAGGCGATGAACGTCGTGCCGGCGATGCCAAGTTTTCCATCGGACATGGTGGTCTCCAGAGAGTCACTAAAGTGGTCGAACCGCAGCGGAATCCCTTGACGCCAAGCAAGCCCTGCGCCACCGCTGGAATGGCCGGACACGTGCGGTGCGCGCCGAACCGGCCGGTAAAGATTGCCCGCCCGCCCCCGGAAGGGCGCTTGGACCATGGCGTCCAGACGGCGCCCACCCGACGGCGCGATAATGGGCGCGCCATGCTGCCCAATACGACCACCATTCCTTCATTCGATTCCCCGATCGAACTGCTGATCGCCTGCCACGACAAGATCAGGCGTTTTGCCTCGCTGTGCGGCCGCCTGGCCGAGCACACCGCCCGGCATGGCGCGGACGACCAGGCGCGCACCGCGGCGGCCGGCATCGTACGGTACTTCACCGTTGCCGCGCCCTTGCACCATGACGATGAGGAACAGGACCTGTTCCCCGCCCTTCGCGCGCTCGGCGACGAGGCGCTGACGTCGGCGATGCGGGCCCTGGAGCACGACCACGACGCGCTCGACGCGCTGTGGGACCAGGCCCGGCCGTGGCTGGAGGCCGTGCAGCAGGGATCGGCCGGCGCGGCGCCGCAAGCGCTGGCGCAGTTCGCCGCCGCTTACCTGCGTCATGTCGAACGCGAGGAGCACGAAATCTTTCCCTTCGCGATCCGGCTGCCGGAGTCGACCTTGCAGGCGATCGGGCAACGGATGGCGCAGCGCCGCGGCGGTTAAGGACGCCCGGCCCTCAAACAGAAAACTTGCGGTACGCCCAGCAAGTATCTGCGGGTATACGCCTAACATCGTTAACTTGCGGTACGTACCGCTTGTAAATACACTGGCTCGCATGCCCAAGACACTTGCCACCCTCCCCGGCTCCCAGGCCGATTCGTCTGGAGCGGAAAGCCGCGCGCTGCCCGATGGCGCTGACGCGGTACCGATCAAACGGCCGCGCCGCACGCAGGCCGAGCGCGTCGCCGAGTCCGACCGCCGGCTGATGGCCGCGGCGACGCGGCTGATCGCGACCCGCGGCTACACGCACACGACGCTGGAAGCGACCGGCATCGAAGCCGGATATAGCCGCGGCCTGGTGCAGCACCGCTTCGGCACCAAGGACCGGTTGCTCGAAGAGCTGGTCAAGCATATTGCGAACGCCCACCGCGAACGCCTGCTGGCACGGATGCAGGGCTTGACCGGCCTGGACGCGATCTTCTGCGAGATCGATTGCTACCTCGAAGGCATGGACGATCCGTCCGAAAACTCTCGCGCCTTCTTCGTGCTGATGCTCGAGTCGATCGGCCCGGCCCCGCAGGTCCGACCGACCTTCGCCGCGATCAGCGCGCGCTGGCACCGTGCGATCACTCGCCATATCGAAGCCGGCCAGCGCACCGGGCAGATTCGCCCCGATATCGTCGCCTCGGAAGAAGCGCAGCTGTTGATCGCCACGGTGCGCGGACTGCGAATGCAGTCGATGCTCAATCCGACCACCAGCAATATCGCGGTTGCGATCCGGGCGCTGAAGGACAACCTGCGCGCGCGCCTGGTGCTCCCCGCAAAGCCTGCCGAAGCGCCCGAGTAGCCGGCGCGTTCCCCTTGCCGTTCCCACGCTGACTGCGCGCCGATCCATGATGCGACGCGGCCGGACCGCGCTCGCCCGTACAACAACAACAACACCAAGAAATACAGGAGACAAGGCCCATGTCACATCGCTGGTTCCAGGCTGGCACCGCGGCCGTTGCAGCGGCCTGTGCCGCCGTCTTCGCCGCCGCGGCCGCGCCCGCCCATGCCGCCGACTTTCCCGGCAAGCCGGTCCGGCTGGTGGTCGGCTTCCCGCCGGGCGGGGCGTCGGACATCGTCGCGCGTCTGCTGCAGCCCCATTTGCAGAAGGATCTCGGCCAGCCGGTCGTCATCGAGAACCGCCCCGGCGCCAACGGCAACATTGCCAACGAAGTGGTGGCGCGCGCCGAACCGGACGGCTACACGCTGCTGCTCGGCAATCCGGGGCCGCTGGTGCTGAACCCCTTCCTCTACAAGCGGGTGCCGATCGACCCGGTCAAGGCCTTCGTGCCGGTCACCCAGCTGACCGAAAGCCCGATGGTCGTCGTGGTCCCGGCGAACTCGCCATTCCGATCGATGGGCGACCTGCTGGCCAGGGCACGCCAGCAACCCGGCAAGCTGAGCTACGGCTCGGCTGGCAACGGCAGCTCGATGCATGTCGCCGGCGCGACGCTGCAGGTGCGGCTGAACACGCCACTGATCCACGTTCCGTACAAGGGCAGCGGCCCGGCGCTGAACGATCTGTTGGCCGGCCAGCTCGATTTCATGGCGGACAGCCGCTCCACCACGCTGCCGCTGATTCGCGACGGCCGGCTGCGCGCGCTGGCGGTGACCGGCGGCCGGCGTGTGGCGGACCTGCCGGACGTGCCCACCGTCGCCGAGGCCGGCGTCCCGAACTTCGACGTGACCACCTGGCTCGGCATCGTCGCGCCGGCCGGCACGCCGGCGCCGATCGTGCAGCGGCTGCACGCCGCGTTCGCCGGCGCATTGAAGCAACCGTCGGTGCAGGCCCGCCTCGCGGAGCTGGGCACCGGCATCAAGGCCAGCACGCCGGCGGAATTCGCCAGGGCACTGGATGCCGAACGCAGCAATGCGCGCCAGCTGGTGCGCGACTCCGGAATGTCGATCGAATGAACGCAAGCTCCCCCATGGACGGCCGGCCGTCCACCCTGCAGGCCGCGCGCTGCGGTCACTGCCACGGCTACAGCTACCCCGCGAACGTGCCCGGATGCCGCCATTGCGGCGCCCCGGCCGAAGCGCTCGACGCGGTCGATTGCATGGGCCCGGTCCCGCTGCGCAACGTGATCACCGTGCATGCACCGCTCGCCCCCGGACTCGCCGTGCCCGCGATCATCGGCGAGGTCGAGCTGTGCCCGGGCCTGGTCGAAGAGGTCCGCATCGACGCCGAGAACGAGAGCGCGGTACCGCCGGGCACGCCGGTGCGGCCGGTGTGGATCGACGACGAGAACGGCGGTGGCTGGATCTTTCGCGCGGCAAGCGCGGAAGCGGTGCCGCTGCAGGAGAACGTGTGATGGGCCGCCCAACCACGCTGCTGCAACAACGGCCGGTTTACGTGATCGGCATCGGCATGCACCCGTACCAGTTTCCGAGCGAGACGCCCTACCCGCAGCTGGGCCTGCGCGCGGTGCGCGAGGCGCTGGCCGATGCGGGGCTGGCATGGGCGCAGGTGCAGAGCGCCTTCGTCGGGACGGCGGCGCTGGGCATGGCAGCCGGCCGCGTGATGCTGCGCCACTTGGGCTCGACCGGGCTCGAGGTGGCGCAGGTCGAGAATGCGTCGGCCTCCGGCTCGACCGCCTTCCGTCTGGCCTGCCTGCAGGTGGCCTCCGGGGAACGCGATGTCGTGCTCGCCGTCGGCGTCGACAAGTTTGGCGACGGCCGGCGCGCCGTGCTGAAGGACGGCCTGCCGCCATTGAGCCCGACCGCCAACGTGCCCCTGGTCAAATTCGCGCTGCTGGCACGCCGGGCCATGCGCGAAGGCGGCTTGCACATCGAGGATCTGGCGGCGGTCGCGGTCAAGAACCATGGCAACGCCGCGCGCAATCCGTATGCGCAATTCCGCAAGCCAAGGACCATCGAGCAGGTCCTGAACTCGCCGCGCATCGCCGGCGACCTGACGGCGATGCAATGCTGCCCGCGTGGCGAAGGGGCTGCGGCGGCAATCGTCGTGTCGGAACAGGCCATGCGCGAACTGGGGCTGGATCGCTCCCGCGCGGTGCGCGTGCTGTCGTCGGTGGCCAGCAGCGAGGAACTGGTCGACGACGCACCGGCGCTGGTCGAACTGGTGCGCAAGTCCGCCGCCCAGGCGCTGGATCAGGCCGGCATCGGGCCGCGCGAGCTCGACATCGTCGAACTGCATGACGCCTTCACGATCGAGGAGCTGCTGTACAGCGAGGCGATCGGCGTCTGCGAGGCCGGCGAAGGGCCAGCGTTCCTGGCCCGCGGCGGCTCGCAGATCGGCGGCCAGTGCGCGGTCAATCCGTCCGGGGGCCTGATCGGCATGGGCCATCCCCTCGGACCGACCGGCATCGGCCAGGTCGCCGAAATCACGCGCCAGCTGCGCGGCGAGGCCGGCGACCGCCAGCACCCCGGCGCGCGCCTGGCGCTTGCCCACATGATCGGCCTCGGCTCGGTGGCCGTCGCCCATGTGCTGTCGCGCGGCTGAGCCGCTTCTCTCACCGACCAGCGAGCCACATTGAACATGGACTACTCCACCCTGCTCTACGACACGCGCGACGGCGTCGCGCTGATCCAGCTGAACCGGCCCGAACGGATGAACGCGATCGGCGGAAACATGAAGGCCGAACTGGCGCATGCGCTGTTCGAGCGCGCCCGTGGCGACGACACGGTGCGCTGCGTCGTGATCACCGGCGCCGGCGACAAGGCCTTCTGCGCGGGCGCGGACATCAAGGAACGCGCCGATCGCGTCGTGCCCCAGGCCGAATATCACCTGCTGCAGAAGGCCACGCACGAACTGTTCCGCGCGCTCGAGCAATTCGAGAAGCCCGTGATCGCCGCGATCAACGGCGTGGCGCTCGGCGGCGGCCTCGAGATCGCGCTCTGCTGCGACGTGCGCATCGCCGCCCAAGGCGTGCGGCTAGGCCTGCCCGAAGCGCGCATCGGCGTGTTGCCCGCGGCCGGCGGCACGCAGCGCCTGCCGCGGCTGGTCGGTGTCGGCATCGCCAAGGAGTTGATGCTGACCGGGGACCATATCGACG
The DNA here is from genome assembly GCF_021213615.1 of Cupriavidus sp. UGS-1. Taxonomy (NCBI): domain Bacteria; kingdom Pseudomonadati; phylum Pseudomonadota; class Betaproteobacteria; order Burkholderiales; family Burkholderiaceae; genus Cupriavidus; species Cupriavidus sp. UGS-1. The sequence continues at coordinate 28,513 of NZ_JAJQJF010000005.1, read as the reverse complement.
CCGAGCGCGCGCTGACGATCGGGCTGGTCAACCACGTGGTGCCGCCCGATGCGCTGTTGCCGACGGCACTGGCGATGGCCGGACGCATGGCCGCCAACGCGCCGCTGGCGCTGCGCTACGTCAAGCATGCGATCGACCTCGGCATGCAGGTGGGTATCGACGCCGGCCTGGAATACGAGCGCTACGCCGCGGCACTGGTGGTCTCCAGCGAGGACCGCAGGGAAGGCATGCGCGCCTTCATCGAGAAGCGCAAGCCGGTGTTCCGCGGACGCTAGGCCGCGCCATCGCAACTGTCCAACGACAACGAGAAAAGGCATCGACATGGATCTGAATCTGCAAGGCAAGGTGGCGTTCGTCACCGGGGGCGGCCAGGGCGTCGGCAGGCGCATCTGCCTGGATCTGGCGGCCGAGGGCGCCCGCGTCGCGGTCAACGACCTGTTCGCCGAACGGGCGCGGGCGGTGGTCGCCGAGATCGAGGCCGCCGGCGGCCGCGGCTTTGCCGCCGTGGCCGACATCACGCGCGAAGACGACATCGACACGGCCATCGCGGCCGCGCAGGAGACACTGGGCCCGATCGACATCCTCGTCAACAACGCCGGCGTGCTGGTCGAGCGGCGCGAGAAAGGCGGCGCCGCACCAATGTTCATCGACACCACGCCCGAGGCCTGGGAGCGCATCGTCGCGCTCAACGTGTTCGGCATGATGCATTGCTGCCGCGCGGTGCTGCCCGGCATGAAGGCGCGCCGCTACGGCAAGATCGTCAACATCATGTCCGAAGCCGGCCGGGCCGGCGAAGGCCGGCTGGCGGTGTACTCGGGCGCGAAGGCCGCGATGCTCGGCTTCGCCAAGGCGATCGCGCAGGAGCATGGGCGCGACTGCATCAACGTCAATGTGGTGGCGCTGGGCGCGGTGTCGCACGAGGGCATCAAGGAAGGCGCCTTGCATCCCGATGCGACGCCCGAGAACAACGAGCGCCTGGCCAGGATGTTGAACGCCTACCCCATCGGCCGCGGCCTGCAGCGGCTGGCGCGTCCCGAGGACGTATCGGGCATGGTGTGCCTGCTGGCCTCCGACCGCGCCGCCTACATCACGGGCCAGAGCATCGGCGTCAGCGGCGGCTTTGTGATGCTCTGAGCTGCCGCCATCATGACGAGCCCTCGCGCCGACGACAGCGCTTCCCCATCGTTCCGCACACGGATCACGGAGCGCTTCGGCATCCGTCATCCGATCCTTGCCGGCGGGCTGATGTGGCTGTCGGACGCGCGCTACGTCGCCGCCCATGTCGACGCCGGCACGATGGCATTCCTGACGCCGCGCTCGTTCGACGGACTCGCGGCCTATCGCGCCGCGCTGCGCGACTGCAAGGCGCTGACGCGGGGACTGCCGTTCGGCGTCAACCTGACGCAATCGCGCCGCGCGGACGCCAATCGCCTGGTCCCTGCCTGGCTCGACATCGCGCTGGAAGAAGGCGTGCGGCACTTCGAGACGGTGGGTGCCTCGCCGGGGCCGCTGTTCGAGCGGATTCACGCCGGCGGCGGACTGGCGATCCACAAATGCGCCTTTGTCGAACACGCGCTGAAGGCGGAGCAGGCCGGCGCCGATGCCGTCGCGCTGGTCGGGGCCGAAGCCGGCGGTCATCCGGGGACCAACGAGATGTCCGCCTTCACGCTCGGGGCACTCGCGCTCGAGCGCCTGCGCGTGCCGCTGGCGATCGGCGGCGGCATCGGCGATGGCCGGCAGATTGCCGCGGCGCTCGCGCTCGGCGCCGATGCGGTGCTGATGGGAACCCGCTTCCTGACCTGCGAAGAGGTCTGGGCGCACGACGGGTACAAGCGCCACCTCGCCGCGCAGCCGGCGCAGTCTTCCACGCTGGCGCTGCGCAGCACCGGGCATCCGTGGCGTGTGCTGGACAACGCCACGGTGCGCGAGACGCGGCGGCTCGAAGCGGACGGCGCGCACCGCTACGAAGACTTCGGCGTGCTGGCGACCGGCAAGCTTGGGCGCGATCACGGCTACCGGCACGGCGACTGGGACACTGGCCTGTTGTCGATGGGGCCTGCGATCGGCTTTGCCAATGCGATCGAGCCGGTGACCGCGACCGTCGAGCGGCTGATGGCGCAGGCAAGCGGCGCCGCGCGGCGGCTGCAGTCGCTGTCCGCACCGCCGCCGCCCGCCAATGCCAACGCCACTACAACCTGACAGCGATACCTCATGCAAGCCAACCTGACCATCCACTTCGGCGAGCGCCGTATCGATTCGCCAACGCTGCAGGACCGTGCGGCGCGCGCGGCTAGCGGTTTCGCCGAGCTGGGGCTGCGGCCCGGCGATGCCGTCGCGGTGATGCTGCGCAACGATATTCCGTACCTCGAGCTGATCGTCGCGCTCGACCGACTGGGCGTCCATCTGGTCGCGATCAACTGGCACTTCCAGGTCGAGGAGGCGGCCTTCATCCTGCGCGACAGCGGCGCGAAGGCCTTCGTCGTCCATGCGGACCTGCTGCCCGGCATCGCGAGCGGCGTACCGGACGGCATGCCGCTGCTGGTCGTGCCGACGCCGCCGGAGATCGTCGCCGCCTACCGCCTGCCCGAATCGCCCCCCGGTTTGCCCGACGGCGCGCGGTGCTGGAACGAATGGCGGGATCGCTTCGCCCCGTCGACGGCCGATCGCGTGCCCTCGGTCGGCAGCATGCTTTACACATCGGGCACAACCGGCCGTCCGAAAGGCGTGATGCGGCTGCCGGGCACGCCGGCCCAGCATCAGGGCTCACTGCGCATCCGCTCGATCGCCAGCGCCGCGCGCCCCGGCATGCGCTGCGCCGTAGTCGGTCCGCTATATCACGCCGGCCCCAACGCCGCCGCGCGCGTGGCGCTCGAACTGGCACAGGACATCGTGGTGCTGCCTCGCTTCGACGCCGAGCAGCTGCTGCAGACGATCGAACGCCATCGGATCACGCATCTGTCGCTGGTGCCGATCATGCTGGTCCGGCTGTTGAAGCTGCCGGAGGCGGTGCGTCGCGCCTACGACGTGTCGTCGCTGGAGAACGTGACCCACGGCGGCTCGCCCTGCGCACCGGAGGTGCGGCGCGCGATGATCGCGTGGTGGGGACCGATCGTCAACGAGACCTATGGCTCGACCGAAGCGGGCCTGATCACCTTCGTGACGGCGGCCGAATGGCTGGCGCGGCCGGGAACTGCGGGACGGCCGTTTCCCGGCACGTCGATCCGCATCCTCGACGAGGCGGGCCGCGAACTGCCGCCCGGCGAAGTCGGCGAGATCTATGTCGATACCGGCGACAACGCCCTGCCCTTCACCTATCGCCACAACGAGGCCCAGCGCCGCGCGATCGAGCGCGATGGCTACATCACCAATGGCGATGTCGGCTATCTCGATGCCGACGGCTATCTGTTCATCACCGACCGCAAGCGCGACATGATCATCTCCGGTGGGGTCAATATCTATCCGGCCGAGATCGAGCACGCGCTGGTCGCCGATCCGCAGGTCGCCGACTGCGCGGTGTTCGGCGTCCCCGATGCCGAATTCGGCGAAGCGGTGGCCGCCGCGGTGGTACGCGCGCCGGGCAGCACGATCGACGCGTCCCATGTGCGCGGCTGGCTGCGCCAACGCGTGGCCGGCTACAAGGTACCGCGCCATGTCGAGTTCCACGACGCGTTGCCGCGCGACAGCATGGGCAAGGTCTTCAAGAACCGGCTGCGCGCGCCGCACTGGGAACGCATCGGACGGAAGATCTGATGCGCGACGCCATGCCAATGCCCGCCGCCTCCTTCTTCGGCACGACGCCAGGACACTTCGGCACGCGCTGGCCCGGCGAGGCGGTGTTCGGCGCGGGGTGCGTGGATCGGCTGCCGCAATGGGCCCGTCGTGAGGGCGTGCACCGCCCGCTGCTGCTCAGCGATGCGGGACTGGCGGCCACGGGGCTGCTCACCCGCGTCGCGGACGATCTGCGCCGGGCCGGCATCGATCCGGTATGTCACGACGATGTCGCCGCGAACCCGTCGGCAGCTCATGTCCATGCGGCCGCGCAGCGCTGGCGCGCGCACCACTGCGATGGGCTGATCGCGCTCGGCGGCGGCAGCGTGATCGATGTCGGCAAGGTACTCGCCGCCGTGCTGGCCAGCGACGCGCCGCTGGCCGACCTCCTGCAGCGCGGCGACGCCGCGCTGTCTGGGCCCGTGCCGCCGTTTGCCGCGGTGCCGACCACCGCCGGCACCGGCAGCGAGAGCACCGTCGCGGCGCTGATCAAGGACGAGGCCGGACGCAAGCACGTGATGCGAAGCCATCGCTGCCGCCCGCAGTGGATTGCGCTGGACCCGCTGCTGACGCTGACCGTGCCGCGGGCGGTCACCGCCAGCACGGGCTTCGACGTACTGATGCACGCGCTCGGCGCGGCAACAAACTGCGCCAGCCATCCAATTGGCGAAGCGCTGGCGCTCGACGCGCTGCGCCGGACCGTCTCCGCCCTGCCCGCCGTCCTGGCCTGTCCAGACGACGAGTCGGCGCGCGCCGACATGCTGCTGGCCAGCTATCTCGCCGGCGTGGCGATGAGCCTGCGCGGCGTCGATGGCATCCACGGCCTGTGCACGCCGCTCGAGGCGATCGTCGACGCACCGCATGCGCATGTGCTGGCGGTGGTCTGCGAGCCGCTGATGCGTTTCAACATGGCGGCGATCGCCGATCGCTATGCCGCGGCGGCACGAACCTGCGGCCTCGCAGCGCCGCAGGTGTCCACCGTGCGGCAAGCCACGGCGCTGATCGACAAGGTGTGCGAACTGCGCGACCTCGCCGGTCTGCCGCGCTCGCTCGATGCGCTCGGCGACGTTCCGGCCGACCTCGGCGCCGTTCATGCCGCGGCGGCCAACAACGCATCGGCGCGCCTGAACGGCCGGCCGCTGTCGGACGACGACATCGCCGCGCTCTATGCCGCGATGCGCGGCGAGCCCGACGTGCCGCGCGGCTGAACCCCGCCTCCATCCATCGAGATTCGCCATGCAACCGACCTCCGTGCTGCGCACCGGCATCTACCCCCTTCTGATCGACGGCGCCGAACGGCAAGCCGCCAGCGGCGCCAGCTTTGCCGTGGGCAATCCGTCGAACGGCCGCACGCTGGCGCATGTCGCACAGGCCGGCGTCGAGGACGTCGACGCTGCGGTGCGCGCCGCCCGGCACGCGTTCGACCACCATTGGCGCAAGACCTCGGCGCGCGAGCGCAGCCGCCTGTTGCGCAAGCTCGCGCAGGCGCTGGACGCGAGGCGCGAACAGCTGGCGTGGCTGGAAACGTGGAACGTCGGCCGGCCGATCACCACGACGCGCGCGTCGCTGTTGACCATGCTGGACGGCATCGACTACGTCGCCGGCGTATCGCAGGGCATCGGCGGACAGACGCTGAACGTTGCCGATACCTCGGTGATCAATTTCACGCTGCGCGAGCCGTTTGGCGTGGTCGCGCTGATCCTGCCCTGGAACTATCCGCTGACGCTGACCATCAGCAAGCTGATGCCGGTGCTGGCGGCCGGCAACACGGCGGTGATCAAGGCGTCGGAGGTCACGCCGCTGTCCACCGTGGAGCTCGGCGCAGCCATCCTCGAGGCCGGCTTTCCGCCCGGGGTCATCAACATCGTCCACGGCCCCGGGGCGACCATCGGGCAGGCGCTGGTCGACCATCCGCTGGTCGAGAAGGTCTCGTTCACCGGCGGCACCGCGACCGGCAAGGCGATCTACCGCAGCGCCGCCGAACGGATCAAGCGCGTGACGCTGGAACTGGGCGGCAAGTCGCCGCTGATCGTGTTCGACGATGCCGACCTCGACGCAGCGGTCGGCGTCGCACTGCAGGACATCACCCGCAATACCGGCCAGATCTGCATCGCCTGCACGCGGCTGCTGGTCCAGCATGACATCGCCGACGCCTTCGCCGACAAGCTGCGCGCCGCTTGCGCTGGCGTGCGCATCGGCCTGCCGGACGATCCCGCCACCGAGATGGGGCCGCTGGTCAGCCGCGCGCAGTTCGATCGCGTCAACGGCTATCTGGCCATCGGCCGCGACGAAGGCGCGTCGCCCGTCGCGATGGCCGAACTCGGCGACCGGGCCGAGCTGCGCGACGGCTATTTCGTGGCGCCCATGCTGTTTGCCACGGCGGACAACGGCATGCGCATCGCGCAGGAGGAAATCTTCGGGCCCGCGCAGGCGTTGATCCGCTTCGGCGATGAAGAGGAGGCGGTGCGCCTGGCCAACGACAGCCGCTTCGGTCTGGCGGGCGTGGTCTATACACGCGATGCAGGCCGCGCCATGCGCCTGTGCCAGGCGCTGCAGATCGGCAATCTGGCGATCAACAATCCGATCAAGGCGACGGTCGACGCCCCCTTCGGCGGATACAAGGAATCGGGGCTCGGCAAGGAGCGTGGCATCGACGCGATCCTGGAGAACACGCAGGTCAAGAACGTGCGGTTCTCGATGCGGTAGCGGCGACTTGCCACGAACACAAAACTATCCAGGAGACAGACCATGAAACGCTTCGCTGGCGTGCTGCTTGCGTTCGCCGCTGCCGGTTTGTGGGCCGCGCCGCCCGCGTCGCCCGCATCTGCTGCATCGCCGACGGACTTTCCCAGCCGGCCGATCCGCATGATCGTCGGCTTCGCGGCCGGGGGCGTCACCGATATCACCGCGCGCCAGATCGCCACCGAAATGGGCGAGCTGCTCGGCCAGCCGGTAGTGGTCGACAACCGCACCGGCGCCGGCGGCAATATCGCGACGGCGGAGCTCAGCCGCGCCAGGCCGGACGGCTACACGCTGATGCTGGCCTCGCCGGGCCAGCTGGTCGTCAATCCGCTGACGCAGAAGTCGCTCGGCTTCGATCCGAACACCCGCTTCTCGCTGATCAGCCTGGTCAACGAAAGCCCCTTCGTCTTCCTGGTGCCGGCCACGTCGAAGTTCCGCACTGTCCAGGACCTGGTCGCCTGGGGCAAGGCCCATCCGCGCGAACTGAGCTTCGGCTCGCCCGGCATCGGCACCACGATGCATATCGCCGGCGAGATGCTGAAGGTAGCCGCGGGCATCGACGCCGTGCACGTGCCCTATCGCGGCGGCGCGCAGGCGACCAACGACCTGATCGCCGGCCGGGTCGATTTCATGATCGACAGCCTCGGCTCCGTCTCGCAGGCGGTGCAGTCCGGACAGCTGAAGGTGCTGGCCACCGCGGCACCGTCCCGGCTGCCGCAATTCCCGAATCTGCCAACGCTCGCGGAGACCTATCCGAACCTGGTGGCCTCGTCGTGGCTCGGCGTCGTCGGACCGCCCGGCCTGTCGCCCGAGATTGTCGCGGTGCTGGCCAAGGCCGTCGAACGCGGCTCGCGGGCGCCCCGCTACGTAGAGACCATCGAACGACGCGGCAGCCGCCTGGCCGCCGCCGGCCCGGCGGCCTTTGCCAGTCACCTCGACAAGGAGCGCGAGCGGGTCGAACGCACCATCGTTCGGGCCGGGATCAAGCTGGACTGACCAATAAGGAGCGGCCCGGGCCCGGAGGACGTGGGTTGCGTCCATTGCATGGGCATGCTTGCTTCGTTTCCATGCTTCGAATATATTCGAACGATGGAAACTGAAAACGCCCTCGAAGCGCTCTCCGCCCTCGCCCATTCCGCGCGGCTGGCCGTCTTCCGCATGCTCGTCCAGGCCGGCCCGGAAGGCCTGCCTGCCGGCCGGATCGCCGAACGGATGGAAATGCCGGCCTCGTCGCTGTCCTTCCACCTGAAGGAGCTGCATCGCGCCGGCTTGTTGCGCAGCCGCCAGGACGGCCGCTCGATCGTCTACATGGCGCGCTACGAGACCATGAACGCGCTGCTCGGCTATCTGACGGAGAACTGCTGCGGCGGCAATCCGTGCTCCCCCGTGCCCGCTTGTTCCCCCGTATCGGTGTCGTCGCCGCGCGCCGTGGAGTCGAAGGCATGACGGCGGCCGAACAGACGGCGAAGGCTGCCGGAACGGTGTCGCCGGCCGGCGGCATCGGCTTTTTCGAGCGCTATCTGACGATCTGGGTCGCGCTGTGCATCGTTGCCGGCATCCTGCTGGGCCAGTGGTTTCCGGGCGTGTTCCAGGCGATCGGCACGATGGAAGTCGCGCAGGTCAACCTGCCGGTCGGGCTGCTGATCTGGGTGATGATCGTGCCGATGCTGATCAAGATCGACTTCGGCGCGATGGGACAGGTCGCGGGCCACTGGCGCGGCATCGGCGTGACGCTGTTCGTCAACTGGCTGGTCAAGCCGTTCTCGATGGCGCTGCTCGCGTGGATCTTCGTGCGGCATCTGTTTGCGCCGTGGCTGCCGGCCGAACAGCTGGACAGCTATGTGGCCGGCCTGATCCTGCTGGCGGCCGCGCCCTGCACCGCGATGGTGTTCGTCTGGTCGCAGCTGTGCAAGGGCGATCCGTATTTCACGCTGTCGCAGGTCGCCGTCAACGACGCGATCATGGTGGTGGCGTTCGCGCCGGTGGTTGCGCTGCTGCTCGGGCTGTCGTCGATCACGGTGCCATGGGACACGCTGATCGTGTCGGTGGTGCTGTACATCGTGATTCCGGTGCTGATCGCGCAGGCCATCCGCAGGCTGCTGCTCGCGCGCGGCGAGGCGGCCTACCGGCGCGTGACCGGCGCGCTCGGCCCGTATTCGATCGCCGCGCTGCTGGCGACGCTGGTATTGCTGTTCGGCTTCCAGGGCAATGCGATCGTCGAACAGCCGGTGATCATCCTGTTGCTGGCCGTGCCGATCCTGATCCAGGTCGTATTCAATTCCGGCCTCGCCTATGTGCTGAACCGCAAACTGGGCGTGGCGCATTGCGTGGCCGGTCCGTCCGCCCTGATCGGCGCCAGCAACTTTTTCGAGCTGGCCGTCGCCACCGCGATCAGCCTGTTCGGCTTCGAATCCGGGGCGGCGCTGGCCACCGTGGTCGGCGTGCTGATCGAGGTGCCGATCATGCTGCTGGTCGTCGGCGTGGTCAATCGCTCGCAACGTTGGTACGAAGCCTGCTGAGAAACGCCTGCTGCAAAGCGCTCCGAAAAACGCCTCCCGATAAACGCCATGTCCGCTGTCACGATCTATCACAACCCCGCCTGCGGCACGTCCCGCAACACGCTGGCAATGATTCGCAATGCCGGCATCGAGCCGACGGTCATCGAGTACCTGAAGACGCCGCCCACGCGCGGCGAACTCGAAGGCATGATCCGGCAGGCCGGCCTGAGCGTACGCGAAGCCATTCGCGAAAAGGGCACACCCTATGCCGAGCTCGGCCTCGACGATCCGTCGCTGACCGATGACCAGTTGCTCGACGCGATGCTGGCGAACCCGATCCTGATCAATCGGCCGCTCGTGGTCACCGAACTTGGCGTTCGGCTGTGCCGGCCGTCGGAACTGGTGCTGGACATCCTGCCCTCGCCGCAGCAGGGTCCGTTTGCCAAGGAGGACGGTGAGCTGGTCATCGACGCCGAGGGCCGGAGGGTCGGCCGATGAGCGCCGACCTGCCCAACGTCGTGCCGTCGCTGCTCGACATTCCCGACCCGCGCAAGCTGGAGCCGGCGAAGACCAGCACCCACCCGCCGCGCATCCTGCTGCTCTACGGCTCGCTGCGCGCGACCTCGTACAGCCGGCTGCTGACGCTGGAGGCCGAACGCATCCTCAAGCGCCTCGGCGCGGAAACGCGCGTGTTCGATCCGCACGAACTGCCGATCGCGGACAGCGTGCCGGCGGACCACCCGCAGGTCGCGCAGCTGCGCAAGCTGTCCGAGTGGTCCGAGGGACAGGTCTGGTGCAGCCCCGAGCGCCACGGCACGCTGACCGCTGTCTTCAAGAACCAGATCGACTGGCTGCCGCTGGAAAGCGGCGGCATTCGGCCGACCCAGGGCCGCACGCTGGCGGTGATGCAGGTCTGCGGCGGATCGCAGTCCTTCAACGCCGTCAACGCGCTGCGCGTGCTGGGCCGCTGGATGCGGATGATCACGATCCCAAACCAGTCGTCGGTACCGAAGGCGTATCAGGAATTCGATGCGAATGGCCGCATGAAGCCGTCCTCGTACTACGATCGCGTGGTCGACGTCATGGAGGAACTGATCAAGTTCACCTTGCTGACGCGCGACCGTTCGGACTATCTGACGGACCGCTACAGCGAACGCAAGGAAGCCGCGCCGGCGGTCGCCACGACGCTGACCGCCGCGGCGATGCGCCACGAGCAGGACGCCAGGGCCGGCGACACCGACGACGGCGAGGTCGAATAGCGCGTCAGGAGAACGGATATGCAAATCGATGTTGCCAACTTCACGCCGGGCCTCTCCTTCTTTGGCGGCCTGCTGATCGGACTGGCGGCCGCCGTGCTGGTGCTGTTCAACGGCAGGATTGCCGGCATCAGCGGCATCCTGGGCGGTCTGTTGAGTTTGCCGCGCGGGGACACGGGCTGGCGCCTGATCTTTCTGGCGGGACTGATCGGCGTCCCTGTGCTCGCTGCGCTGCTGGGCATGCCGGCAACGGCCGACATCGACAGTGGCTGGGGTCAGATACTGATCGCCGGCTTTCTGGTCGGGCTGGGAACCCGCTACGCGAGCGGTTGTACCAGCGGCCACGGCGTATGCGGCATCTCACGGGGCTCGGTCCGCTCGCTGGTCGCCACGCTGACCTTCATCGGCACGGGGCTGCTGACCGTCTTCGTGCAACGTCATCTGGTGGGCGGCTGACATGACCGCGATTGCCGCATTGGTCGCCGGACTGTTGTTCGGCATCGGCCTGATGGTGTCCGGCATGGCGAACCCGGCCAAGGTACTGGGCTTCCTCGACATGGCCGGCGCATGGGATCCTTCGCTCGCCTTCGTGATGATCGGCGCGATTGCCGTCGCGGCACCGGCGTTCTTCCTCGCGAATCGGCGCCAGCGCTCGCTGCTGGGCCGGCCGATGCAGCTTCCCGCCGCGACCGGCGTCACGTTGCGCCTGGTGCTGGGCAGCGCGGCATTCGGCATCGGCTGGGGATTGGCCGGATTCTGCCCGGGCCCCGCCCTGGTGGCGCTCGGAGCCGGCTATCCGAAGGCAGCCGGCTTCGTCGGCGCGATGGCGGCCGGCATGCTGGTGTTCGAGGGGGTCCAACGGCTGAAGCCTCGCAGCCAGCAAGCCTGAACGAGCCCCGTCGCAGTTGTGAGCCCCGGACTCAATCCGGCCAGCGCGAGCCGAGAATGATGCTGCAGATGTTGCCGCGCCGGAAACCTGGATCCTTGAACGCGAGCACGTCGTCGTTGAAGGTGCCGAACGTGGTATCGGGCCGGTGCTTCATGCCTTCATAAAAGGCGTCGATGATGCCGTGCTTGAAGCCGTGACCGCGCGGATGGGCCGCGATCACCGCTGCGCGCTCGTCGTCGCCGAAATGCTCGAAGCCCCGCCCTGCCACGTCCATTCCCGCTCCGGCCTGGAGCAGCGCGATCTCGGGATGCATGTGTTCCGGAATACCCGGCGTCGTATGCAGGGCGATGGCCGCCCACACCGTCGCGATCTCGCTCTCGGCGATGCCGTGGCTGCGCAGGAAGTCGCGCGCGGCATTGGCGCCGTCGACTTCGAAACGCAGCTGGCTCTCGCGATAGCGGGAAGTCAGGCCGATATCGTGGAACAACGCCGCGACGTAGAGCAGTTCCGGATCGAAACGGAACTGCCGCCGGCGTCCCAGCAGGCTGCCCCACAAATAGACGCGAACGGAGTGGTGAAACAGCAGGTCGCTCTCGGTATCGCGGATCAGTTCGGTCGCCTCGCGGGCGAGCTTGCTGTCGGGAATCGCGATGCCCGCGATGTTGTCGGTCGCCACGGCGGTACTCCTCGGAGATGGATCGGAAACGGCTGAACGAGCCGCTTACTGCGCCAGCGCGGCCTGCGGCGTATTGCGGAAGCTGATCGCCATGCGGTTGTACAGGTTCATCACGCCGATCGCGATGGTCAGGTCGACCAGTTCGCGTTCGTCGAACACCGCGCGGGCGGCCTGGTAATCGGCATCCGGCACGCCGGTCTGCGCGACGCGCGTCACCGACTCGGCCCACGCCAGCGCCGCGCGCTCGCGCTCGTCGAACAGATTGCCGGCCTCCGCCCAGGCCTGGACCAGCGCAAGCTTTTCGACCTTGACGCCCTTCTTCAGCAGGTCGCGCGTATGCATGTCGAGGCAGTAGGCGCAGTTGTTGATCTGCGACACGCGCAGGTAGACCAGGTCGACCAGCACCGGCGGCAGATCGGACTGCATCACGTAGCCGTAGGCACCGCCCAGCGCCTTCATGCCGGCCGGGGCGATCTGGTTGTAGTCGAGACGCTTGCTCATTGCTTTGACTCCTTGGTGACAGAGGAATGGATCGGGGTGGTCAGCACCTTGTCGCTGGTGTCGACGACGAACACGGCCAGCAGCCTCGCGGGCTGCGTCGCGCTGGCATTGCGGCTGACCGGGTGGCGCGAGCCCGGCGACTCGCTGAAGCTCTCGCCCGCCCGGTAGATGCGCTTCGGGCCGTCATTGACCTGCGACTCGATCGCCCCCGACACGACGTAGGCGTAGATGAACGCCGAGTTCGCGTGCAGATGCGCGGGCGATGCGGCGCCCGGCGCATAGTCGACCACCACGGCAATCAGCGACTTGCCCGGCACGTTGGGGATCCGCTGGTTGAAATTCTCGGTGACGGTTTCTCCCGCGCCATGGGCGAAGGCGGACATGCTCCAGACAACAGCGGCAGTGGCGTAAGTCGCGGCAAAGGCGACGCCAATCAAGGATCGGATATTCACGGGACACTCTCCAGATAAGTGTTCCCATTCTGGTCGCGCGCTGGTACAAATAAAAGAACCAAGAATGATTGATTTCCATGTACTACGCGCCCGGTCACCGCAGCCGTGACCGGGCCATCAACCGGCCATGACCCAGCCCCTGCATCTCGCCCTCGACCGGTCCGCCAGGACGCCGCTGGCCGACCAGATCCGCGACGGCATCGGCAACGCCATCGAACACGGCGTGCTGGCGCCCGGCGCGCGGCTGCCGTCATGGCAGGACCTGGCGACCCAGCTAGGCGTCGCGCGCGGCACGGTCAAGGCGGCCTACGAGAAGCTGGCCGATGCGCAGCTCGTCGTCGCCTCGCGCGCCAGCGGCACCCGGGTCGCCGACCGGCCCGCGCGGCGCCCCGATGCAGACGAGCGGCCCGATCCCGGCTCGTTCATGGACAGATATCTGGAATTCATGGCCGGTCCGGCGATCTTCCAGATGGGCGTGCCGGCCCAGCAGAGCCTTCCGGCCAAGCTGTTCTCGCGGGTGCGCGCCCATGCCGCGCGCGCCGAACTCGGCGCCGCCGCGCTCTATCCGGACCCGCGCGGCGAAGCCGCGCTGCGCCGCGAAATCGCCGCCTACCTGGCCATCGCGCGCGGCATCCAGTGTTCGCCCTCGCAGGTACTGATCACCGGCGGATTCGCCGGCGGCCTCGGGCTGGCATTGCGGGTGCTCGGCCTGGACGGGCGCAAGGCCTGGACGGAGGACCCGGGCTTTCCGTACACGCGCCGCGGCCTGGAGCTGGCGGGCCTGTCGCTGGTACCGGTGCCGGTGGATGCCGATGGCATCGATGTGGACTATGGCATCCAGCACGCGCCGGATGCGGCGGTGGTGGTGCTGACGCCCGGACAGCAGGCCCCGCTCGGCGGCACGCTGTCGCTGCCGCGGCGACTGCAGTTGCTCGATTGGGCCGCGGCGCAAGGCGCCTGGGTCATCGAGGACGACTACCTCAGCGAACTGCGGCTCGAGGGCCGCGCGGCGCCTGCCCTCGCCTCGCTGGACCGCGCCGGACGCGTGATCCACATCGGCTCGTTCAGCAAGACCATCAGCCCGACCCTGCGGCTGGGCTTCGTCGTCGCGCCGCCGTCGCTGGTGTCCCGCTTCGCCGAGATCGCGGCCTGTCTGGCGCCCGCTCCGGCGTCGTCGATCCAGCTCGCCACCGCCGAGTTCATGCAGGACGGCCACTACCTGCGGCATCTGCGGCGCACCAAGCGGCTCTATGCATCGCAGCGCGACGGGCTGCTGGCCCATCTGCGGCCGCGCGTCGGCGACGCGGCGGCCCCGACCGGGCTGGCCGTGCTGCTGGCGCTGCCGGATGGCAGCGCCGATGTCGCGATCGCGAAGGAAACGGCGGCGTTCGGCATCGCGCCGTCGCCGCTGTCGGTCTGGTATGCGTCGCCGGCTCGCGCCCGATCCGGCCTGCTGCTCGGCATCGCGACGGCGCCGCCCAAGCAGGTTGCGGCTGCCTGCGACCGTCTGCTGGCGGTGGTGGAGCGCTTCCGGCGCTAATGCGATGGCGCTTGCCGGCTGACATCGGCATCCACCATTCCGCACGATAGAGGCTAATTAGCCACTTTTGCGGTGGCGTTCGACGACGTATGTATAATTCCGGGCTTTCCAGTGCCGGCGGCGTCCATCCGCGTTGGCTGCGACGCCCGCTCGTGGCCGTGCCCACTTCCCGCGGCATGGCGCGACGTCCGGCACGCATCGGATGACCCCACGGCAACGTCCGGCGCCTGCAGGCGCCGGCTCAAAGGTGCTCCCTACATGCGTCGACTTCCCGGAATGGCGCTCAGCCTGCTGCTGATCGTCTTTTTGCATTTGTTACCCGCCGCGGCGCCTGCGGCCTTGGGCGCGGACGAGCCGTCCCAGACCGAAGACAAGCCTGCGGCCCCGTTCTCCGCCGCCGCGGCCAGCGCGGAGCTCAAGCGGCTGCAGACCGAGCAGGACCGCATCAAGCAGCAAGCCTCCAGGGACACCAGCGGCAACCAGTTGACCGAGCTCGACGACGCCGTGCACCGGTTGCTGGCCGACGTCGATACGCTGAGCGGCACGCTGGTGGCCGAGCGCGCCAAGGTACAGGCACAGATCGATCTGCTGGGCCCGCCGCCGGCCGATGGCAGCGCATCGGAGGCGCCCGCGGTGGCCCGTCAGCGCGCCGAGCTGAACGGGCGCGCCAAGGCGCTCGACGAGCAACTGACGAAGGCCGAAGAGGACAAGGAAAGCCTGGGCAATCTGGCCGAGCAGATCGCCAAGCTGCAGCGCGGCCATCTGAAGGACCAGGTCGCGCTGCGCTCCAACAGCATCCTCAGCGGCGACTTCTGGATGCCGGCATTCGATCCGAGCCGCCAGGACCGGCAGCGCTTCGAATCGCTGCGCTCGCTGATCACGCCGATGGCGAAACAGGCCTGGGACGCCGAACACCGGACCGGCACGGTGATGCTGCTGGCGCTGGCCTTCGCGATCTGGTCGCTGGGCCGCCGGCTGATCGAGCGCGGCATGGCATGGGTTTGCCTGCACCGGCTGCCGGAGCACCGGCTGCGGCGCAGCGCGCTGGCGCTGTCGACCGCGCTGGCCACGGTGCTGACCACCGCGCTGGCGGTGCGCATCGTGCTGTTTGCCTTCACCCGCGACTACGAGCTGTCCGAGCCGATGCGCGATCTGGCCGACGAGCTGATCAAGCTGACGATGACCAGCGCGCTGATCGCCGGCCTGGGCCGCGCGCTGCTGTGCACGCGCCATCCGACCTGGCGCCTGCCGTCGCTGCACGACGACATCGCCCGCGCGCTGCGTCCCTTCCCCATCGTGCTGGCGGGCCTGCTGTTGCTGGCCGGCACCATCGAGCAGCTGAACCGCACGATCGACACCAGCGTGCAGGTCACGCTGTTCGGACGCGGCCTGGTCTCGCTGGTGGTCACGCTGACGATCGGCGCCGCGCTGCTGCGGGCCAACCGCGTGCGTGCGAGGCTGGTCGCGGCCGGCGAGCGGCCGGGCAGCGGCTCGACGCTGACCGGCATCGTGCTGGCCGCGCTGACCGTCACCATCGTCGTCACGCTGGCCGCGCTGCTGACCGGCTATATCACGTTCGCCCGCTTCCTGACCTACGAGATCGTCTGGTTCGACATCGTGCTGTGCAGCCTCTATCTGCTGACCAAGCTGACGCGCGATGCCTGCGAAAGCCTGTTCTCGGTCAACTATTCGAGCGGCCGGATCATCAAGCAACTGTTCGGGCTCGGCGACAGCCATCTGGACCAGGTGTCGACCGTGCTGTCGGGGCTCGGCTCGAGCTTGCTGTTGCTGATGGCGGTGATTGCGCTGCTGACCGGGGGCTTCGGCACCACGCCCAAGGACCTGCTCGACAGCCTGCTGATGGTGCTGGGCGGCGAGCGGCTGCGGGCGATGAACATCATGCCGGAGCGCATCCTGAACGCGGTGATCGCTACCGGCGTGGGCGTCTACATCCTGCGTTCGGTGCGCCGCTGGCTCGATGCGGACCTGCTGCCCAAGACCGGCATGGAGCCCGGCATGCGCGCCTCGCTGGTCACGCTGTTCAGCAATATCGGCTACGTGCTGCTGGTGCTGATGACGCTGTCGCTGCTGGGCGTGCGCTGGGACAACCTGGCCTGGATCGTCAGCGCGCTGTCGGTCGGCATCGGTTTCGGCCTGCAGGAGATCGTCAAGAACTTCATCTCGGGGCTGATCCTGCTGACCGAGCGGCCAGTCAAGGTCGGCGACATGGTCAATATCGGCGGCGTCGAGGGCGATATCCGCCGCATCAGCGTGCGCGCCACCGAGATCCAGCTGGGCGACCGCTCGACGATGATCGTGCCGAATTCGCAGCTGATCTCGCAGAGCGTGCGCAACGTGACGATGAACAACAGCACGCTGGGCGTGGCCTCGCTGACGCTGACCTTCCCGCTGAACATCGATCCCGAGGAGGTGCGCGACATGCTGCTCGCAGCCTACGCCGACAACGAGGCGATCCTCGAGCACCCGGCGCCGTCGGTGACCTTCAGCCAGCTCGCGCCGAACGGCATCACGCTGACCGTGACCGGCTTCGTCTCCAGCCCGCGCATCGCCGGCGGCACCAAGAGCGATCTGCTGTTTGACATCCTGAAGCGGCTGCGCGCGGCCGAGATTCCGCTGACCAACCCGCAGACGCTGCGGCTGCTCAATTCGTAGGCGCTGGCGGCCTGATGTCGGGGCGGCGCCTTGGGCGCGGCGGCGGCGGCTCGGCGGCACAGGCGCCATCCCTTGGCCGTTCTTTCCTGCCAGTTAGCCTTGTGTTGCCTGGCAGGCGACCAATCCCGCGCCGCCGACGCACTAGAATGGCGCGATTCCCGTTCGGAGATCGCGCCGTGGACCTTTCCCTTTTCCCGCAATTTCGCAGCATCGACGTCGAGACCGACAGCGAGGTCACGATCCATGCCGTCGTCGGCGGTGACGGGCCGCCGCTGTTGCTGCTGCACGGCCATCCGCAGACGCATGCGATCTGGCACAAGGTTGCGCCAACGCTGGCGCAGCGGTTCACCGTGGTGGCCTGCGACCTGCGCGGCTATGGCGATTCGTCGAAGCCGGCCGGTGCCGCGGACCACGGCAACTACAGCAAGCGCACGATGGCGCGCGACGCGCTGCGCGTGATGCAGTCGCTCGGTTTCGAACGCTTTCGCGTGCTGGCGCACGACCGCGGCGCGCGGGTAGCCCATCGGCTCGGCATGGACCACCCCGCCGCGATCGAGCGCATGGTGCTGCTCGATATCGCGCCGACGCTGGCCATGTACGAGCAGACGACCGAAGCCTTCGCCCGCGCGTACTGGCACTGGTTCTTCCTGATCCAGCCGGCACCGCTGCCCGAGCGGCTGATCGAGGCCGATCCGTCGCGCTATATCCGCGACCTGATGGGCGGCCGCAGCGCCGGGCTGAGTCCCTTCGATCCGCGTGCGCTGCGCGAATACGAGCGCTGTGCCGCGCTGCCGGGCGCCGCGCATGGCGTCTGCGAGGACTATCGCGCTGCCGCCGGCATCGACCTCGAACACGACCGCGCCGATCGCGAGGCCGGCAAGCGCCTGACGATGCCGCTGCTGGTGCTGTGGGGCGAACAGGGCGTGGTCCATCGCTGCTTCCAGCCGCTACGGGAATGGCAGCGCGTGGCGTCTGACGTCGACGGCGGCTCGTTGCCGTGCGGGCACTATATCGCCGAGGAAGCGCCCGACGTGCTGCTGGCGCACGCGCTGCCCTTCCTCGAGAAGTAAGGTCCGCCGACACGCGCGTCAAGCCGCCGATAAGCGGCGCTTATGCCCGTAGTCGCAGATTCAATTTCCCGCCGCGGTTCTCCTTCGGTAAAGTCGCTCGCGCATCGCGACCAAGGTGCGCGACCAAGGTGCGCGTCCGAGGTGCGCGTCAACAAGGAGGAGACATCATGCAAGGCATTCGCCAGGCCCTGGCCTGCGTCGTTTCAGCGGTGGCACTGCTCGGCGCCACGCAGGCCGGTGCCGCAAGCCCGACCGACAACTGGCCCAGCAAGCCGATTCAGATGATCGTGCCGCAGGCACCGGGCGGGACCAACGACATCGTGGCCCGGCTGGTGGCCGCGGATCTGTCGCAACGCCTCGGCCAGCAGGTCGTCGTCGAGAACCGGCCCGGCGCCGGCGGCAATATCGGCACGCAGTTCGCAGCCCGCGCGACGCCGAACGGCTATACGCTGCTGATGACGATCAGCAGCACGCAGGCGATCAATCCGTCGCTGTACCGCCAGGTTCCATTCGATCCGATCAAGGACTTCGAGCCGATCGCGCTGGTCGCGACCGTGCCCAACGTGCTGGTGGTCAATCCCGCCTTCCCGGCGAAGTCGCTGCCCGAACTGATCGCGATGGCGAAGGCGAAACCGGGCCAGTATCGCTTTGCGTCGGCCGGCAACGGCACGCTGAACCATCTGCTCGGCGAGATGCTGAACAGCATGGCCGGTATCCAGCTGGAGCATGTGCCCTACAAGGGCGTCGCACCGGCGCTGAACGATGTGCTGGGCAATCAGGTGCCGATGGCGTTCGCCAGCCTGCCCTCCGTGTTGCCGCATATCAAGGCCGGCAAGGTCCGCGCGCTGGGCGTCAGCTCGGCCAGGCGCTCGCCGTTCGCGCCGGACATCCCGGCCATCGGCGAGACGGTGCCTGGCTATAGCGGCGACCTGTGGGTCGGCCTGTTCGCGGTCAAGGGGACGCCGAAGGAGATCACGCAGAAGCTGGCCCAGACCATGCAGGCCGCGCTGGCCGACCCCGCGCTGCGCGAAAAGCTGGGCGCGCAGGGGGCCGAAGCGCTGTCGGCCACGCCGCAGCAGTTCGCGACCCAGCTCAAGGGCGATATCGACAAGTGGGCGCGCATCGTCAAGGCATCGGGCGCGCAGGTCGACTGAGAACAGACTCAAAACAGACTGGCCCGTCCGCGTGTTGCGCTGGACGGGCCAGTGTTGGCGCCTCGGGGCGCCTATGCTGTCTGCCGCCTGGTGGGCAGCCGCTTGGTGAGAAGCCGCTTGGTGAGAAGCCGCTTAGCGGGCAGCCGAGCCTGCGGTCGCCTGCTCGGCCTGGGCCTGCATGAAGTCCCGCGCCGCGGACACCGCCTGCATTGCCTCCTGAGTGCCACCCTTGTCGGGATGGGCCTTCAGCGATGCCGCCCGGAACGCCTTGCCGATCTTCGCGACATCGGTCTCGCCGGCGTTCAGCCCAAGGATTTCGTGCGGCAGACGGTCATGGCTCCATCCGTCAGGCGCGTAGGGATTGACGGGAGGGGTGGGGCGTTGCGGGGGCGGCGCGCTGTGCGATGGTTCGGGCCGCTGCGGCGGGGGCGCGCTGTACGCGGGTTCGGGCCGCTGAGGCTGTGGCGTGGTGTGCGACGGTTCGGGCCGATGACGCTGCTGTCTGGCGCGCTCGCTCTGCCGTTCGTCGCGCTGCTTCGGTTGCGGCTCCGGATTCCCCGCCGGCCACAGCACCACGATGGCCGCCGACAGCTTGCCGGCATTGTCGATCAGCACGACCGCATTGATCCGGATCGGCGCCGATGCCCGGGGGGCGAATGCGTTGGCGGTCAGGTTGGCGATCAGCAGGTTCATCAGCAGCACATTGGCGGCATCCTGCGGCGACATTGCGTAACGCTGATCGGGGGACTTCGCCTGCGGCGGGACCGGCGGCATGTCGAATGGCCGCTGGGCGTGAATGGCAATGGGTGACATTGATAACTCTCCTTGAGGACATGGGGCTGCCATCTTTGCGCCATGACCGCAAGGCCGCTACCGCGGAAACCAACTGGCTTTCGCTTTTGCCTCTCATACCGCGACTCCCGCCGCGACTGACGCTCATCGCGCCTCGGTGCGCTCGCGCACATACCGCTACCACCGCCATCGCTGCAATATCGCCTTTCCGCATCGACAGGGGCGACGATGAAGCGCGTGATCCGTATTGCGGGTTGGACGATCGCCGGACTGGTGGTCGTCGCGGGCCTGGTGCTGGCGACCGGCATTCTGCTCGCCGAACGCAAGGCACAGCGGCGGGTGCATGTGCCAGCGGTTCCCGTCGCTTACCGCGATGACGCGCAAGCGCTGGCGCGCGGCAAATATCTGTATGAATCGCGCGGCTGCATGGAATGCCACGGGGCCGACGGCCGCGGCCGCGTGATGATCAACGACCCGGGTGGCATGTTCGTGCGCACGCCCAATGTGACCGCCGGCAATCCGGATGTCGCGCGTTATCGCGAACGCGATTGGGTGCTGGCGATCCGCCACGGCGTCGCGCCCTCCGGCCGGCCGCTGATGATCATGCCGAGCGAGGACTACAACCAGCTCAGCGACGAGGACCTGTCGGCGCTGGTCGCCTATATGCGCAGCCTGCCGCCGCTGCTCAGCGGCATGACCGAGATCCGCCTGCCGATGATGGCGCGCGTGCTGTACGGCTTCGGCATGATCGAGGACGCGGCCGCAAAGATCGACCACAGCCGTCCGCCGTCGCCGGCGCTGGAGCCCGCGCCCACGGCCGCATATGGCGCCTATGTCGCCAATGCCTGCATCGGCTGCCACGGCGCCGATCTGGCTGGGGGCAAGATTCCGGGCGCGCCGCCGGACTGGCCGGCCGCCGCGGACCTGCGGCCCGGTGCCGTGATGCTGCGCTACCGCACGCCGGATCGCTTCATCGAGATGATGCGCACCGGCGTGCGGCCGGACGGCACCGAGGTCAGCAAGGTGATGCCGTTCGAAAGCCTGGCCAAGATGAGCGACACCGACCTGACCGCGCTCTATCTCCATCTGAAGGCGCTGCCGGTGACGCAGGCGGCGCGCTGAGGCGACTCGGCCGAGATTGACCGCAAGCGTTGCCGGCTTGCGACATCCCGCGCAGCACAGAGCCGAAGGCGAAAGTTTTACACGTTTGCCGAATTTCACCGGGCGGCAACTACGATAAGCGCCCTCCTCCCTTCCCGGTCTCGCCCCCGCGGCTCCGGCGGCCGTGTCCACGACGGCGATTCTCCGCGCCGTTCCGCGCTGCGGGCATGGGCATTGCAGCGCAACCCACGCCCATGCGGCGTGAAGTACCGCTTGAGTCCCTGCTTGATGTCCGTTGACCGAGATCGGAGGATCCCCATGTTCATTCACAACAAACGATTGCAGTACACCGTACGCGTAGCACGGCCCGATCCGGGCCTGGCCAATCTGTTGCTTGAGCAGTTCGGCGGTCCGCAGGGCGAACTGGCTGCCGCCCTGCGCTATTTCACGCAAGCGCTCGCCGAGGACGATCCTGGCCGCAAGGACATGCTGCTCGATATCGCAACCGAGGAACTGAGCCATCTGGAGGTGATCGGCTCGATCGTCGCCATGCTGAACAAGGGGGCCAAGGGTCAGCTTGCCGAGGGCGTCGAACAGGAAGCCGAGCTCTATCGTTCGCTGTCGGGCCCCGGCAATGACAGCCACGTGACCCAGCTGCTGTACGGCGGCGGCCCGCCGCTGACGAACTCGGGCGGCGTGCCGTGGACCGCGGCCTATATCGACACGATCGGCGAGCCCACCGCGGACCTGCGCTCGAATATCGCGGCCGAGGCCCGCGCCAAGATCATTTACGAGCGGCTGATCAACGTCACCGACGACCCCGGCGTGCAGGAAGCCCTGGGCTTCCTGATGACGCGCGAGGTGTCGCACCAGAAGTCGTTCGAAAAGGCCCTGTACTCGATCCAGCCCAGCTTCCCGCCGGGCAAGGCGCCGCCGATGCCGGAGTTCGCCAGCGTCTACTACAAGATGTCGCAGGGCGACGCGCTGCGCGGCCCGTGGAATGCCGATTCGACGTTCGAGTTCGTCGAGAATCCCCCGCCGGCGGTCGATGGCGGCAGCGGCATGCCGGAAGTCCAGCTCGAGCCGACCCAGGCCAGCGCGGTGGAAGCGGCGGCGATGCGCACCGAGTCTGACGTCAACAGCGATCCGGTCACGGGCGCGGATCTGGGCAGCGTCGACGAGTCCGAGCTGCCGACCGCCACCGTCGCGCCGGGCGCACCCGGCGCAGGCGGTGCGGCATCGGGCTCGCCCAAGACTCCTCCCGGCAAGGCCTGACCGCTGCGCGCGTCGAGATGTTGGGCGATGAAGAACGAGGCGGCCGGATTGGCCGCCTCTTTTCCTTTGGACGTCGGCAACGCGCGTTGTCTTGCGCTCCCGCCTTGGCGATGGCTGTCGCTAGGGCAACACGGTCGTCGCCAGCAGCGTCACGTTCATGCCGATGATCAACGTCACCGCGATCACTGCCAGCACCGTGACCCACGGCCTGTTCACGTAGGCGCCCATCACCGAACGGCGGCTGGTCAGCCAGATCAGCGGCACCACCGCGAACGGCAATTGCAGGCTCAGGATGACCTGGCTGAGCACCAGCAGCTGGCCGATGCCGGCCTCGCCGTAGGCGAGCGCGACGAACATCGCCGGTACCACCGCGATGCCGCGCGTCAGCAGCCGGCGCGCCCACGCGGGCAGCCGCAGCTTGACGAAGCCCTCCATCACGATCTGCCCGGCGAGCGTCGCCGTGACCGCGGAGCTTTGACCCGAGGCCAGCAGCGCGACGCCGAACAGCACGCTGGCGATCGCGGTGCCCGTCAGCGGCCCGAGCAGCTGGTAGGCGGCGCGCAGGTCGTTGACTTCGTGCATGCCACCGGTGTGGAACACCGCGCCCGCGGTCACCAGGATGGCGGCATTGATGAAGAAGGCGATCACCAGTGCCAGCATGATGTCGACCGTGTAATAGGCAAGCGTGGTGCCGATGCTTTCGTTGCCGCGACGGATGCGTTGCGGCCCGACCATCGACGAATGCAGGTACAGGTTGTGCGGCATCACGGTCGCGCCGACGATGCCGATCGCGATGTAAAGCATGTTGGTGTCGGTCAGCACGCGCGTGCTTGGCACGAAGCCGCGCGCGACCTCGCCCCATTGCGGCTGCACCAGCACCAGGTTGATCGCGAAGCAGAGAAACACCACGGCCAGCAGCGCGATGACCACCGCCTCCAGCTGCCGGTAGCCGCGCTGCTGCAGCGCCAGGATCAGCAGCACGTCGAGCACGGTCGCGCCCACGCCCCAGGTCAACGGAATGCCGAACAGCAGATTCAGCGCGATGGCGGTGCCGATGACCTCGGCCAGATCGGTCGCGCAGATCGCCAGCTCGCACAGCAGCCATTGCGCCAGCGCCGAGCGCTTGCTCGAATGCTGCCGGCAGGCCTGCGCCAGGTCCATGCCGGATACCACGCCCAATCGCGCCGCCAGCGTCTGCAGCAGCATCGCGATCAGGCTGGACATCAGCACGATCCACAGCAGCGCGTAGCCATAGCCCGAACCGGCGGCGAGGTCCGTGGCCCAGTTGCCTGGATCCATATAGCCGACCGCGACCAGGTAGCCGGGCCCGAGGAAGGCCAGCAGACGGCGCCAATGCAACTTGCCGCCGGGCGGGCGTCGCCAGGCGCCGAGCGGCCCCGCGGCCTGCGCGCCGGCGTCCGGTGGCGGGGTCGCGTCAGGCGGCATCGCGCTTCCCCCGCAGACAGTGCGACGGCGGGCGCTCAGACATCGGCGAACAGCCGGGCCAGCAGCACCGCCACGCCGCCGCCGTTGATCGTCAGGCCAAGCAGCAGCCGGACAGGATGGTCACGCCAGTCGCGCCGGAATCGTTCCATGGCTTCGCGTCTCCTCGTTTTTTCGCGCGCGCTCGGTTCGGCTCGACTCTGCTCGCGGCCGCCATATCAAGCACGAGCCATGCCCGCGTGGTCTGAACACTATAGGCGTCCGGATGGCGCCGGATCGCGCTTTCCTTGCCGACGTCAGCACGTCGGCTGCGTCCATCCGTTCTCCCGCACCCCAACGCGACGCCGGCACTTTGTTACAACGGTCCGGCTTGCCTTGCCATCGCCAACCATCCGCCGCAGAATCGGCATGCCCGTGCGCCAGTGCACGCTCTGCCAGCCGCGGTCCGCGGCGGCCTCCGCCGACCACGACCGATGCCTGATCCCATCGCCGCACCGTCCGAAACCATCGCTGCCGATGCCCGCGCAGCCTCCGAGGCCGCCGTCGCCGCCGTCTACCGCGCCGAATCGCGGCGCGTGCTGGCCACGCTGATCCGCCTGCTGGGCGACTTCGACCTGGCCGAGGAGGCGCTGCACGACGCCTTCAAGGCTGCGCTGGAGCAATGGCCGCGTGACGGCGTACCCGCCAATCCCTGTGCCTGGCTGATCTCGGCCGGCCGCTTCAAGGCGATCGACGGCATCCGCCGCCATGCCCGCTTCCGGCCGCTGGACGACGTCACCGAACAGGTCGAAGCGATCGTCGACGAGAGCGCGACGCGCGCCTTCGACGAACTGTTCGAGGACGCCTGTCTGGAAGACGACCGGCTGCGCCTGATCTTTACCTGCTGCCACCCTGCGCTGGCGCCGGACGCCCAGGTCGCGCTGACGCTGCGCGAGGTCTGCGGCCTGACCACCGAGGACATCGCCCACGCCTTCCTGACGGCGCCGTCGACGCTGGCCCAGCGCATCGTGCGCGCCAAGGCCAAGATCCGCGACGCGCGCATTCCTTATCAGGTGCCCGACCGCCAGGACCTGCCGGAGCGCCTCGACAGCGTGCTGCGCGTGGTCTACCTGGTCTTCAACGAGGGCTATTCGGCCAGCTCCGGCGACCAGCTGACCCGCCACGACCTGTCCGGCGAAGCGATCCGGCTGGCGCGGCTGCTGCTCGAACTGCTGCCCGAACCCGAGGTCATGGGACTGCTGGCGCTGATGCTGCTGCACGAGTCGCGCCGGGCAGCGCGCACCTCGTCCGACGGCGAACTGGTGCTGCTGGACGAGCAGGACCGCAGCCGCTGGGACCGGGCGCTGATCGCCGAGGGCACCGCGCTGGTCGAGCGCGCGTTGTCCTCGCGCCGCTTCGGCCCCTATTCGCTGCAGGCCGCGATTTCGGCGGTGCACGCCGAAGCGGACAACGCGGCTTCGACCGATTGGCCGCAAATCGTCGCGCTGTACGACGTGTTGCTGGCGCTGCAGCCCTCCCCCGTGGTGGAGCTGAACCGGGCGGTCGCCGTGGCGATGCGGGACGGACCCGAGGCGGGCCTGCTGCTGGTCGACGCGATCCTGGCCCGCGGCGAACTGGGCGACTACCATCTGGCCCACGCCGCCCGGGCCGACCTGTGCCGGCGCCTGGGCCGCTACGCTGATGCGCGTGCCGCCTATCGGACCGTGCTCGAGCTGGTCCGCCAGGGCCCGGAGCGGCGCTTTATCGAACGGCGGCTTGCCGCACTGCCGCAATAACGGGCTTCCAGCGGTTGTGGCGACGGACTTTTTTGCTGTCGGCCCTCCGTCGACCCGTTCTTTCGATCCCCGCTGTCGATTTCACCCGGTCCCGAACGACTATCCCATGACAGGGCCATCGCCCTGCCGGCGTCATGGCATCGTCGCCGGCGCCGTCTATGCTGATTTTCCGTGCCGTTTCGTTGCCGCGTCGCTTGCCGAACGCCAACGCCACCATTACCGAGGAGCCTCCGATGAAATATCTCTGCCTGATCTATTACCAGGAGAAGCAGGTCTACAGCATGCCGCCCGACGAATGGAATTCGCTGGTCGGCGAATGCCTGCGCTTCGGCGACAAGGTGCGCAGCAGCGGCCACTACATCGGCGGCGAGGCGCTGCAGCCGGTCGAGACCGCCAAGACCCTGCGCGTGCGCGACGGCAAGGTGACCGTCACCGACGGGCCGTTCGCCGAGACCAAGGAGCAGCTGGCCGGCTTCTATCTGATGGAGGCGGCCGACCTCAACGAGGCGATCCAGGTCGCCTCGAAGATTCCGCCCGCGCGCCACGGCAGCGTCGAGATCCGGCCGATCCGGGAATTGCCGGGCGCCAGCGGATCGTAAACACGGGGTCGCGAATTTTTTTGCAGGGCATTGTCGATTGGGGCGTTCGCCGTACGACTAGGTAACAAGAAGTCCGAACAGCGACCGAAATCCGAGGAGCGGCGACGATGAAATACCTGTGCCTGATCTATACCGACGAGCGTGTCCTGCAAGCGATGCCCGAGCCGGAATGGCGCAGCCTGGTGGAACAGTGTCTGCGCTTCAGCGCCGCACTCGAGCGCGACGGCATGTATCTGGCCGGCGAGGCGCTCGAAAGCGCGGCAACGGCCACCACGCTGCGGGTACGCGCCGGCAGGGTGTCGTTCACCGACGGGCCGTTCGCGGAGACCAAGGAACAGCTGGCGGGCTTCTATCTGATCGAGGCCGAAGGCCTGCACGAGGCGCTGCACGCGGCGGCGGGAATTCCCGCCGCGCGGCTGGGCAGCATCGAAGTGCGGCCCGTGATGTCACTGGCGGTCGGCAGTACGCCGCCCGCGCAGTGACCGCCCAATTTCAGCCACGACCTCGCATCGTTCAACTCGCTGTCCACCTTTTCCTTCCAGGAGATTCAAAGATGAGCAACGCCACGCAATCCCAGACCGCCGCCCACGACGAAATCCGGACCATGCTCGAAGCGTGGCGGCAGGCCTCGATCGCCCGCGACGTGCCACGCATCATGTCGCACTACACTCCGGACGTCGTCGCCTTCGACGCCGTGATGCAGCTGCAATTCAAGGGCGCCGACGCCTACGGCAAGCACTGGGCGGCCTGCATGGAAATGTGCACGGGGCCGATGGTGTTCGAGATGCATGACCTGCAACTGTTCGTCGACCAGCAGCTCGGTTATGGCCACTACCTGCTGCGCTGCGGCCACCAGGACGAGACCGGCAAAGAGAGTGCCTCGTGGATGCGCGTTACCGTCGGCCTGCGCAAGACGGCCGAGGGCTGGAAGATTGCCCACGATCATTTTTCCGCACCGTTCGACATCGAGAGCGGCAAGGCGCTGTTCGAACTGCAGCCCTGAGCGGCCGATGGCATCGCCTAGACTGATCTACCGACAGGAGATACCGCAATGCGCTTCATGATTCTGGTTCGAGCCACGCAAAAGACCGAAAGCGGCGTGATGCCGGAGGACGGGCTGATTGCCGAAATGGCGGCCTACCACGAGGAGCTATCGAAGGCCGGCGTACTGGTCGATGCGTCCGGCCTGCAACCGAGCGCCAAGGGCTGGCGGATCCGCTATCAAGGCCAGCAGCGGACCGTCACCGATGGACCGTTCGCCGAGACCAAGGAGCTGATCGCCGGCTACACCATCATCCAGGTGAAGTCGCGCGAAGAGGCGCTGGAATGGACGCGGCGCTTCCCGAATCCGGCCACCGACGACGACAACTGCGAGATCGAGGTACGCCAGCTGTACGACCTCGAGGATTTTCCGCCGAGCGAAGGTATCGAGCGCTTCCGCGAGCTGGAACAGATTCAGCAGCGACAGCAATCGCCACAGCAATCGCAATAACGACGCGATCACGCGCAACACAGACACGGTCCAGGACCGTTCGCACAGCACGATCAGACAGGAGAACCAAGATGGCACAAACGCAAGTCAAGCCGATTCCCGAAGGCATGCCGACGCTGACCCCGCATATCGTCTGCAAGAATGCGCTGGAAGCAATCGAGTTCTACAAGCGCGCGTTCGGCGCGGCCGAGGAATTCAAGCTGCTTACCCCGCAAGGCCAGCTGATGCACGCGATGCTGCGCATCGGCAATTCGCCGGTGATGATGGCGGAGGAAATGCCCGAATGGCAGAGCCTGGGGCCGATGACGTTGAAGGGAACGCCGGTGGTGCTGCATCTGTACGTCGAGGATGTGGACGCCGCCGTGGCCCGCGCCGTCGACGCGGGCGCCAAGGTCACGATGCCCGTCCAGGACATGTTCTGGGGGGACCGCTACGGCCAACTGGAAGACCCGTATGGGCATCGCTGGTCGGTGGCCACGCACGTGCGTGACGTACCGCCGGAAGAGCTGGCCAAGGCCGCGGAACACGGCTGCGGTGCTTGATCGGTAGCGGGATAGTAAAAAGCGGCCCGTGCGGCCGCTTTTTTTATGCTCTTGCGTCGGCGCGGACAGTGATTTTCACGGCAGTGATTTTCACGGCTGCACCGCAAAGCAAAACGCCCCAGACCTGTTGGGATCTGGGGCGTTTTTCAATGGAGAGCCTGGCGATGACCTACTTTCACACGGGTAGTCCGCACTATCATCGGCGCGAAGTCGTTTCACGGTCCTGTTCGGGATGGGAAGGGGTGGTTCCGACTTGCTATGGTCACCAGGCATAA